>NZ_JANINT010000124.1:0-15419 GCF_024509035.1 Nocardioides sp. | reverse complement strand
GCCCAAGCCATGGCGGGGAACTGGCTGGGTGCCTTCCTGGGCGTGGTGATCCTGGGGACCGTCGTCTACGCCCGGCTCATCCGTCCGTCCCCGCCGCGGCGCTGAGACTCCTCAAGCCGTCGCCGCGAACGCCTCCGCGACCACGTCGAAGCCCTCCTCGAGCAGGTCGTCGCCGATCGAGAGCGGCGGCAGGAACCGGAACACGTTGCCCCAGGTGCCGCAGGTGAGCGTGACGACGCCGTGCTGGTGGCAGTACGCCGACACCGCGGCCGTGCGCACCGGGTCGGGGTCGGTGGTGCCGGGCGTGCACAGCTCGATCGCCATCATCGCGCCGCGGCCGCGCACCTCGGCGATCACGTCGTGCTCGGCGGCCAGCGCGTCGAGCCGGGCGCGCATCCGGGACCCGAGCTCGCGGGCGCGGGCGTCGAGCCCGCCCTCACGCATCTCCTCGATCGCCCCGAGCGCGGCGGCACAGGCGATCGGGTTGCCGCCGTACGTCCCGCCCAGGCCGCCGACGTGCACGGCGTCCATCAGCTCCGCGCGACCGGTGACAGCCGCGAGCGGGAGGCCGCCGGCGATGCCCTTGGCGGTCGTCACCAGGTCGGGCACGACGCCCTCGTCGTCGCAGGCGAACCAGTCGCCGGTGCGGCAGAAGCCGGACTGGATCTCGTCGGCGACGAGCACGACGTCGTTCGCCGCCGCCCAGGCCGCGAGCGCCGGGAGGAAGCCGGGTGCCGGGACGACGAAGCCGCCCTCGCCCTGGATCGGCTCGATCACGATGCAGGCCAGGTTGGTGGCGCCGACCTGCTTGTCGATGACGTCGATCGCCCGGGCGGCCGCCTCGGCGCCGCTCAGCCCGTCGCGCAGCGGGTAGGACATCGGCGCGCGGTAGACCTCGCCCGCGAACGGGCCGAAGCCGTGCTTGTAGGGCATGTTCTTGGCCGTCATGGCCATCGTGAGGTTCGTGCGGCCGTGGTAGGCGTGGTCGAACACGACGACCGCGTCCTTGCCGGTCGCGGCGCGGGCGATCTTGACGGCGTTCTCGACCGCCTCGGCGCCGGAGTTGAACAGCGCGCTCTTCTTCGCGTGGTCCCCGGGGGTGAGTGAGGCGAGCTCGGCGCACACGTCCACGTAGCCGTCGTACGGCGTGATCATGAAGCAGGTGTGCGTGAACGCGTCGACCTGCGCGTGCACGTTGCGCGCGACCGCCGGCGCGGCGTTGCCGACCGTCGTCACCGCGATCCCCGAGCCGAGGTCGATCAGCGAGTTGCCGTCGACGTCGACGAGCACGCCGCCGCCCGCCGCCTCGATGAACACGGGGAGCGTCGTACCGACCCCGTCGGCGACGTGGGCGCGCTTGCGCTCCAGGCGCTCCAACGAGCGCGGGCCGGGGATCTCCGTGACGAGGCGGCGCTCCTGGGGGAGCGTGGGTCCACCGACGGCGGCGACAGCAGATTCGGTCATGGTGAGGAGGCTAGTCCGACGGGTTCCGTTCCCGCGAGGGGGTACGGCTGCCGATTTCCGCAGCGAGGCTGTCGATTCAACGCGGGCCCCTCGGTGCGGGAGACTGGACGGGTGAGAGACGTCGTCATCCTCGGCAGCACCGGCTCCATCGGCACCCAGGCGCTGGAGATCGTGCGCGCCAACCCCGACCGGTTCCGGGTGGTCGGGCTGACCGCCGGCGGGTCGAACCCGGACATGTTCGCGGCCCAGGTCGAGGAGTTCGCTCCGGCGTACTCCGGACTGGGGGAGGGGGCGAGTGTCGAGGCCGCCACGCGACCCTGCGACGTCGTCCTGAACGGCATCACCGGCGCCGTCGGCCTGCGCCCCACCCTGGCCGCCCTCGACGCGGGCAACACGCTGGCGCTGGCCAACAAGGAGTCGCTGATCATGGGCGGCCCGCTCGTGCTCGAGCGTGCGAAGCCCGGCCAGATCGTGCCGGTCGACTCCGAGCACAGCGCGATCGCGCAGTGCCTGCGGGGCGGAGGCCCTGCGGAGGTACGCCGGCTCGTGCTCACCGCGAGCGGCGGCCCGTTCCGCGGGCGCAGCCGCGACGAGCTCGCCGAGGTGACGGTCGAGCAGGCGCTCGCCCACCCCACCTGGGACATGGGTCCCGTGGTGACGATCAACTCCGCGACGCTGGTCAACAAGGGCCTCGAGGTGATCGAGGCGCACCTGCTCTTCGGCATCCCCTTCGACCGCATCGAGGTCGTCGTGCACCCCACGAGCGTCGTGCACTCGATGGTGGAGTTCGTCGACGGCTCGACGCTGGTCCAGGCGAGCCCGCCGACCATGCTGATCCCGATCGCGCTCGGGATGTCCTGGCCCGACCGGGTGCCCGACGCCGCGCCGCCGGTCGACTGGACCCGGCCGGAGACCTGGCAGTTCTTCCCCCTCGACGACGAGGCGTTCCCCGCCGTGTCGCTCGCCCGGGCGGCGGGCGAGCGTGGTGGCACCGCGCCGGCCGTCTACAACGCCGCCAACGAGGAGTGCGTCGACGCGTTCAGGCGCGGGGCGCTGCCGTTCATCGAGATCGTGCCGACGGTTCAGGCCGTTCTCAGTCGCCACGACGTACCCTCGGAGGTGACGATCGAGGACATCCTCGCCGCCGACGACTGGGCACGTTCCTGTGCCCGTGAGCTGATCGAAGGGACCCGATGACCGCCCTGTTCTACCTGTTGGGCGTGGTGATCTTCGTGGTCGCCATCCTGGCCTCGATCGGCCTGCACGAGCTCGGCCACATGATCCCCGCCAAGAAGTTCGGCGGGAAGGTCACCCAGTACTTCATCGGCTTCGGCCCGACCGTGTGGAGCAAGCGCGTCGGCGAGACCGAGTACGGCGTCAAGGCGATCCCGCTCGGCGGCTACGTGAAGATCGTCGGCATGCTGCCGCCGGGCGCTGCCCAGCTGGCCGACGAGGTGACCGAGGACGCTGAGGGCAACCAGGTCGTCCGCGTCCGCAAGTCCAACACCGGCATGTTCACCCAGCTGATCTCCGACGCCCGGGCGGCGGAGTGGGAGACGATCAGGCCCGAGGACGGCGACCGGCTCTTCTACAAGATGACGTGGTGGAAGAAGGTCGTCGTGATGGCCGGCGGGCCGACGGTGAACCTCCTCATCGCCTTCTTCATCTTCTGGGGCATCTTCGGCCTGTACGGCGTCCGCACCGCCGAGCCCGACGCGGGTGCGCCGGTGATCGACGCGGTGTCCCAGTGTGTGCTGCCCTACTCGGAGGAGGGGCGCGACTGCGCCGCCTCCGACCCGCTCAGCCCGGCTGCCGAGGCGGGCCTGCGGCCCGGCGACGTGGTCACCTCCTTCAACGGAACCCCGATCACCGGGTGGGACCAGCTGCGCACGCTGATCCGCGGCAACGACGACGGCGAGGCCGTCATCGGCTACGAGCGCGACGGCAAGCAGCTGACGGGCACCACCAGCACGACCGTCGAGGCGCGACCGACCTCCGAGACCGACCAGACCCTGCGCCAGGTGGGCTTCCTCGGCGTCACGCCGACCACCCACGAGGTGATCACCACCGGCGGGCCGATCTACACGCTCGACCAGATGGGGGACATGACCGTCACGACGGTCAAGGCCCTCGGCACGCTGCCGGTCAAGGTCTGGGGCGTCGCCAAGGCCATCGTCGGCGTCCAGGAGCGCTCGATCGACAGCCCCGTGTCGATCGTCGGCGGCGGCCGGATCGCCGGCGAGACGGTCTCCCACCAGGACTTCCCGGTCGTCGAGAAGACCGTCTACCTGCTCGGCCTGATCGCGGGCTTCAACTTCTTCATCGGGATGTTCAACTTCATCCCGCTGCTCCCGCTGGACGGCGGCCACATCGCCGGCGCGCTGTGGGAGGCGGTCCGCCGCGGCTTCGCCCGGCTGCGCGGTCGGCCCGACCCCGGCTACGTCGATGTCGCCAAGCTGCTGCCGATCGCGTACGGCGTCGCCAGCGTGCTGCTGGTCATGGGCGTCGTGCTGATCGTGGGCGACCTCGTCGTACCCCTCCACCTGGAGTCCTAGGCTGCCCGCCATACCATCGACACCATGACTGCGATCAGCCTCGGCATGCCCGAAGCGCCCCCGCCGGTGCTCGCGCCGCGCCGCAAGACCCGCCAGATCCAGGTCGGCAAGGTCGGCGTCGGCAGCGACCACCCGGTGTCGGTGCAGTCGATGACCACGACGCTCACCTCCGACGTCAACGCGACGCTCCAGCAGATCGCCGAGCTGACCGCGACCGGCTGCGACATCGTCCGCGTCGCGTGCCCCAGCCAGGACGACGCCGACGCGCTCCCGGCGATCGCGGCCAAGTCGCAGATCCCGGTGATCGCCGACATCCACTTCCAGCCCAAGTACGTCTTCGCGGCCATCGACGCCGGCTGCGCCGCGGTCCGCGTCAACCCCGGCAACATCCGCAAGTTCGACGACCAGGTCAAGGAGATCGCCAAGGCTGCCAAGGACCGCGGCACCTCGATCCGCATCGGCGTCAACGCGGGCTCGCTCGACAAGCGGCTGCTGGAGAAGTACGGCAAGGCCACGCCCGAGGCGCTCGTCGAGTCCGCGGTGTGGGAGGCCAGCCTCTTCGAGGAGCACGACTTCCACGACTTCAAGATCTCGGTCAAGCACAACGACCCCGTGGTGATGGTGCGCGCCTACGAGCTGCTCGCCGAGCGCGGCGACTGGCCGCTCCACCTCGGCGTCACCGAGGCCGGCCCGGCCTTCCAGGGCACGATCAAGTCGGCCACGGCGTTCGGCGCGCTGCTCTCGCAGGGCATCGGCGACACCATCCGCGTCTCGCTGTCCGCGCCTCCGGTCGAGGAGGTCAAGGTCGGGATCCAGATCCTGCAGTCGCTCAACCTGCGTCCGCGCAAGCTCGAGATCGTGTCCTGCCCCTCGTGCGGCCGCGCCCAGGTCGACGTCTACACGCTCGCCGAGCAGGTGACCGCCGGCCTCGAGGGCATGGAGGTCCCGCTGCGCGTCGCGGTCATGGGCTGCGTCGTCAACGGTCCCGGTGAGGCCCGCGAGGCCGACCTCGGCGTCGCCTCCGGCAACGGCAAGGGCCAGATCTTCGTCAAGGGCGAGGTCATCAAGACCGTCCCCGAGTCGCAGATCGTCGAGACGTTGATCGAGGAGGCCATGCGGATCGCCGAGGGCATGGAGTCCGTCGACGGTGCCGCCGCCCAGGTCACCGTCAGCTGACCTGCACCCTCACTCCTCGTCGAGCTCGGCGTTGCCGATCAGCCGGTAGGGCTGACGCATCCGCTGGATGTGCACGCTGCCCTCCTTGACCTCGCGCGCCCGGCGCACGAACGCGCGCACCTGCGAGCGATCCCGGACGTCGACGTCGGTCGCGCCCGCGAGCGCCGGGTCGAGGTCCTCGACGGCGCCGGGCGTCTCCCGACGGATCACCCGGAAGGCCCGCTTCAGTGCGGGGGACAGCTCGCCGTTCAGCTCCTCGTAGTGGCGCCGGTCCTGCACGGCGCGCCGCCGGTCCGACCGGGGGTCGAACGCGTACAGCGCGTACTGGAAGTGCTCGAGCGCGCCCCAGCCCACCCGGTAGTCGTCGATCACGGGCCCGCAGTCGTCGGCGGTGGCGGTGGCGATGCGGTCGTGGGCGCGGTGGTACGTCGCCGCCCACCGGCCGTTGAGCGCCCGCACCGGCCCACCGGGGTTGCCATTCTCGCTGTGCAGCTGCACCAGGTCGCCCCACTCCTGGCGGCAGGCGGCGTCGGGATCGCCGGCCTCGCCGGCGTACGCCGGACCCATGGCGAGGACGGGCAGGAGCGCGAGGGCGGTGAACGATCGGCGCATCTGTCCACGATAGGCGCGCCGACCGCGTTCGCGGCCTAGTGTTTGGCCATGTCTCGGACCCTCCTGCTCGTGGCGCCCGGCCCCGACGACCCGCCGAGCTGGTGCTTCCAGCCCAACCAGGACGGAGAGCTGCCGACGTGCTCGTTCGTCGGCGGCCAGTGGCACCGCTCGTTCGACGGCGGACCGGGCGTGGGGCCGGGGTTCGGCTCGGGTCCCGGCGACGGCGTGCCGGGAGCGTTCGTCGCGCTGTTCGTGCTCGCGCTCGTCGCAGGCCTCGCCGTCACCGTCTGGAAGGTCTCGACCGCTCGTCGCATGGCACGCGACTCGGGGATGAACCCCGACGACGCCACCGTGATGACCATGTTCACCGACGACGGCTTCGAGGCGACCTACCTCGCCGCCAACCTCCGCCAGCCCCAGCAGCAGCCCCAGCACCAGAACCAGCCGCCCCCGACCCCCGCTGCGGGACCGACGACGTCCGCTGCCGAGCGCCTCCGTGAGCTCGACCGGTTGCTCTCGGAAGGCCTGATCACCCAGACCGAGCGCGACGAGCGCCGCCGCGCCATCATCGACGGGATCTGAGCCTGGATCCACCGATTCGCGGCGTCGCGAGCGTCACCAGATGGGTGGGCTGGCAAGGCGTCCGGCGCGAAGGCATACCGGGCGTCTGGTGAGCGTCGGCAACGCAGCCAGCGCGCCCAGATGGTGGCGCGCAGCAGGCGAGAATCGGTGGGTCCAGGCTGAGGCCCGCGCGGGTCCGGGGGAGGACGTAGGCTTCGCCCGTGCTCACGACCCGCCACGGCGTCCGCCCGCTCGGGGCCGCGGACCTCGACGCCTTCCTGGCTCTCGCGCGCCGGCACCCGGTCGTGAACGCGTTCGTCGACTACCGGGCGACCACGACCAACCTCGAGCCGCGGTGGCTAGGCGGCGAGATGTGGGGACGGTTCGAGGACGGCGAGCTCGTCAGCGCCTGCCACGTCGGCGCCAACCTGGTCCCGGTCGAGGCGAGCGCCGACGACGCGGCCGCGTTCGCCGAGAGGGCGCTGGCGCGCAGCCGCACGGTCTCGACGATCGTCGGCCCGCAGGACGCCGTACGCGCGTTCTGGAACGGCGTCGCCGCGAGCTGGGGCCGCCCCCGCGACATCCGCTGGGAGCAGCCCCACCTCGAGATCGCCGGCGCCCCGCTGGTGGCGCCCGACCCGGAGGTCCGGCGCACGGTCCGAGCGGACCTGGCCGAGCTCTACCCCGCATGCGTGGCGATGTACACCGAGGAGGTCGGCATCTCGCCGGAGTACGGCGGGGGGGCCGAGCTCTACCGGGCCCGCGTGCTCCAGCTGGTCAACCGGGGCTGGTCCTTCGCCCGCTTCGACCAGGGCCGCCTGGTCTTCAAGGCCGAGGTCGCCTGCGCCACGCCGTACGCCGCCCAGATCCAGGGTGTCTTCGTCCCGCCCGACCGACGCGGCCAGGGGTTCGCGACCGCGGGGATGGCCGCGGTCGTGGAGATCGTCCGCCGCGAGATCGCCCCGACCGTGTCGCTCTACGTCAACGACTGGAACACCGCCGCGCGGGCCGTCTACGAGCGGGTCGGCTTCCGCGAGACCGCCCGCTTCGCCACCGTCATGTTCTGAGCTGAACCATCCGGCGCCGGCTCCGCGCGCACCTGACACAACTGTCGTCGACGCCGTCGATTCGCGACAGATACGCCAGGTGCGTGCGGCACCGGCCGGCTGCCGGGACCTGACCTGTCTAGTACTGCGGAGCGTCCTCGAGGTCCGAGGCGCGCTCGCACTCGGCGAGCACGCAGCGCACTGTGGCCGACTTGTGCTTGCCGTTGGCGTCGAGGAGCAGCGCGTCGCTCGACTCCCACCGGATCTCGCCGAACCAGCTCGTCGAGTACCTCGCGAGGACCTTGCCGCCGGAGACCCGGCGGACCGTCACCTGGGTCGGGCCGAGGCCGTCGTCGAGGATGCCGACGAGAGCGACCTTGCGGCCGTCGGGTGAGAACTCCACGGCACGCTCCCCGCAGGTGCGCCACAGGACGTCCGTGGGGTCGCTGAGGGTGCTCAGCACGTAGCACCCACCGGCGTACGGGTCGCCGGTGTAGCTGCCGAGACGGTCGGCCGCGATGTCCGCGACGCCGCCGGTCCGACCCACGATCGAACGCACCGTGCCGGACTCGAAGTCCCACCACACGGTCCGCGCGACGGGGGTCCAGCTGGAGAGCACCACGCGGCCGGCGTCGCCGTCGAGGGAGAAGACCCAGTGCTTGAAGATCTTCGAGGCGACCTCCTCGCCGGTGTGCGCGTCGACGACGAGCACCGCTGTCTTCTCCTTGGGGAGCGTGCGCGCCCGGATCAGGTGGTCCCCGTCGTCGGTGAGCAGCAGGTCGGACGCGGTCGTGTGCCGCGTCAGCAGCTCGAGGCTCCCGTCCGGCTCGACCCGGAACGCGCGACCCCGGGAGTAGCCGTCCTTGCCGCTGGTGTGCACGACGTAGCCGTCACCTGACGTGCCGAGCAGGACGACCCGCGGCGCGTCGACCCGGACGCGCGTGTCCCCGTCGACGATCACCCGTCCCTCCATGTGGGGGAGGGCGACGTCCTCGCCGCGCGGCAGCGCTCCGGGGTTGATCTCGGTGGTGGGGACGGAGGCCGAGGCGGGTGCGGCCGCGAGCAGCAGCGCGACACCGGCAAGCAGGAACGACTTCATATCCAGCAGACGCGGAAACCCGGGCGAGGGTTGCAGTCCGCAGCAAGTAGCCTTCTCCGCATGATCGCACCCCACGAAGCCGCTCGCTGCGCTCACGCCTCCGCGGGGGCCCCGCGATGATCATGCGGATGTCGAGCCTGTTCGTGCGGACCCTGCGGGAGGACCCGGCGGACGCCGAGGTGCCGTCGCACCGCCTGCTCGTCCGGGCCGGATACATCCGCCGCGCCGCCCCCGGCATGTACACCTGGCTGCCGCTGGGGCTCAAGGTGCTGCGCAAGATCGAGAACATCATCCGCGAGGAGATGGACGCGATCGGCGCCCAGGAGATGTTGTTCCCTGCGCTGCTCCCGCGCGAGCCCTACGAGGCCACCAACCGGTGGACCGAGTACGGCGACGGCATCTTCCGGCTCAAGGACCGCAAGGGCGCCGACTACCTCCTCGGTCCGACCCACGAGGAGATGTTCACGCTCGTCGTGAAGGACCTGTACTCGTCGTACAAGGACCTGCCGCTCTCGATCTACCAGATCCAGACGAAGTACCGCGACGAGGCGCGGCCCCGCGCCGGCCTGCTGCGCGGGCGCGAGTTCGTGATGAAGGACTCCTACTCCTTCGACGTCGACGACGCCGGCCTCGACGTGAGCTACCAGAAGCACCGCGACGCCTACATCCGGATCTTCGACCGGCTCGGGTTCGAGTACGCCATCGTCGAGGCGATGTCGGGCGCGATGGGCGGCTCGAAGTCCGAGGAGTTCCTCGCCAAGGCCAGCGTCGGTGAGGACACCTACGTCCGCTGCACGCTGTGCGACTACGCCGCGAACGTCGAGGCCGTCCACGCGCCGCCGATGGCGCCCGTGCCGTACGACGACGCGCCCGCCGCCCACGCGGAGCAGACGCCCGGCACGCCCACGATCGAGACGCTGGTGGACCACCTCAACGAGCGGTTCCCCCGCGAGGACCGGCCGTGGACCGCTGCGGACACGCTCAAGAACGTGCTCTTCACCGTCCGGCACCCCGACGGCACGACCGAGGCGCTGGCCGTCGGCCTGCCCGGCGATCGCGAGGTCGACGACAAGCGGCTCGAGGCCCACCTCGGAGAAGGCGTGGACTTCGCGCCGTTCGGCGAGGAGGACTTCGCGGCCCGGCCCACGCTGGCCAAGGGCTACATCGGCCCGGGCGCGCTGGGGGAGAAGAAGCCCGCCGGTGTGCGCTACCTGGTCGATCCGCGGGTCGTCGAGGGCACCCGCTGGGTGACCGGCGCCGACGTCGAGGGCAGCCACGTCATCGACCTCGTGGCCGGCCGCGACTTCTCGGCCGACGGTCTCATCGAGGTCGCCGAGGTGCGTGACGGCGACCCCTGCCCGCGCGGCGACGGGGGAGTGCTGGAGACCGCGCGCGGCATCGAGATGGGCCACATCTTCCAGCTCGGCCGCAAGTACGCCGACGCGCTCGGTCTGCAGGTGCTCGACGAGAACGGCAAGCTCGTCACGGTCACGATGGGCTCCTACGGCATCGGTCCCAGCCGGGCCGTGGCGGCGATCGCGGAAGGCACCCACGACGAGCTCGGCCTCGCCTGGCCGCGCGAGGTCGCCCCGGCCGACGTCCACATCGTCGCGACCGGCAAGGACGAGCACATCTTTGCCGCCGCCGAGCGGATCGCCCACGAGCTCGACAAGCAGGGCATCGAGGTGCTCTACGACGACCGACCCAAGGTGAGCCCCGGCGTGAAGTTCAAGGACGCCGAGCTGATCGGCGTGCCGACGATCGTCGTGGTCGGCAAGGGTCTCGCCGACGGCACGATCGAGGTGAAGGACCGGCGTACCGGCGAGCGCCACGACGTGCCTGCCGACCACCTGGTCGACCGCGTGATCGGCATCGTCCGGGCGTGAGCCGGCTCGATGCCGTCGTCTTCGACTGGGGCGGCACCCTCACCGCCTGGCACGACATCGACTTCCACGCCGAGTCGCTGGCCCTGGCCCAGGCGGTGGTCGACGTCGACCACGAGGTGGAGGTCTCCCAGGCCCGGCTGCACGCCGCCAACCAGGTGATCTGGGGCCGCTCGCGCGACCACCAGCAGAGCGCGACCGTCGCCGACCTGTTCGCGGAGGCCGGTCTCGACCACGAACCCGAGCTGCTCACGGCGTACTACGAGTTCTGGGAGCCGCACACGCTCACCGACCCCGAGGCGGGGCCGCTGTTCGAGCGGCTGCACGACCTCGGCCTGAAGGTGGGCGTGCTCTCCAACACCATCTGGCCGCGTGAGTGGCACGAAGGCTTCTTCCGCCGCGACGGCGTCGACCACCTCATCGATGGTGCGGTCTACACGAGCGAGATCGCGTGGACCAAGCCCTCGCCGCTCGCGTTCCGCGCGGCGATGGACGCGATCGGCGTCGAGGACCCGGCGCGCTGCGTGTACGTCGGCGACCGGCTCTTCGACGACGTCTGGGGTGCCCACAACGCCGGCCTGCGCGCGATCCACATCCCGCTGAGCGCGATCCCGCCCGAGCAGGTCGGGCACACCGAGGGCGAGCCGGATGCCGTGGCGCACCGCCTGGCCGAGATCGGGGACCTTGTCGCAGCCTGGCTCTAGAGCCGCTCTGACCTGCGGTTCTGCACGTTTGTGCAATGCGTAAAGGTGAGGTTCGGATCGCATCGCACACCGGGCGACTCTGTTGCAGACTTTTGCAAGAGCGGTTCCCCCGCCAGTCCCCCCACATCCTCGCGGGGGCCGCTCAACGGGCCATGTCCAGGCCTCAGCGGTCCGCGTACTCGTCTCTTCCGGGGAACATCTCGGGAGTTCCCCGGAAGGCGAGTTCGCGGACCGCTGCTTCGTTCAACGCCCCGATCGCGCTGCGTCGCAGGTCGGCCACGGTGTTCGCCACCACGTACACGGAGGTGCGCGCACAGGCGCGCTCGATCTCCAGGGCCGCGCGCGACACCTGGTCCGGGGTCTCGATCCGGGGCAGCTCGTAGGCCGGCTCCGCGGCGACGGGCTCGGCGTCGAGGTCGAGGATCGCTGTGGTGAGCTGGGCCCGCCGGCCCCGGTGGGCCTCGTAGGCGGTCGCGATCGCCGCCGCCAGCGCCGGGGTCGCCGAGCGGGAGGTCCGCCCGCCCAGCGCGCCGTACAGGTAGACCGCGGCGTGCTCGGCTGCCAGCGCGTCCTGCAGGGCCTCGACCTCGCTCATCGCGACACCGCCTGGGCGAGGGCCTGGGACTGGGCGGCGCTCATCGACGCGAGCAGCGCAGCTAGCGCGCCGCTGCGGGCCTCGACCGCGGCCTCGACCAGCCGGGCCTGCAGCGCCCGCTCGTGACGCCACAGGTCCCGGGCGCGGCCCGGTGTGGCGGGCGACGTCGAGGGTGACGTCGAGGGTGACGTCGGGGGTGAGGCCGAGGAGAGGTCGGTCGCGCCGTCGAGCGCCGCGAGGTGTGCGTCGTGCAGTGCCACGAGGTCGGCAGCGCCGGCGGAGGAGGCCGTCGCCCGGACCCGGGTGAGCTCCTCGACGACGGCGCCGACGAGCGCGACGTCGGGGTCGGGCTCCACGGAGGGCGCAGCGCCGGCCCCGGACGGGGTGTCGCCGTCGTCGCAGCCCGTGAGGACGATCACGCCGGCGCCGAGCGCCAGCGCCGTACGACGGGCGAGGCGGGGACCGGCGGGCACGGCGACGACCCTACCGAGCCCGGCCAGCCGCTATCGTGGTCGCTCGACAACAGCACAAGGAGGTCGCCCACTCGTGAGCAGTGCCAACCAGGACGCCACCCGGGACCAGATCGAGGCAGAGCTCGACGACCCCCTGCGCGCTCTGGGCCTCGACATCGAGGCCGTTGAGATCACCCCCGCCGGCAAGCGCCGGATCCTGCGTGTCGCCGTCGACAAGGACGGTGGGGTCACGCTGGACGAGGTCGCCGAGGCGACCCGCGAGGTCAACCGCGTGCTCGACGGCTCCGAGGTGATGGGCGAGCAGCCGTACACCCTCGAGGTCACCTCACGGGGCGTCGACCGCCCCCTCACCCTGCCCCGCCACTGGCGGCGCAACGCCGGTCGCCTGGTGAAGGTGACCTTCGCCGACGGCCGGTCGGCCACGGGCCGGGTGCTCGAGAGCGACGACGAGCGGGTCGTCCTCGACGTGAGCGGGCGTCGGCAGGACGTCGCCTACGACCAGGTGAAGAAGGCCCTGGTGCAGGTGGAGTTCAACCGGCCCAAGGGCGCCGACGATGCGCTGGACGAGACCGACGAGCTCGAGACCGAGCACGACACCGAGCAGCACACCGAGGCGGGGGAGGCCTGATGGACATCGACATGAGCATCCTGCGCATGCTCGAGCGGGAGAAGGAGATCTCGTTCGACGTGCTCGTGGAGGCGATCGAGCAGGCGCTGCTCACGGCCTACCACAAGTCGCCCGGCGCCCAGGAGCGCGCGCGCGTCGTGCTGGACCGCAAGTCCGGTCACGTCACGGTGCTCGCGTCCGAGCTCGACGACGAGGGCAACCCCGTGGGGGAGTACGACGACACCCCCGCCGACTTCGGCCGGATCGCCGCGACGACCGCCAAGCAGATCATGCTGCAGCGGCTGCGCGACGCCGAGGACGACGTCCGCTTCGGTGAGTTCTCCGGCAAGGAGGGCGACATCATCTCGGGCATCATCCAGCAGGGTCGCAACCCCGACGACGTGATGGTCGACCTCGGCAAGCTCGAGGCGTTGCTGCCGGTGGGCGAGCGCGTGCCGGGCGAGCGCTACTCCCACGGCACCCGCATCAAGTGCCTGGTGGTGTCGGTCCGCAAGGGCATGCGCGGACCGCAGATCACGTTGTCGCGCTCCCACCCCAACCTGGTGAAGAAGCTGTTCGCGCTCGAGGTTCCCGAGATCGCCGACGGCACGGTCGAGATCACCGCCATCGCCCGCGAGGCCGGCCACCGCACCAAGATCGCGGTCCGCTCGACGGTGCCCGGCGTCAACGCCAAGGGCGCCTGCATCGGCCCGATGGGCCAGCGCGTCCGCAACGTGATGTCGGAGCTGCACGGCGAGAAGATCGACATCGTCGACTGGTCGGAGGACCCCGCCGAGATGGTCGCCCACGCGCTGTCGCCGGCGCAGGTCACCTCGGTCGAGATCGTCGACGCGGCGGCCAAGTCCGCGCGCGTCGTCGTGCCCGACTTCCAGCTCTCGCTGGCGATCGGCAAGGAGGGCCAGAACGCCCGCCTCGCCGCCCGCCTCACCGGCTGGCGCATCGACATTCGGTCGGACGAGCAGGGCGTCGACGCCGACTGATGTTCCTGGCAGGCGACGGGCCCACCGGCGTGCTGGTGCTCTCGGGCTCCAGCGGCCGGGTGGAGGAGGATCGCTGCCGGGTGCTGGCCGCGGCCGGAGCAACGGCGGCGTCGTATCGCTGGTTCGACGACGAGATCGACCTCGTGCCGCTCGAGTCGTTCGACGACGCGCTGACGATGCTCCACGAGCGCTGCGACCGGCTCGTCGTCATGGGCACCTCCCGCGGCGCCGAGGCCGCCCTGCTGCTGGGCGCCCGGCACCCCGAGATCGACGCGGTCGTCTCGGTCTCCGGCAGCGGGGTCGTCTGGGCGGGGCTGAGCTCGGACCGTCCGCAGCGCTCGGCCTGGACCAGTGGCGGCGAGCCGCTGCCGTTCGTGCCGTACGACGACTCCTGGGAGCCGGGGCCCGGCGACGACCCGCTGGAGCTGGTCGGCATGTACGAGCAGAGCCTGGAGGCGTACGCCGACCGGGTCCCGGCCGCCCGTGTCCCGGTCGAGCGGATCGCCGGTGAGGTGCTGCTGATCGCCGGCGGCGACGACCGGCTCTGGCCGGGCCTCGACCTTGCCGAGGACGTCCTGCGCCGTCGCGATGCCGCCGGTCTGCCCACGACGATCGTGAGCCACCCCGAGGCCGGACACCGCCTGCTCCTTCCCGGCGAGGAGGTGCCGCCCCCGCCCCGTCTGGTCCACGGCGGCACGCCCGGGGCCGACGCCGAGCTCGGCCGTCGGGCCTGGCCCCACCTGCTGCGGGTCCTCGCGCTCGGCTGAGGGCGTCCCGGTTCGAATCCCCGGCGCGGTAGCGGTAGGGTTGTCGCCAGTGGCGCGTGAACACATCCCCTCTGCATGCCCCGAACCCTCCGGCCTCTCCGGCCCGGTTCGGACGTGCGTCGGGTGCCGGAAGCGGGCCGCCAAGGATGAGTTGGTACGGGTGACCGTCGGCTCGGATGCGCAAGGCCACCCGGCCGTCGTACCCGATCCGGCTGCCACGGCACCTGGACGCGGAGCGCACCTGCACCCCACGTCCGAGTGCTACGAACTCGCGGTGCGTCGCAAGGCGTTCGGCCGGGCCCTCCGGGTCACGACCGGGCTCTCCAGCGCACCGGTGGGGGAGTACGTCGCCGCTATCGACAGCACAGCACCACACCCCTGAATCGACCGACAGAAACTGGAGCAGCAGCTCATGAGCACTCGATGAGTAACTCACGATGAGTTTGCACAACCACTAACGGTCGCAACACACCCCCAGCACTGAACTGGAACCGGGTCTTGCGGCCAGAAGGAGAAGCGTGGCTAAGACCCGAGTTTCAGAACTCGCCAAGAAGTACGGAATTCCGAGCAAGGAAGCCCTCGAGAAGCTGGGTGCCATCGGGGAGTTCGCCAAGACGGCGTCCTCGAGCATCGAGCTGCCTGCCGTCAAGAAGTTCGAGGACACCTACGGTGCCGAGCTGCTCGGTCGGATGAAGTCCGCCGACGCGCCGGCCCCGTCCTCGGACGAGAAGCCGGCTCCCGCCAAGAAGGCCGCCGCGCCCCAGGCCCCGGAGGCCGAGGCCCCCGCGGCGCAGGCTCCGGCCGCCCCCGCTCCGGCTGCCCCGGCTCCCGCGGCTCCGGCTCCCGCCGCTCCCGCGGAGGCGCCGGCCGCCAAGC
>NZ_JANINT010000123.1:4772-6615 GCF_024509035.1 Nocardioides sp. | reverse complement strand
GGTGCCCGGGCTTGGAGGTGTGGTAGAAGATCCCGCTGCCCTTGCCGGGCACGGGGCGCGGGCCGACGCCCGGCCGCAGCCGCACGTGGTTGTAGTCCACCACCCAGCCCGAGCGCATCGAGGGCCGGTCGCCGCTGGTGACCCCCGCGACCTCCAACCAGGTGTTGTAGTTCGGCCCCGCCGCTGCCGAGACCACCGAGGTCGGCCGACGTCGCTTCCACGGCATGTCGCCGGGGTTGGTCCTGCCGGTCGTGAACGTGACCTTGATCCGGTAGACCCCCACGGGGGAGCGGTAGTCGCCCTCCCGCTGCTTGCCCCAGCCGCGGCTGCCGATCGTCGAGCGGAACTCGCGGACCTGGGTCCAGGCGCCGTCCGCGTCGCGCTCCCAGGCCTGGGTGACCGTGCACCACACCCGTCGGCAGAACTCGTGGCTGGACACGGTCCGCACCACCTGGCTGGTCGCGTCGGGCAGCAGCGCGGCCCACGAGGGCGTCGCTGCCTGAACGGGGACCCGCACCGAGGCGAGTACCGTGACGGACAGGACCAGGGCGAGGAGCGATCCGAGTCGGCGTACCACCGCTCGATGATCACACACGGATTCGGTGGCCAGCCCGCCTCCGCGCTAGAGTTCTCAGGTTGCCTCCAGGGGCGACACGCCGTCCAACGGCCGCGGAACCAGAGTGCCCGGGTGAACAGGCCCCGGCGCGCCGCGCAACGACAGAGCCCGCGAGGGCCGGAAGGAGCCCGCATGTCGATCGGTACCGACGCGGAGACCAAGAAGAAGATCATCGCCGAGTACGCCACGACCGAGGGCGACACCGGCTCGCCCGAGGTGCAGATCGCGCTGCTCAGCCACCGCATCAGCCACCTCACCGAGCACCTCAAGACGCACAAGCACGACCACCACAGCCGTCGTGGTCTGCTGCTGCTCGTCGGCCAGCGTCGCCGCCTGCTCAACTACCTGCAGAAGACCGAGATCGCTCGCTACCGCTCTATCGTCGAGCGTCTGGGCCTCCGTCGCTGACTCGCTGCTCCTGCGGAGCGTCCGCTGCGTTGTCGGCCCTTGACGGCCCGCTCCGCTCCAAGGCCGCCTTCGGGCCTCCGCCTTGCGGCCGCACACGCAGGAGCACCGAGACGTGCGACGCCCTCGGACCACCCGCGCTGGACGCCGCCCCTCTGGAGCGGCGTCCAGCGCGGTTCTGCATATCGGGCCGATCCCGATAGTGTCGGAACAGACTTCGTTTCCCGAAGACGCACGAACACCTAACTGAACACCTGCAAACCAGGAGCGACCCGCACGTTCTGGCCCGGTCCTCGGTAGTGGCTCTCACGATCCGCGTCTCTCACGAGGAGAGCCGGATCTGCGGGCCTCGATCGAAGACCGGCCCCTCATGGCGGATCTCCCTTCCGATCATCGGAAGGACTCCCGCCAGGAGGCGGGACGCCGCGGCTCGCTCCGCGAAGCAAAGGGACGAACCCTTGACTGAAGCACATTCCAACGAGCCCGTGATCTCCGCCGTCGAGACGGTTCTCGACAACGGCAAGTTCGGCCAGCGCACCGTGAAGTTCGAGACCGGACTCCTCGCCCGCCAGGCCGCCGGCTCCGTCACCGCCTACCTCGACGACGAGACGATGCTGCTCTCGGCCACCACGGCCGGCAAGCACCCCAAGGACCACTTCGACTTCTTCCCCCTGACGATCGACGTCGAGGAGCGGATGTACGCCGTGGGCCAGATCCCCGGCTCGTTCTTCCGCAGCGAGGGTCGTCCGGGCGAGGACGCGATCCTCACCTGCCGCCTCATCGACCGCCCGCTGCGCCCGACCTTCAAGAAGGGTCTGCGCA
>NZ_JANINT010000123.1:0-4762 GCF_024509035.1 Nocardioides sp. | reverse complement strand
CGACGTGCTCGCGATCAACGCCGCGTCGCTCTCCACCCAGATCTCCGGACTGCCGTTCTCCGGCCCGGTCGGCGGCGTCCGCGTCGCCCTGATCGAGGGCCAGTGGGTCGCGTTCCCGACCCACAGCCAGCTCGAGAACGCCGTGTTCGACATGGTGGTCGCCGGCCGCGTCACCGAGACCGGTGACGTCGCGATCATGATGGTCGAGGCCGAGGCCACCGAGCAGACCTACGAGCTCGTCCAGTCCGGCACCCAGGCCCCGACCGAGTCGGTCGTCGCCAGCGGTCTCGACGCCGCCAAGCCCTTCATCAAGCAGCTCTGCGAGGCGCAGGCCCAGCTGGCCAAGGAGGCCGCCAAGCCGGTCGTCGACTTCCCGGTCTTCCTCGACTACGAGGACGACGTCTACGCCGCCGTCGAGGCCGCCGCCAAGGCCGACCTCTCGGCCGCGATGACCATCGCGGACAAGCAGGAGCGCGAGGCCAGGACCGACGAGCTCAAGGCCGCCCTGCTCGAGCAGCTCGCCGGGCAGTTCGAGGGCCGCGAGAAGGAGATCGGTGCGGCGTTCCGCTCGGTCAACAAGCAGGTCGTGCGCGAGCGCGTGCTGCGCGACAAGGTCCGCATCGACGGCCGCGGCCTGGCCGACATCCGGCCGCTGCACGCCGAGGTCGGCGTGATCCCGCGGGTCCACGGCTCGGCGCTCTTCGAGCGCGGCGAGACCCAGATCCTGGGTGTCACCACGCTCAACATGCTGACCATGGAGCAGAAGCTCGACACGCTCTCCCCGGAGAAGTCGCGCCGCTACATGCACAAGTACGTCTTCCCGCCGTTCTCCACCGGTGAGACCGGCCGTGTCGGCTCGCCGAAGCGCCGCGAGATCGGCCACGGCGCCCTCGCGCGTCGCGCGCTCCTGCCGGTGCTGCCGAGCCGCGAGGAGTTCCCCTACGCGATCCGCCAGCTCTCCGAGGCCATGGGCTCCAACGGCTCGACCTCCATGGGCTCGGTCTGCGCCTCGACCCTGTCGCTGCTCCAGGCCGGTGTCCCGCTCAAGGCTCCGGTCGCCGGCATCGCCATGGGCCTGATCTCCGGTGAGATCGACGGCCAGCTCCAGTACGTCGCGCTGACCGACATCCTCGGCGCCGAGGACGCGTTCGGCGACATGGACTTCAAGGTCGCCGGCACCCGCGAGTTCGTGACCGCCCTGCAGCTCGACACCAAGCTCGACGGCATCCCCGCCGAGGTCCTCGCCGCGGCGCTGACCCAGGCGCGCGACGCCCGGATGACGATCCTCGACGTGATGGCCGAGGCCATCGACGCTCCCGAGGAGATGTCGGTCCACGCCCCGCGCATCATCACGATCCGCATCCCGGTGGACAAGATCGGCGAGGTGATCGGTCCGAAGGGCAAGATCATCAACCAGATCCAGGACGACACCGGCGCCCAGCTGACGATCGAGGACGACGGCACGATCTACATCGGTGCCACCAACGGCGAGGCGGCCGAGGCTGCCAAGAACGCCGTCAACGCGATCGCCAACCCGACCATGCCCGAGGTCGGTGAGCGCTACATCGGCACGGTCGTCAAGACGACCAACTTCGGTGCGTTCGTCTCGCTCATGCCGGGCAAGGACGGCCTGCTGCACATCAGCAAGCTGCGCTCGCTGGCCGGTGGCAAGCGGGTCGACGCGGTCGAGGACGTCGTCTCGGTCGGCCAGAAGATCCAGGTCCAGATCGCCGAGATCGACGACCGCGGCAAGCTGTCGCTGGTCCCGGTCGTCGAGGGCGAGGGCGACGACGCGCCGGCGGGCGACGCCGAAGGGTCGGACGACTCCGAGTGACCAACGCTTCACCGTTGACCCGCCCGAAAGTTTCGGGCGGGTCAACGCCTTCTCCGAGTACGCGCACCCTGCAGACCACCAAGGACGCCGACGGGCAGGTGACGTCGCGGGTGCGACGTACGGTCCTGCCCTCCGGGCTGCGCGTGATCAGCGAGCACCAGGCGGGTGTCCGGTCCGCGGCGATCGGGGTCTGGGTGGGCGTCGGCTCACGCGACGAGAGCCCGGCGCTGCACGGCTGCTCGCACTTCCTCGAGCACCTGCTGTTCAAGGGCACGGCCGAGCGCACCGCCCTCGACATCTCGGTGGCGCTCGACGCCGTCGGTGGTGAGTTCAACGCGTTCACCGCGAAGGAGTACACCTGCTTCCACGCGCGGGTCCTCGACGAGGACCTCCCGCTGGCGGTCGACGTGCTCGGCGACATGATCACCTCCTCGACGCTCGCCGCGGAGGACGTCGAGGCCGAGCGCGACGTGATCCTCGACGAGATCGCGATGCACGACGACGACCCCGACGACGTGGTCCACAACCTGTTCGCCGAGCAGGCCTGGGGTGACACGCCGCTCGGGCGGCCGATCGCCGGCACGGTGGCCTCGATCCAGGCGCTCACGCGCGACCAGGTGCAGCGCTTCTACCGGCGCCACTACCGGCCCGCCAACATGGTGATCGCGGCCGCCGGCAACGTGGACCACACCGCGCTGGTGCGCCAGGTGCGGGCGGCCTTCGGCCGCAACGGCTGGCTCGACGGCCACGACACCCCGGTCGAGGCCCGCCACGGCAGCCGCAAGCGGATCCGGCCCGGTCGTCTCGTCGCCACCCGCCCCTTCGAGCAGGTCAACGTCGTGCTCGGCATGGAGGGCCTGCGCCGCGACGACGAGCGCCGCTTCGCTCTCGGCGTCCTCAACACCGCCCTCGGCGGTGGCACCTCCTCGCGGCTCTTCCAGGAGGTCCGTGAGCGCCGCGGCCTGGCCTACTCGGTCTTCTCCTTCGCCAGCCACCACGCGGACTCCGGCCTGGTCGGTGTCTCGGTGGGCTGCCTGCCCACCAAGCTCGACGACGTGCTCGAGGTGGTGCGCGAGGAACTCGCGAAGGTCGCCGCGTCCGGCATCACCCCCGACGAGCTCGCCCGTGGCAAGGGCCAGCTGCGTGGTGGTCTGGTCCTGGGGCTGGAGGACACCGCCTCCCGCATGTCGCGCATCGGCAAGGCGGAGCTGGTCCACGACCGGCTGCTGAGCATCGACGAGGTGATCGAGCGCATCGACGCGGTGACCCTCGAGGAGGTCCGCGAGATCGCTACCGAGGTGTTCACGCGCCCGGAGATCCTCGCCGTCGTCGGTCCGCGCTAGACCCGTCGCCAGGCTCGACACGGGCGCCCTCAGCCAGCAGGCTGCGCACATGGAGAAGCGCATCTCGGGTCTCGTGCTCGTCGTGACGACCACGGTCGCGGTCTACCTCGTGCTCATGGCCGTCTGGGTCGACGCCGGCACGACGCCAGCCGACCACGCCGCGGCGAAGGTCATCGGCGTCCTGGGCGGTGGCGTCGGGATCGTGGCCGCGTTCTTGTTCGCGCGTCGGTTCTTCGACGAGAACCCCGCCCTGCTGCCCGGCTACGTCCCGCGGGAGGGCAGCGGCGACGAATGATCGGGTTCTCGATCGGGTGCAACCTCCGCGGTCGCTCGTGCGTATCCCAGGCACACATCAACGAACGAGAGATCGAGAACCCCATGCGTACCGCTATCGCCGCCGTCGCCCTGACGGCCGCCGCCCTTCCCCTCCTCGCCGCCGCTCCGGCCAGCGCCGAGCAGTTCGGCATCGACGACCCGAAGGAGTCCACCCACGGCTCCGACCTGATCGCACTGCAGGTGCGCAACGGTGCGGAGAACGTCGACGTCACCACCATGCACGCCGACCTGCGGCGCGCGCCTGCTACCGGCTCGGCCGGCACCATCTACGTGGACACCGACCGCGACGACCGCGGCCCGGAGTACGTCTTCGTCGGCGGGTTCTACGCCGGCACCGACTACCGGCTGCTCGAGACCGAGGGCTTCGGCAAGGCCGCCTGGGGAGACCCGATCGAGAACGGCGACTACATCATGCGCGTGAGCTACGACAAGGACCGCGTGCGGATCCGGATGTCGCGCGCCGCCCTCGGCAACCCCGACGACGTCCGCGTCGCCGTCCGCATCTCCGGCACGCGTGCCGGCGGCGGCTCGGTCGTCGACTGGGCCGGCAAGCCGCGCAGCTTCACGCCCTGGCTCGCCCAGGGCTGAGCCAGCCATCGCGCACGGCGGCTAGCGTGAGATCCCGAGGCTAGCGGCTGGTGGCCCGGGCACCGGCCGACTGGTAGCCGTGCGCGATGGCCCAGGCGACGGCCCCCGCACGGTTGGTGACGCCGATGCGGGAGTAGGCGCTGCGGATGGTGCTCTTGAGGGTGTTGATGCTGACGAACAGCGCGGCGGCGATCTCCTCGTTGCTGTACCCGGCGGCGATGTAGGAGATGACGGTCTTCTGCCGAGGGGTGAGGTCGACAGCAGAGTGCAGGACGCCGGCGAGGTCGGCGTCGTAGCGGCGCACGAGCTGGGGGTCGGTGGCGAGCTCTCCGTTCGCGGCCGCGTCGACGAGCGCGGTGAGCTCCTCGCCGGCGGCACTGACCGAGACCGGTGCCGCGGCGCCGAGGGAGAGCGCGCGTGCGGTCAGGCCGGGCTGGAGGAGCCGGGAGAGGGCGAGGACCCGGCCGGGGTGTCCTTCTGCGAGCTTGCGCAGGTGGCCCTCGCTCGTCGCGGCGTCACCGATCGCGAGGTTGAAGACGTCGTAGATGACGACGTCGGCATCGGCGGGCTCGGTGACGGCGACGTAGGTGTGCTCGGCGTCGGCCGACTCCGCGAGCAGCGTGCGGATGCCGGCGACGACGATCGGCTGTCGCGACACCAC
>NZ_JANINT010000122.1 GCF_024509035.1 Nocardioides sp. | reverse complement strand
TGCTCGTCGGCATGGGCATCACCTCGCTGTCGATGGCCGCCGCGGCCGTCCGGCCCGTCGGTGCGCGGCTCGCGACCGTGTCGATGGACCTGTGCGAGGACGCCGCCGAGGTGGCCCTGGCCGCCACCGACCCCGCCTCCGCCCGCGACGCCGTCCGCGCGCTGCTGCTGGGCTGACTCCCCCCCGTTGAGTCGTGACTTCTGCACGTCGAATCGTGACTTCTGCGCGTCCATTCGGGAGTTGACGTCGGCCGCGCTGCCAGAACTCCCGACTCGACCGTCAGAAGTCCCGACTCAACGTCGGTCAGACGTGCAGCCAGGCGAGGACGGCCCGCACCCGGCGGTGGTCGTCCTCGTCGATGGGCAGGTCGAGCTTGGTGAAGATGCTGTTGATGTGCTTGGCCACGGCCTTCTCGGTGACCCCGAGGTGGGCGGCGATCGCGGCGTTGGAGCGGCCCTCGGCCATCAGGCCGAGGACCTCGCGCTCGCGCGGTGAGAGCCGGTCCAGCGGCTCGTCGCGGCGCCGGGCCATGACGGTCGCGACGACCTCGGGGTCGAGGACGGTCGCCCCGGCCGCGACGCGGCGCACGCCGTCGACGAACTCCGCTACGTCGGAGACCCGGTCCTTGAGCAGGTAGCCGATCGCGCCGACCCCGCTGGCCAGCAGCTCGCGGGCGTAGAGCTGCTCGACGTACTGCGAGAGCACCATCACCGGGAAGCCCGGCCGGGCCGCGCGCACCTCGATCGCGGCCCGCAGGCCCTCGTCGGTCTGCGTCGGCGGCAGGCGTACGTCGAGCACGGCTGCGTCGGCGTCGGGGTCGAGCAGCGCCTGGGCGAGGGCGGGGGCGTTGTCGACCGCGTGCAGGATCGTGAACCCGTTGCCCTCGAGCAGCTGGATCAGGCCGGCCCGGAGGAGGGCGTGGTCCTCGGCGAGGACGAGCCGGAGTCCGGTGTCGGGGACAGCGGGCACGGGACCTCCAGCGTGATCAGGGTGGGCCCGCCGGCCGGGCTCGACACCGACATCGTGCCGTCGAAGGCCGCGAGCCGGCGCATCACCCCCAGCATGCCGGTGCCGGAACCCGTGCCGGAACCTGCGCCGGAAGCCGGATCGGCGCCGCCGCGCCCGTCGTCGCCGACCACGGCCCGCAGGACCCCGCCGTCGTGGGTGATCGTGATCCACGCGTTCGCGGCCCCCGCGTGCTTGCCGATGTTGGCCAGGCACTCGGCGACCCCGAAGTAGACGCAGGCCTCCACCGGGGCGGGCGGCCGCCCGTCGAGGCGTACGTCGACCTGCACCGGGATCGCCATGTCGAGCGCGATGGCCGCCACCGCACCGGAGAGTCCGCGGTCGGCGAGCACCGGCGGGTGGATGCCGCGCACCACCGAGCGCAGGTCGCCGATCGCGGCCGCGGTGGTGCTCCGGGCGTCCTGCACCAGCTGGCGGGCCCGCTCGGGGTCGTCCTCGAACGCCGCGTCGGCCATGCCGAGGCTCATCGACAGGGCGACCAGCCGCGCCTGCGCCCCGTCGTGGAGGTCGCGCTCGAGGCGGCGCAGCTCGGCTGCCGAGTGGTCGACGACATCGGCGCGGCTCTCGGTGAGCACCTGCACCCGCTGCTCGAGCCTCTCGGTGCGGCTGTAGGCGAGGAAGAACCTGTCGAAGTAGGCGCGGGCCGTCATCAGCGGTGGCGTCACGAACCACCAGATGAAGCCTGTCGCGACGCCGAGCAGCAGGATCAGCACGAGCAGCGAGACCACCAGGCCCACGACCGGCGCGATGAACACCCACGCGAGGTCGCGCCAGGTCATCGGGTCGGCGACGACGACCCGCGCCTTGTCGAAGAACCCGCCCGGCGGCAGCGGCCGGTAGGGCACCGGCACCGGCTGGCCGAGGACCTTCTCCGCCATCGACCGGTGGGCGTTGGCGATCCACCGGGTCGCTGCGAGGGTGCCGGCGAGCAGGCCGAGCCCGACCCAGACCACCACGAGCACGCCGCCCACCACCCACAGCACGGCGAGCACCAGCAGCGCGATGGCGAGGAAGAACTGGGCGACGGCGTACCCGGTCAGACGGAGGCGACTCACGCCCCCATCCTCCCGGGAACGCCCGCCTCGCGCAGTGGTGCAGGCACCACCTCGGGCGGGGTCCCTGCGCTACTGACCGCGCGCCCGTGCGACCCGAGGCTGGAGGCACAACGACACCTTCCGGACCCAGGAGAGACGGCCATGGGCAATCCACTGACAGCAGTACCGATGAGAGCGGCGCGCTGGAGCGCCGAGCACCCCTGGCGCGCGATCCTGGCGTGGTTGGCGTTCCTGGCCGTGGCGGTGGGGTGCGCGGTCGCGATCCCGACCCAGGAGACGACCGACGCCGACTACCGGGTCGGGGAGTCGGGTCGTGCGGACGCGATGGTCACCGAGGCCGGACTGACCCAGCCGGACACCGAGAACGTGCTGATCACGGCCCGGGGCGACCACCTCGACCCGGCGGCCGCCGAGCAGGCCGCGGACGCCGTGGCGTCGGCCGCCCGGGATGCCGAGCACGTCGCCGGGGTGAGCGACCCGCAGTGGAGCCCCGACCACAGCGCGATGCTGGTGTCGGTCGAGCTGGCTCGCGACAGCGAGGACGTGACCGACCTCCAGCAGACGGTCCGGGACGTGCAGGCGCAGTACGACGGACTCCGCATCCGCCAGGCCGGCGACGTCACCATCGACGACGCCATCAACGAGCGCGTCGGCGACGACCTCGGCTCGGCGGAGACGACGAGCCTGCCGGTGACCCTGGCGCTGATGCTCCTGGCCTTCGGCGCGTTGATCGCTGCCGGCATCCCCGTGCTGCTGGCGGTCTCGAGCGTCGCGGCGACGATCGGGGTGATGGCACCGCTGTCGCACCTGATCCCGTCCGACCAGACCACCTCGAGCATGATCGTGCTGATCGGGATGGCGGTCGGCGTCGACTACTCGCTGTTCTACCTCAAGCGTGAGCGCGAGGAGCGGGCCAAGGGCCGCACGACCCTGGACGCGGTCGAGGTGGCCGCGCAGACCTCGGGGCACTCGATCCTGGTCTCCGGCGGCGCCGTGATCGCCGCGATGGCCGGGCTGTTCGTGGTCGACGACGCGACGTTCAGCTCGCTCGCGATCGGCTCGATCGTCGTGGTCGCCGTGGCGGTGCTGGGCTCGATCACCGTGCTGCCCGCGCTGCTGGTCAAGCTGGGGCGTTGGTCCGACCGGCCGCGCGTGCCGCTGCTGTGGCGGCTCAACCGGCGGATCGGCCGGGGCGGCCTGAGCCGTCGGCTGCTCGGCCCGGTGGTGCGGCACCCGCTCGTGGCGCTCGGGCTGTCCTGCCTGGTCGTCGTCGGCCTCGCCGTGCCGGCGCTGGGGATGAAGACCCACTCCGCCACGCTCGACACGCTGCCGACCTCGATCCCCGAGGTGCAGACCGTCAAGGCGATCAGCGTGAGCTTCCCGGCCGACGAGGGTGCCAGCGCCAACGTCGTGGTCAGGGGCGACGCCGCGTCGCAGCCCGCCGTCGAGGCGGCGCTCGAGGACCTCACGGACCGCGCGGTGGCGACCGGCCACTTCGTGGCCTCGGGGCGCGGCGTGCAGACCTCGGCCGACGGGACGACGTCGCTGGTCGTGCTCGGCATGCCCTACATCGAGACCGACGAACGGGTGAACGGCGCCGTGCGCGAGCTGCGCGACGACCTGGTGCCCGCCGCGCTCGGCGACCTCGGGGGCGAGCACGCCGTGGGCGGCTGGGCCGCCGAGGACCTGGACTTCGCCGAGCACCAGCAGGGCCGGCTCGGCCTGGTGATCGGGTTCGTGCTGCTGCTGACGATGCTGATCATGGTCACGACGTTCCGCAGCATCGTGCTCGCCGGCGTCTCGACCGTCCTCAACCTGGCCTCGGTGTGCGTCGCGTTCGGCGTCGTCACGCTGGTCTTCCAGCACGGGTGGTTCCACGGGGCCCTGGACTTCACGACACCGGGGTTCGTGATCGACTGGATCCCGCTGTTCGTGCTGGTGGTGCTGGTCGGGCTGTCGATGGACTACCACGTGTTCGTGCTCAGCCGCGTGCGCGAGCACGTCCGTCGCGGCCTGCCCACCCGGCTCGCGGTCGAGCAGGGCATCACCGACACCGCCGGTGTGGTCACCAGCGCCGCCGCGGTGATGGTCTCGGTGTTCGCGATCTTCGCGACGCTGAGCATGATCGAGATGAAGATGATGGGTGTCGGGCTGTCGGCGGCGATCCTGCTGGACGCGACGCTGGTCCGGTTGGTGATGCTGCCGGCGATCCTGGTGCTGCTGGGCGAGCGGTCCTGGTGGCCCGGACGCCCCGAGCGTCCCCGCGGCGTCGAGATCAGCGAACCGGATCCGGCGTACGTGCTGTCCGGTCGCTGACCCGGACCTCCACCGGTACGCCGTTGAACGCGGCGTTGCCGGAGACGTCGAGCAGCTCGGGGTCGGTGAGGTCGTTGATGGACACCCCCGGGAGGTCGACCGCCTGTGCGAGGCGGACGCCCTCCCGGCGGTGTCCGTAGCCGTGGGGGAGGCTCACGACGCCGCGCATCACGTCGTCGGTCGCATGCACCTCGACCTCGACGCTGCCGACCCGCGACCTGACCTCGACCAGCGCGCCGTCGGCGATGCCGCGCTCGGCGAGGTCGTCGGGGTGCATCAGCAGCTGGTGGCGGGCCCGGCCCTTGGTGAGCCGGGTGGTGTTGTGCATCCAGGAGTTGTTGTCACGCTGGTGACGTCTGCCGATGAGCACCAGGCCGCCCGGCTCCGGCGCGGGGACGGCGGCGAGCCGCTCCAGGTCCGCGAGGACGAGGTCGGGTGCGGCGTCGATGCACTTCTCGCGGCGGGGGAGGCGCCCAGGGAGCTGGCCGGCCCGCAGCGGCCCGAGGTCGACGCCCTCGGGGTGGCGCCGCAGGTCGCGCAGCGTGACCCCGGAGGAGCCGCGCCGCAGCAGCAGCGCGATCTGTCGCGTCGGGCTGACGGCGAGCCGGGTCTGGAGCAGGAGCCGCTTGCGCAGCGGGAGCTTGGCATCCAGCCGCTGCTGGGTGCGGCGCACGATCTCGCGGTAGATCTGCCAGTCGTGCATCGCGCCGTCCTCGGGCGGCAGCACCGCGGGGGTGAACCGGGCGGTGTTGCGCACCGCGAGCAGGTGGAAGACCAGGTCGTAGTGGTCGCGCTCGAGCGCGGTGGTCGGCGGCAGGATCACGTCCGCGTGCCGGGTGGTCTCGTTGACGTAGATGTCGACGGCCGCCATGAAGTCCAGGCCCGCCAGCGCCCGGTCGAGCCCACCGCCGTCCGGGGTGGAGGAGACCGGGTTGCCGGCCAGGGTGAGCAGCGCGCGGACCTGGCCCTCGCCCGGGGTCTCGATCTCCTCGCGCAGCACCGCGACCGGCAGCTCGCCGCCGGACTCCGGGAACCCCCGCACGCGGCTGCGCCACAGCCCGTGGTGGCCACGCCCGATCAGGCCCGCTCCGACGGCGTCGATCGCGGGGCTGGTGAACAGCACCCCACCGGCGCGGTCGAGGTTGCCGGTGAGCAGGTTGAGCAGCTGGATCGCCCACTGGCAGACGGTCCCGAACGGGTGGGTCGAGACACCGACCCGGCCGTACGCCGCCGCGCCGTCGGCCGCGGCAAAGTCCCGGGTGATCCGCCGGATGTCCTCGGCCGCCACCCCCGTGGCCTCCGCCGCACGCTCCGGGGTGAAGGGGCCGACCGCATCACGCACCCGGTCGAGCCCCTCGATGTAGCCCGGCGGACGGACCAGCTCCTCGTCGTACAGCACGTGGAGCATCGCGAGCAGCAGGTGCGCGTCGGTGCCGGGGCGGACGAAGACGTGCTCGTGGGCGGCCTTGGCGGTCTCGGTGCGGCGCGGGTCGAGCACCACCATCCGGCCGCCGCGCGCGTCGAGCGCGCGCAACCGGGCCGGGAAGTCGGGCGCGGTCATCAGCGAGCCGTTCGAGGCCATCGGGTTGGCCCCGACCACGAGGAAGTACGACGTGCGGTCGATGTCCGGGATCGGCAGGAACAGCTGGTGGCCGTACATCAGGTGGGCGACGAGCTGGTGGGGCAGCTGGTCGACCGAGGTGGCGCTGAACTTGTTCCTCGTCCGGAACGACTTGAGCATCGCCGTGCCGTGGGTGAGCGAGCCCAGGCTGTGGGCGTTGGGGTTGCCGAGGTAGATCGCCAGCGCGTCGCGACCGTGGTCGTTGATCGCCCGTGCGAGCCCGTCGGCGACCTGGTCGAGGGCCTCGTCCCAGCCGATCTCGGCCCAGGTGTCACCGACCCGCCGCACCGGGCGCCGCAGCCGGTCGGGGTCGGCATGGACGTCGGCGAGCGCCGTGCCCTTGGGGCAGATGTGACCGCGCGACAGCGGGTCCGACGGGTTCCCGCGGATCCCCGTCACGCGCCCGTCCTCGAGGGTGATCTCGAGACCGCAGATCGCCTCGCACAGGTTGCAGACGCCCAGCTTCTTCTCCACCCCGGTCACCGCCCCTGCACGATCCGCGGGGCGGCCTCGGGCCGCAACCAGGTGAGCAGCCAGCGCATCTGCCGGGGGTTGCCGACCTGGGTGCAGCCGGCGGTCGGCGCCCACCGGTGCCCGGGCTTGGAGGTGTGGTAGAAGATCCCGCTGCCCTTGCCGGGCACGGG
>NZ_JANINT010000121.1 GCF_024509035.1 Nocardioides sp. | reverse complement strand
CCGATCGTCATCGAGATGTCGTTGACCGCGACGACGTTGCGGTACCAGCGCGACACGTGGTCGATGCGGATCTCGCTCATCGCCCCACCCTCGTGGCCGCCCTCATGACTGAACCTTGCGGTAGCGCAGCAGGAGCCCGCCGATCGAGCCGAGCACGGTGAGCAGGGTGGCGACGACGTACACGATCCCCATGACGTCGCTGCTCGGCGGCGTCGGCGTCGCGTCGGGGGAGTCGAACAAGAAGACCTGCAGGCCGTTGACGAGCGTGTACGGCGAGAACAGCCCGGCGACCTCGCCGACGGCCTCGTGGCCGGCGCCGAGCGCGATGCCCTGGATCGTGGAGACGACTGTGTAGCTGACGAGCAGCACGACGATCACCGCGGTGACCGCCAGGCCCCGCCGGATCGTGAGGGCGGCGACCAGCGCGGCGAGTCCGGCCAGGCAGGCCGCGAGCAGCGCGGCGCCGACGATCGCGCCGAGGAAGCGTCCGGTCTCGCGGCCCGGCGGCAGGTCGGCCAGCAGCCCGCCGAGGTACATCAGCAGCAGCGGTGCGCCGATGAGGACGAACGTCGCGACGCTCAGCGAGGCGACCCGCACCAGCACGTAGACCGACCGGCGCATCGGCCGCGCCAGGTAGAGCGTGATCGTGCGGAACCGCAGGTCGCGGGAGATCAGGGCGGGGGCCTGGGAGGCGACGAAGACCGAGATCAACAGCTGGGTGGTGAGCGGGTAGGTCGAGTAGGCGACGATCTGCTCGTCCAGGTCGAGGATGTCCTTGGCCTGGACCAGCACCCCGACCAGGATCAGCGCGGGCAGCAGCATCAGCCCGAGCAGGATCATCGGCAGCACCTTCGAGCGCGCCGAGCGGCCCAGTCCGTAGGTGTTGCGCAGGCCGGTGACGAAGAACGACCACGCGACCGGGCCCTCGCCGAGCCGCGGCCCGCCGTACGGGCGATAGCCGAGGTCGTGGATGACGCCGGTGGGGCGGGCGGGGCTCTCAGACGGGCTGGACATCGCCGGCACCTCCGTCCCGGAACACGTCCTCGATGCGGTGGTGGCGCTCCTGCATCCGCACCAGCCCGAGGCCGAGGTCGACGGTGAGGTCGCGGACGACGTCGGGGGTCGTCTCGTCGCGGACGTCCACCTCCACCATCGTGCCCTCGGCCGGCCGGGCGGCCAGGCCCGCGTCGACGAGCGCCTGGCCGAGCAGCCGGTCGGCGTCGGGACGGCCCTGCACCTCCACCAGCAGGCTGCCGGTGGCATGCAGGAACTCGGTGGTGGCCGAGGAGCGCAGCAGCCTCCCGCCGTCGAGGACGACGACGTGGTCGCTGACCCGCTCGAGCTCCCCGAGCAGGTGGGAGGTGACGAGCACGGCGATGCCGAACTCGTGGCCGATCCGGCGCACCAGCCCGAGCATGTCGTCGCGCGAGGAGGGATCCAGCCCGTTCGTGGGCTCGTCGAGCAGCACCAGCCGCGGGTCGTGGACCAGCGCCTGGGCGAGCTTGGCCCGCTGCTTCATGCCGGTGGAGTAGCCGCCGATGGGGCGGTAGCGCTCCTCGGCCAGCCCGACGTGGCGCAGCACGTCGGAGGCGCGCTCGCGGGCCGCGGCGTACGGCAGGCCCGACATCTGGCCCAGGTGCACGACCAGGTCGCTGGCCGACACGTCGGCCGGCAGGCAGTCGTGCTCGGGCATGTAGCCGACCAGTGCCCGGATGGCGCCGCCCTCGGTCGCGACGTCGTGGCCGAGCACGCTGGCGCTGCCGCTGGTCGCCGGCACCAGCCCGAGCAGGATCTTGATCAAGGTGGACTTGCCGGCGCCGTTGGCCCCGACCAGGCCGGTCACGCCCTCGCCGACCGTCACGTCGAGACGGTCCAGCGCCGTGACGCGCGGGTACTGCTTGGTGAGCCCCGCGGTGTGGATGACGGCCACGACGCCAACCTAGCCCCCTTGGGACCCGACGCGACCGGTGTCCCCCGCAGTTCGGGGGAGCCTCCGGGTGAACCCTGAGGTCGTGGGGCAGGCTGGGGCCGTGCGATTCACCGAACACGAGCTGACGGCCGCCCTCACGGGCGCGGCCAAGAGCGTGCTGGCGTCCCAGGACCGCGACATCCGCAAGGGCCGCCGCACCGCGGACGCGGCGTGGGAGGCGCTCACCAAGTTCGAGCGGTTCCAGATCCTCGACGGCCTCGGCGGTCAGCTGCTGCCGGTGCTCGTCGGGCTGCCGGACGTCGAGGTCCCCGTCGGCGAGCGACCGTCGTTCACCGACGCCCAGATCACCACGGCCGTCGAGGAGCGGCTCGGCGACGAGCGCGGCGTACGCCGCAAGGCGCTGCTGGTGGCCCGGGTCGCGCTGGTGAAGGTCGCCTTGTTGAGCGTCCCACCCCGCCAGGACCCCGACGCGCTGATCGTGCCCGACCACCTCTGACCCGCGCACCTGCGTATCTGCTCTCCATCGAGCGGCCCGGGAGCAGATACGTCAGGTGCGCGGCGCCCTCATCGCATCGAGATCCACTCGAGGATCGGGCGACCTCCGCCCGGGGCGAGCTGGATCGCCCGGATCGGCCGGTCGTGCGGCACCGTGACCAGCCACCAACCGGACACGCACTCACCCGGCGCGAGGACCTCGTGCGCGGGATACGCCGGGTGCTCGGCGCCCGCGCCGGCCACGTAGTGCCGACCGTCGATCCCCTCGGCCCGCCAGTCCCGCCACCCGACGGTCTCGGAGCGGCGGCTCGAGGCCTTCACGCAGGTGCGGACCTCCTCCTGCCAGAAGCCCGGACCCGACCGGGCGGAGACGTGCCTCCCCTCGGGAGGCATCCGGCTCAGCGCCAGGACCTTGACGACGAGGTCGCCGGCCCGTCGTGGCGGTGGGTTGACGTCCGACCACGGACGGTGATGGTCGTCGGCGTGCGCCGCCGCTGTGGGCGACGGGGTGATCGCCCGGGCGGACGGGGTGGCCGCGTCGCGTGCGCACCCGGCCAGCAGGAGCACCGCGGCCAGTGCGATCACCGCCACCCGTCGTACCTGGAGCTCGTCGTCCATCGGCCGTCCTCTCGACGCCGGTGTGACGCCCGGGGACGGCCGAAGGTTGTGGCTCAGCCGAGCGCGGCTCCGACGACGGCCTCGGCCTCCTCCTGCACCTGCGCGAGGTGCTCGGGCCCGCGGAACGACTCGGCGTAGATCTTGTAGACGTCCTCGGTGCCCGAGGGCCGGGCGGCGAACCACGCGGACGCGGTCGTCACCTTGAGCCCGCCGATCTTCGCGCCGTTGCCGGGCGCCTCGGTGAGCTTGGCGGTGATCTCCTCGCCGGCCAGGGTCGTGGCCGACACGTCGTCGGGGGCGAGCGCGCCCAGCGCCGCCTTCTGCTCGCGGGTGGCGGGCGCGTCGATGCGGGCGTACGCCGGCTCGCCGTGCTCGGCCACGAGGTCGGCGTAGTGGGCCGAGGGGGAACGGCCGGTGCGGGCCAGGATCTCCGAGGCGAGCAGCGCGAGGATGATGCCGTCCTTGTCGGTCGTCCACGCCGAGCCGTCCATCCGCAGGAACGACGCGCCCGCCGACTCCTCGCCCCCGAAGCCGAACGACCCGTCGATCAGCCCGGGCACGAACCACTTGAAGCCCACCGGCACCTCGACCATCTCGCGGCCGATCGAGGCGGCGACCCGGTCGATCATCGAGGACGAGACCAGCGTCTTGCCGATCCGTGCGCCCGCTGGCCAGCCCGGCCGGGCACCGCCGAACAGGTAGCCGATCGCGACCGCCAGGTAGTGGTTGGGGTTCATCAGCCCGGCGTCGGGGGTGACGATGCCGTGCCGGTCGGAGTCGGCGTCGTTGCCGGTGGCGATGTCGTACGCCGACCGTTGCTCGATGAGGGACGCCATCGCGTTCGGCGAGGAGCAGTCCATCCGGATCTTGCCGTCCCAGTCGAGCGTCATGAACCGCCACGTCGCGTCGACCAGCGGGTTCACGACGGTCAGGTCCAGCCCGTGCCGCTCGGCTATCTCGCCCCAGTAGGCCACCGACGCCCCGCCGAGCGGGTCCGCGCCGATCCGCACCCCCGCGTCCTTGATCGCCGCGAGGTCCACGACGTTCGGCAGGTCGTCGACGTAGGTCCCCAGGAAGTCGTACGCCGAGGCCGCGGCCCGCGCGCGCCCGAACGGCACCCGCTTCACCTCGGCCAGGCCGGCCCGGATGAGCTCGTTGGCGCGGGCCGCGATCACCGACGTCGCGTCGGTGTCGGCCGGGCCGCCGTGCGGCGGGTTGTACTTGAAGCCGCCGTCGGAGGGCGGGTTGTGCGAGGGCGTCACCACGATGCCGTCGGCCAGGCCGGAGCCGCTCGTCCGGCCACCGTTGGCGCGCAGGATCGCGTGCGAGACCGCGGGCGTCGGCGTGTAGCCGTCGCGGTCGTCGACGAGCACGGTCACGTCGTTGGCGACCAGCACCTCGAGCGCGGTCGCCCAGGCCGGCTCCGAGAGGCCGTGGGTGTCGCGGCCGAGGAACAGCGGCCCGTCGTACCCCTGTTCGCGGCGGTAGTCGCAGATCGCCTGCGTGGTCGCCAGGATGTGGGTCTCGTTGAACGCCGTGCGCAGTGAGGACCCGCGGTGGCCGCTCGTGCCGAACGCGACCTGCTGGTCGACGTCGTCGGGGTCCGGCACGCCGGTGTAGTACGCCGTCACCAGGTGCGCGACGTCGACGAGGTCGGAGGGCTCGGCGGGCTGTCCCGCGCGCGGGTGGCTCATGTCCACATCATGCCCGCCGATGGTTTCGGTGAGCGTGCCGCCGGGCACCGCTGATGCAGGACAGTGCGACCTCGCGCGGACAGGAAGTCATGGCCCACCTCCTCGCCCCCACCGAGACGGACGCCGACGGTGCAGTCGACACGGCGCTCGTCGACGCACACCGCCCCTGCCTGAGCGCCGTCGTCCGGCGCGTCGGGCAGAGCCTGCTCATCGCGTGCGCCGTGCCGGCGACGGTGTTCTACGCCTGCCTGCGCCTCGAAGGGGTGTGGGTGGCGATCGGCGCCGCGCTCGCCTGGTCCTACGGCGCGATCGCCTGGCGGGCGCTCACCCGCCGGCGTACGTCGGGCCTGCTGATCCTGACCGCGGTGATGATGACCGCCCGCACGCTGATCGCGCTGGCCACCGACAGCACCTACCTCTACTTCCTCCAGCCGATCATCAGCGACGGCCTGATCGGGTTGACGTTCCTGGTCTCGATGGGCACCGCGCGCCCGATGGTGGCCCGACTGGCCGGCGACTTCTACCCGATGGACGACGAGCTGCACGTGCGCCCACGCATCCGTCGGCTGTTCTGGTACCTCACGCTCGGGTGGGCGCTGCTGTGCATCGGCAAGGCGACGATGACGCTGTGGCTGCTGCAGTCGCAGTCGCTGGAGACCTTCGTGCTCGTCAAGAGCGTCACCGTCCTGCTGCTCAACGCACTGGCCGTGGCCGCGACGATGACCGCGGCGGTCCTGGTGGCCCGCCGCGAGGGCCTGCTCGGGGAGCAGCACCCGGCCCCGGCCGTGCCCTGAGCGCGCTCCTCAGCCGACGGCGTCCAGCGTCGCCAGGTCCTCCTCGTCGAGCTGGAGCCTGCCGGCGCGGAGGTTCTCCTCGAGGTGCGTGACCGAGCTGGTGCCCGGGATCAGCAGGATGTTCGGCGAGCGTTGCAGCAGCCACGCGAGCGCGACCTGCATGTGGGTGGCGCCGTGCTTGTCCGCCACGGCCTGGACGGCGTCGATCGCGAGCGGGCTGAAGCCGCCCAGGGGGAAGAACGGCACGTAGAAGATGCCCTGCTCGGCGAGGGAGTCGATGAGGTCGTCGTCCCCGCGGTGGGCGAGGTTGTAGGCGTTCTGCACCATCGACACCGGCGCGATGTCCTGCGCGATCTTCACCTGCTCCGCGGTGCAGTTGCTCAGACCCAGGTCACAGACCAGGCCCTGGGAGTGCAGGTCGGCGAGCACCGTCCACTGCGCGGTGAAGTCGCCCTCCCAGTCGTCCATGAACCGGAGATTGACCCCGCCCAGCCGCTCGACGCCGAGGCGGCCGAGGTTGTCGTGCACGGCCTCCTTGATCTCGTCGGGCTCGAACGCCGTCAGCCAGGCGCCCGCGTCGTCGCGGCGCGCACCCACCTTGGTGACCAGCACCAGCTCGGGCGGGTAGGGGTGCAGGGCCTCGCGGATCAGGTCGTTGACGACGTAGGGGCCGTAGTAGTCGCTGGTGTCGATGTGGTCGACGCCGAGCTCGACCGCTCGCTGCAGGACGCGCACGGCCTCGTCCCGGTCGGCCGGCGGGCCCATGATGCCCGGCCCCGTCAGCCGCATCGCGCCGAATCCGATCCGCTTCACGTCCGAGAGTCGTTTCATGGCCCCCACTGTGCTCCGTCGTGCCGCGCCGGCCAAGGCCTTCCGGCCTCCTAGGATCGTCCCCGGGATGAGGGGGTCGAGGTGAGAGGCGCGCGCACGGTCGTGCTCGTGGGCGTGGCGCTGCTGGCGTACGTCGCCGGTCCGCTGGTGCTGCTCCTGGCCTGCCTGTGCCTGTACTTCCCGCGCGTGCGCGAGTGGCTGCGCCCGACCCGACGCGTGGTCGGCGGCTGGGTGGCGGCGGTGCTCGTGGTCGCCGGGGCAGCGGTCGTCGTGCCCGACGGCTGGCTGCCGATCGCACCGGGTCCGGGCACGTGGGTGACCCCGTCGTACGTCGGGCGCCCGGTCGTCGGCGGCACCGTGGACGGGCCCACGGGCGAGTCGCCGCGCGTGACCACCAAGGGCTACGGGCTCGACGACTGCCGGCGGCTCGAGGTCGGCGC
>NZ_JANINT010000120.1:13180-38958 GCF_024509035.1 Nocardioides sp. | reverse complement strand
GGCCTCGGGCGCCGGCGTCTCGGCTCCCACAGCGCCCCCGTGGTGGCGGCGCGCCCTGCAGGCGCTCGCCGGCCTCGGCTTCGGCGTGCAGGTCGCGATCGTCGCCGGCGCCGCGGCCGCCGCCGGGCTGGGCATCGGCATCGCCCACCACCAGGGTCTGCTGCCGGGCAGCGGACCCGACCAGCAGCCGCCCGCTCCACCAGACCGGTCCCCGGTCCCGGCCACGCCGTCGCAGGCGCCGGAGACCACCGAGGACCCCACAGTCGCTCCCGCGGGCACATCAACCCCCGTGGTGCCCGCGGGAGCACCCTCCAGCACGTCGGGCACGTCCCCCGGCACCGCCGGCGGGAACGCCGGCGTCGACCCGGACGCGCCAGGAGGCGCGGGCGACACCGATCACGGCGAGGCGGACGACCCGGAGGACGACGGCCAGGACGTGCCCGACGACGCGACCGGCGAGCCCGACGACCCGGAGGACACCCCCGAGCCCAGCGAGGCCGATGAGCCCAGCGAGCCCGCCGAGCCCAGCGAGCCCAGCGAGCCCTCGGACTCCGTCGAGCCCACCCAGGGCCCCTCGGACGCGGCCTCGGAGGAGCCCGAGGATCCGGAGACGCCGGATCAGGCGGGACGGGCCGCGAGCTTCTTCAGCTGAGGCACCAGGTTGCGACGGTCGGTCTCGGCGAGCCAGCCGTTGGGCAGTGAGAGCCGGACCACCTTGTGCCACGCGCTGGCGACCTGGCGGACCATCGGCCGGGCATTGTAGGCCAAGCCGTACTTCTCGAACACCTCGCGGACGCGAGGCGCGATCTCGGCGTACCGGTTGCTCGGCAGGTCGGGGAAGATGTGGTGCTCGATCTGGTGCGACAGGTTGCCGGTCATCAGGTGCAGCGCCGGCGAGCCGGAGATGTTGGCCGAGCCGAGCATCTGGCGCAGGTACCAGTGGCCGCGGCTCTCGTCGATGTCGAGCTCGGCCTGCTCGAAGGTCTGCACGCCCTCGGGGAAGTGCCCGCACATGATCACCGAGTGGCTCCACAGGTTGCGCACCAGGTTGGCGGTCGCGTTGGCGGCCAGGGTGTTGCGCCAGCCGCGCCCCGACAGCGCCGGGTAGAGCACGAAGTCCTTGGTGAGCTGGCGGGCCGCCTTGGCGAGGGTGACCTTGACCTCGGCCTTCTTCTCCGGCGTCATGTTGCGCTTGTCGCGGATGTGGTCGCCGAGGTCGAGGTCGAACATCGCGATGCCGTACTCGAAGATGCACGCGGTCACGAAGTTCCACGCCGGCTGGACCAGGTAGCGCGGCTTCCACTCCTGGGCCTCGTCCACGCGCATGATGCCGTAGCCGAGGTCGTTGTCCATCCCGACGATGTTCGTGTACGTGTGGTGGGTGACGTTGTGGGTGCGCTTCCACTGCGCCGCGGGGCTGACGTGGTCCCACTCCCAGGTGGTGGAGTGGATCTTGGGGTCGCGCATCCAGTCCCACTGACCGTGCAGGACGTTGTGGCCGATCTCCATGTTGTCGAGGATCTTGGCGATCGCCAGCCCGGCCGTGCCGAGCACCCACGCCGCCGGTCGCCGGCTGCGCAGCAGCGCCGCACGGCTGCCCAGCTCGAGCAGCCGCTGGGCCTTCACGACCCGTCGGATGTACGCCGCGTCGCGCTCGCCGCGGCTGTCGAGGACGTCCTGGCGGATCGCGTCGAGCTCGCGGCCGAGCTGCTCGACCTGGTCGGGGGTGAGGCCACCGGGCGCCGTCGTGCTCGACCGATGGGGCCGCTCGTGCGTCGTGGTCATGAGGTCACTGTGCCCGATCCGGCGCTCGACACGCCCGACCTGCGGTCAGCGGCCCGAGGTGCGGACGTACGCCGAGCGGGCCGCTGGCCCCCAGCCGACGTCGTTCTGCGCGCGCAGCGTGACCCGCAACCGGCGCCCGGCCGGCAGTCCGGTGATCGTCGCGCGGCGCTTGCCGGGCGCCACCGTGAGCGTGCGGCCGCCCCACGCCAGCCGGTAGGAGGTCACCGGGCTGCCGTTGTCCTCGGCCGGCCGCCAGACGAGCGTGACGCGGCGCGACCCGGGGGTGGCGGAGACGATCCGGGGCCGCCCGGGCGGCCCCGCCGGAACGACGGTGGGCGCCTCGGCGTACCCCGACGCACCGTCCGCGCCCAGCGTGCGCACCGAGTAGCGGTAGGTCGTGCCGTTGGCGACCGCCTGGTCGACGTAGGACCGCGCGCTCGGGCCCACCCGCGCGGAGAGGCCGCCGGGCTCCCGGGTGACCTCGAACCCCGTCACCTCGGCCGACGTCGCCGGCAGCTTCCAGCTGACGGTCGCACGTCCGTCCCCCGACTCCACCGCGATCGCGCGGGGCTGCGGGGGACGGATCGGGTCGATGGTGATCGCGGTGACCTGTCCGTCCAGCTGGAGCGGGAGGCTGGTGCCGGTGGCAGCGGCCACCGGCTCGGCGCCCTCGCTGGGTCGGTACACCTGCAGGCGTCGGGCCTCGTCCAGCCGCACGGTCACGTCGGCGGGGGTCACCGCCTGCCGCTGCCGGTTCACCGGGTCCCAGACCGAGACGTCGCGCCACAGGAGCAGCACGAACCGACCGTCACGCTTCTCGGTCAGCACGTAGCGGGCGTCTGCGGGCAGGCCGTCGGCGGTGACGGCGAGGGCTCCCGGCCGGAACGACGGGCCCGGGTCGTCCAGCAGCGCGAGGAGGTTCTTCATCGCGGTGTAGGCGGGCTTCGGCGACCAGTCCCGGCGCAGCAGCCCGAAGTGCGCCTCGGGGTCGACCGCGCCCGGGTCCTCGAACTCGTCGATCAGCTCATAGCTGTAGACCCGCTGCTCACCGCGCAGGACGTGCTCGAGCAGCAGCCGGGGCAGGTAGACCCCGGCGACGTCCTCGGGGACCGGACGGTGTCCGTTCGTGGTGTTGACCGCGTTGTGATAGCCCGCCTCGGTGGTGATGAGCGGCTTGCCGCTCACCAGCTGCAGGAGCGCCTGGGAGATCTGGCCGATGAGGTTCGACGGCGGGAACCCACCGGGGTAGATGTGCGCGTTGGCGACGTCGGCGTACGGCGAGAGGTCACCGGTCTGGCTGTAGTTGCGCCCGAACGCCAGCGACGGCGCCAGCACCGGCAGGTCCGCGGTGGCCGGGGTGGCCTTGGCCGCCTTGTAGAGCCGCCGCTGCCAGGTCGACATCGCGGTCACCCAGTCGGTGCCGCCTCCGAAGAGGTCCCACTCGTTGACCCCCTCCAGGCTCTCGACGGCCCTGCCCGGGAGCTGGGTCGCGACGGTCTCGACGTAGTCCTCGGGAGTGCCGGGGCGATCGGGTCGGCCCATGATCAGGTCGAAACGCACCCCGGCGTCCCGGGCGACGGTGCGGATCGCGTCGTACTGCCGCGGTGCGTCCAGGAACAGGTCGTCGCGCACGTGGCGCACGCCGAGGTCGGCGAGCGCGCGGGCGACCGCCTCGTGGTCCCGGTACGGCGTGTCGAGGAAGTTGAGGTGGATGCCGACGCCGTAGCTGTCGACGAGCGAGTCGGCGGGGACTGCATCGAGCGCGCGGATCGCCCGCTGGGGCTCGGGCGGGCCGACCGACCGCGCCGCACTCGCAGGGGTGGCTCCGAGGCCGGCGACGGCGACACCGAGCACGAGCCCCGCGATCAGGAGAACACCTGGTCTAGTCCGCCGCATGACAGCCGATCCTAGGGGTACATCGAGCCTCGACCCTGCTGGTCCGGACATCTCTGAGACGGTCCATAACGAGGCGCGCCCCCGGTCGTTGTAACCCAACGTCTCGACGACCCCGTCGCGACAGGACAGGTGGCGGCAGGGGGAGCCCCCAGTGGCGGCAACAGACAGGTTCGACTACCTCGACGGCATCCGCGCGGTGGCGATCGCCGCCGTCCTCGCGCTGCACTGGTTCAGCTGGTACGTCCCGCTCTTCCACGGCGGCTCGGTCGGCGTCGACGTGTTCTTCGTGCTCAGCGGCTTCATCATCACCACCGTGCTCTGGCGCACGCCGCTCGCCCTCGAGGGATCCGGCGGCCCGGGCACGTGGCTGCGCGGGTGGGCGTCGTTCCTGCGGCGCCGGGTGCTGCGGCTCTACCCCGCGCTCGCCGGGCTGGTGGTCGGCTGCGTGCTGCTGTACGCCGTGGTGCCCAGCGCACCGGACGGTCCCGCCGAGGTCGCCCGCCGCGGCCTGCTCGCGCTCACCCAGACCTCGTCGGTCTGGGCCGCCGGGCAGCACGGCAGCCTCTGGCTGCCCGGGATCGAGCCGTTCGGGCACACCTGGTCGCTCGCGGTGGAGTGGTACTTCTACCTGCTCTGGCCGCTCGTCGTGCTGGTCGCCCGCGCCCGCGGCTGGTCGGCGGTGCTGCTGATGCGGGTCAGCCTCGCGGTCGCCGCGGCGGCGTACCTGCTCTCGCTGCCCCTGGGCACGTTCGTCTTCTACTTCGGGCCGTCCGCGCGCTCGGCCGAGCTGCTGGCCGGTGCCGCGCTGGCGCTGCGCTTCGCCGGGCACGGGCGCCCCGAGACCCCCTCGCGGCACGGCAACCTGGTCGCGGTCACCGCTCTCGTCGCGGTCACGGCGTACGCCGTGCTCGGCCGCGACGGCCACGACCTGCTCTACCGCATCGTCGGCATCCCGGTCGCCGTGCTCGGCACCGTGGCGCTGATCCACACCGGCTACGCCGGCTCGACCGGGCCGGTCCAGCGCCTGCTCGCCCACCCGTGGATCGCCGCGGTGGGCCGGCACAGCTACAGCCTCTACCTCTGGCACATCGTGCCCTTCCTGCTGCTCGAGGACGCCGAGCTCCCCAAGCCCGTCCTCGGTCTCATCGCCGTGACGTCGGCGGTCGCGCTGACCGTGCTGAGCTACCGCCTGCTGGAGAAGCCGTTCCTCCGCCCGCGCAGCGACGTGCTGCGCCCGCGCCGCACCGGGGAGGTCAGCCCGAGCCCAGCACGCCCCGCTTCACCAGCTCGGTGACCAGGTCGTCGGCCGACGTCCTGGACGGGTTGAGGCCGATCTGCTCGGCGACCGCGCGGCGACGGGCCGAGCCGGCACCGCCGTCGTCAAGCTCGTCGAGGAACTCCTCGAAGGGCTCCTCGGTGCCGTCGACCAGCTCGCCGGGCACCCAGTCGAGGACGTCGGCGGGGAACAGCGCGCGGGAGTAGGACGAGCGGTCGGGCACGTGGAAGGCGATCGGCCGGTCGAGCAGCAGGTAGTCGACCCAGACACTGGAGTAGTCGGTGACCAGGCCGGTCGAGGCGCCCAGCAGGGCGTAGAGGCTCACGCCGGCCCGGACGAGGTCGTCCTCGTCGACGGTGACCGTGCCGGGCCAGCGGCGGCGGTCGGCGTCCATGGGGTGCGGCTTGACCACCAGCTGGATCCCGCGGGCGGCCAGGCCGTCGAGCAGCGGCTCGAGCCCGACGCGGCCGTCGTCGACCGGGCCACCGCCATGCACCCGCACCGCGCCCACGGCGCGGGCCTGGCGGAACGTCGGCATCCACACGACGAACGGGCCGGTGATCCCCAGCCGCTCGAGCCGCTCGCGGTCGGCGGGTCGCCACAGCTGGTCGGTGCGTGGGTTGCCGGTGAGCAGCACCCGCTCGATCGGCACGCCGAACGCCTCGGCCTGCCAGTGCGACCACAGCGGGGTGCTGCCGACGAAGTAGGTGCTCGCGATCAGCGCGCCGACACCCTTGTCGGGGCGGATGTCCTTGGGCCCGTCGCCGTGCCAGAGGTTGACCACGGGCTTGCGGGCCACCGGCCGCGGGCTGCCGTAGAGCCCGTGGGTGAACAGCACCGCCTCGGCGCGCAGGTAGGCCCACAGGCCCCGCAGGCTCGCCTTCGGCACCAGCTCCATGCCCTGGTCGGCGAGCGCGCGGACCTCGGCCGGCACCGGCCCACCGTCACGCAGCCAGACCACGCGGCCGCGGTAGCGGCGTACGAGTGCCCGGGCGACCTCGAGGCCGTTGCCCTCGATCTCGGGGTAGACCGACAGCACCACCGAACGGCTCGTCGGCACCGTCCGCGAGAGCACCCCGAGCGTGAGCCGCAGGGTGCCGAGGACGACGTCGAGGCCGGCGTTCCTCAGGGCAGTGCTCCTCATCGCGGCGCCGTCTCTGTTGCGGTCGGCTCCGTCCCGGAGGTCGGCAGCGCGTCGGGGAAGCGCACGATCGTCGCGGTCACGACGTAGCCGAGCACGCCGCCGACGGCATGCCCGATGCCCCAGGCGGCCGCGACCCAGACCGTCCCGTGCGAGGCCAGGGCGAGCGCGAGCCCGAGCATCACCGCGGTGCTGACGAGCTGGACGAGGATCATCGCGGCCAGGTTGCTGGCCAGCCGCAGCCGCATCGCCGACCAGTAGTTGAAGGCCGCCCCCACGGTGGCCAGCGCCAGCACCCGCAGCGTGGTGGTGCCGGAGTCGGCGTAGTGGGAGCCGAAGATCTGCAGGAAGTACGGCGCCGCCACGACCATCGCCAGGCACCCGGCGGTCGAGCTCACCAGCAGCGTGAGCCCACCCTTGCGGACCACCCGGTGCCGGCCGGAGGTGGCCCGCTCGCTCTCGGCGTACGCCGACTGGGCGACCGCGAGCACGACCGCGTGCAGCAGGGAGACCACCTGGAAGCTGATGAAGTAGGCCCCGCCCTGCTCGGCGCCCAGCGCGTTGACGACGATCAGCGGGAAGACCAGCAGCGGCGCGACCGTGAGCACGTAGGTCACGTAGCCCGCCAGCGCGAACCGGCGGCTGTCGAGCAGCTCGGGCGAGGGACGCAGCGAGCGGGCCGTGGGCAGCCTGCGCAGGATCACCCAGACGCTGGCGGCCGCGCAGCACGCGATCGCGCCGCCGACCGAGCCGTAGAGGCCGAGCGCTCCGGCGCCGGCGAGCAGGAACGGCAGCACGCACTTGAGCAGGCTCATCAGCACGCCGTTGAGGTGCAGGTAGGACCAGACCCGGTTGATGCCGAGGAACACGCTGTCGGAGAGCACGTTGAGCGCGGTCGCCGCCACGAGCACGGTGAAGACCGCGATGGCGGCCGGGGAGTCGAGGACGTCGGCGAGCCGCGGCGAGGTCCACGGGAGCAGCAGGGCGTAGAGCAGCCCGAACGCCGCACCCGCGGTGATGACGACGAGGCCCGCCGAGAGCACGTCGGCGGCCTTGCGGGTGCTGTGCGGCAGCGTGCGCAGCAGCGCGATGTTGAGCCCCAGCTGGGCGAACAGTCCGAGTGAGTCCCCTGCGGCGACCAGCGACCCGGCGAGCCCGACGTCGGCCGGGTCGGCGAGCCGGGCCGCGATCACCCAGAAGACCGCTCCCCCGCCGGCCATCAGCACGGTGGTGGCCAGCATGAGCACGGAGTTCATGAGCAGCGGGTCGCTGCGCACGGCCCGGACCTTGCCGGCCAGGCCGGTCGTCTGCTCCGCGTGGACCGTGTCGGTGATCGGGTGCGTCATCGGGGTCCCCGCGGAGTCGTGAACGGAGGGAGCGCAGCGACCGGAGCGAGCGACTTCGTGGGGTGGTTCATCGGTAGATCCGGGCGTCCGGCCCGCTGTAGACGAGGTCCATCTCGTCGTCGAGATCCTGCAGCGGGTAGGTGTAGGTGAGCAGGTCGCCGGTGTAGAAGATCGTCGAGACGCCGCGGTCCATGATCTGGCTGTCGACGAAGACGAACGCGTCCTTCGACAGCAGCGTCGGGTAGAGCCGGTCGGCGACCGGCGCCCGGTTGTCGCTGAGCGCGAGCAGGCGCACGTTGATGTTGCGGTTGGCGATGATCCGCTCGTTGCCGCGGTCGGCGTGATCGGCCGCGCCGAGCCACTCGATCGCCTGCATCTCGGCGTCGGAGACGAAGAACCGGTCGTAGTAGACGCCCGACGCCGCCAGCGCAATCCGCTGCTGCTGTCCGCCGAGCGCCACCGAGAGCACGCCGGCGAGCACGAGGAACATCGCCACCGGGACGGCCGCGGCCAGCACGGCCGCCACGCGCGGGGCCCGGGCGACCAGGGGGCGCAGGGCGACCGCGAGACCCATCGCCATCAACGGCGCGACCACGAGCAGCGTCTGCTGGAACGCGCGCAGCACGCCGTAGTCGACCGACAGGTTGGGCACCACCACGATCAGCCCCAGCGCGGCGACGGCGCCGGCGGAGACGAACGTGAGCTCGCGGGAGAACCCGGCGCCGGAGTGCGCGAGCGTCCCGCGCAGCCGGCGCCGCAGCAGCCAGACCACACCGAGCAGCAGGAACACCTGCATCAGCACGGCCGCGCCGAACCGCAGCGCGTTGGCGACCGGGTCGGCGCCGTCGTCGTGGAGCTTCGGCTTCAGCTCGGCGCGTCCGGGGTCGGCGACGACCCGCTCGTCGGCGGGGATCTCGGCGTCGCGGTAGTCGAGGGTCTCGTCGACGAACATGTCCATCCGCTCGCGCGGGGAGGTCTCGTCACCGGAGAAGATCCAGTACGACGTGTCCGAGGAGCTCGGCCCGTCCACGCCGCGACCGGTGAGCGCGTCGATGGTCTCCTTCACCACGTCGGTCGCGTGCCCGCCGGTGTGGGTGACCGGGCCGGCCCACCCGAGGGTGACCGCGACGAGCAGGGCGACCACCACGGGGTGCAGCAGCACCAGGGGGGCGCCCGGCTCGGCGACACGCGTGCCACGGCGCCGGCGTACGGCGGCGGTGGCGGCCAGGGCAGCCAGACCGGCGACCAGCGCCATGAGCAGGACGTAGGTCGTGGAGTAGTGCGACAGGATCACGCCCACCCCGAGCACGACGACGAGCACCCGCGCGCCGAGCCGCGTGCGGGCCGGCTCGGTCGCGGCGAGCAGCATCAGCGCGAGGAAGAAGAACGCGACCTCCTGGCGCACGAGGTAGGGCATGTCGGTGAAGAACGTCGGGAAGGCGATCGTCAGCACGGCCGACGTCACCGCGACGCCGCGCGAGACGAACCGGCGGGCGAGCATGTAGGTCAGCACCGGCACGGCGGCGAACACCAGCTGCAGCAGCACCCGGAACACCAGCTCGCCGGTGAGCCCGGTGGCCTGCACGAGCACGGTCGGCAGGATCGTGACGCTCAGGCAGGCGTTGTACGCGCTGGGCAGGTCGCTCATCTGCCAGTTCTGGCCCTCGTTGGCGAGCCGGAACGCCAGGAACTCGGCCTGGATGTCGTGGCCGGTGATGCTCCAGCCGCGCAGCGAGGTCGCGAGCAGCAGCGCGGTGGAGACCAACCACAGGGTGCGTACGTCACGACCCGTGCTCGCGGGACCACCCCTCCGCACCAGCAGCGCCAGCAGTGCGCCGCCGCCCAGCAGCACCGCGACCACGGCGACCTGGCCACCGGCGTCGTTGTTGAGCCGGACCGCGCCGGCGACGGCGGCGACCAGCGCGAGCACGCCGAGCGCCTGGGCCGCCTCGATGCGCGCGTCGACCGCGACCCGGACCCCGCGACGCAGCGCGCCCGCCGGGACCAGCGGGATCGAGCGCCGCCACGCGAGCAGCGCGACGTCGACGACCAGCCAGGCGACGGCGAGCGGGGCCGGAGCCAGCGGGCGATCCACCCCGACGGCCGGCAGTGCCGCGTCGACCAGCAGGCCGCCGAGGATCAGTCCGAGGACGCTCAGCCCCACGGCGTACAGCACGCGGGCGGCGACGGTGTCGGCCGCGAACCTCGCACGGCGCGACAGCACGAGCACGGGCAGCCCGACGAACGTGACCAGGGCGACGAGCGGACGCACCACCGGGACGTCGACGTCGAAGACCACGAGGCTCTGCGCGGCCGCCAGCACGAGGAGCACGAGCAGCCCACCGAGCCAGCGCGGGGCCGGGCGGCGCCACCGCCGGCCCGCCCGCGCGGGAGCGGTGCCGGCGGGATCGGGCTCGACCGTGACGTCCGCGGCCTGGAAGAGGGACAGCGTCACGAGGCCACCTCGCGAGCGGGCGCCGGCGAGCCGGCTGCCTGCTCGACCCGGCCCCAGCGCGACAGCGGCAGGTCGCTGGCCTCCGGCCACCGGATCTGCACGGACTCCTGGATCGCGAACAGCGCCTCGATGAGGGCCCGCGCGTCGGTGACGTCGGCGGGGTCGATCGGGGGGTGCAGCCGGATGACCGGACCGCGCTCGTCCTCCTCCGAGGTCATCGCCACCACCGGCGCGCCGGCGTCGGCCGCGAGGCGGGCCGCGCCGAAGGAGCCCAGCACCTCGTGGCCGAGGAAGCGCAGCGGCGTGCGGCCCGGCACGTCGGAGGCGATGCCGAGCACCTCGCCGCGGCGGAGCAGGTCGAGGAGCCCCTCGGCCCCGACGGCCGAGCTGACGGCCGTACCGCCGTTGGCGGAGCCGACGCGCACGTGCTGCTGGATCCAGAGCGGCGCGTCCGGCTCGACCATGTAGGGGTGGACCACCATGTGGCAGCGCACGCCGGCGGCCGCGATCGAGGGCCACGCCCCGTCGTAGTAGCCGTGGTGCATGAAGTTCACGACGACGCCGCGGCCCAGCGCACGGGCCGAGGTGAGGTGCTCGAGGCCCTCGACGCGCAGGTGCGTGAGCAGCCGCGGGTGCCAGCGCAGCTCGCCGCGACGCGCCTGGTAGCGCACGTAGGCGCGGGCGGCCTCCTCGACGCGGGCCTCGAGATCGGCCGCGGGGACGGTGTGCTCGAGCAGGAACCGCATCTGCGCGCGGGCGTCCTCACGCACGCCCGCACGGGACCAGGCCAGCCGGGCCCGTGCCGCCACGACCAGCGGCAGCAGCACCGGAGGCGTCCCGCGCCGCAGCACCGAGGCGATCCACTCCGCCTTCTTCGCCAGTCCGCTCATCGTCCTGCCTCCCCGATCACTCGCACGGTCGTCTCCTCCTGCTGGCGCCAGTCCCACCGCGTGGGCCCGGGCCGGACGTCTCCGGTCAGCACCTCGGCCAGCGCGCGGGCGAGGGCCTCCGGGTCACCGGGCGGCACCAGCCGCCCGTCCTCGCCGTCACGCACGACGAACGGGATGCCGCCGACCGCCGAGCCGACGACCGGGCAGCCGCAGGCGATCGCCTCGGCCAGCGCCATCCCGAAGGACTCGGCCTCGGTCAGCGACGGCAGCACGGTGACGCCGGCGCTCCGGTAGTGCTCGGGCAGCCGGTGGTGGTCGACGCGGCCGCGCCAGTCGACGATGTCGGCCACGCCGCGGTCGGCGGCCTGCTTCTGCAAGGTCTCGACGTCGTCGCCGTCGCCGACCACCTCGAGGCGGACGTCGGGCACCAGCTCACGCAGCCGCGGCAGCGCGTCGACCAGCACCTGGAGGCCCTTCCAGCGCGAGGTCCGCTCGACCCGCCCGACGTACAGCACTCGGCGCTCGCGGGGCGAGCCCGCCGGCGGCGGGGTGAACAGGCCGGTGTCGACGCCGGGCGGCACCAGGTGGGCACGGCCGGTGGCGTGGGCCAGCGAGGTCGGTGAGACCGCGATCAGCTCGCGGCTGCGGGCGAAGACGCGCGGCAGGACGTGGCGCTCGTAGGCACGCAGCACCGGGTCGACGGGATGGCCGCCCTTGACCAGCGACCCGGCGTGGTAGGTCAGCACGACGGGCACCGGCGCGCGGAAGGCCGCGATGTCGGCGAGCCCGGGCACCGGTGCGTGGGCGTTGACGACGTCGACGTCGAGGCGGCGCAGCAGGCGGCGCACCTGCCACCACCACAGCGGGTTGAGCGGGGTGTTGGAGAGCGTGAGCCACGAGCGCAGCCGGATCACCGGGATGCCGTCGTGGGTCTCCCGAGCCGCCCGAGGCCCGGTCGTCACGACCGTGACCTCGTGGCCGGCGTCGCGCAGCGAGCGGGCCACCCAGGCGGCGTACTCCTCCACGCCGCCGGCGTCGGGGGGGAAGCGCGGCGTGAGGACGGCGACCCGCGTCGCGCCCGCCGTCATCGAGCCGTCCCGGGGCAGTGTGCGCGCAGCTCCTGGTCGGTCGACCGCAGCCGCACCGTCACCACGTAGGGGCGCTCGGAGCGGCCCAGGAACCGCGTGACCTGCGCGGTCTCGCCGGGCTCGACGGTGACCGTGCCCCTCTCCTTCACGCGGCCGACGGACACCCGGTAGGCGAGCTCCTCGGTGTCCTCGAGGTGGCTGGTGACCAGGAACTCCACGCGTGGGGTGCCGGTGGAGGTCGCGCAGACGACCGGCGCGCCCACCGCGGGGCGGGGGAAGGCGAGCTCGACGTACGGCTCGGTGCGGTGGCTGGCCGAGAGCGCGACCTGGTCGCGGAAGCCGGGTACGGCGAGCGCCGCGAGCGCGAAGGCTGCCACGACGAGCGTGGTCACCGGCAGGACGCGCTGGTACCAGCGCGCGCCTCGACCCACGTCTTGTTCCACCTGGTCGTGGTCACGTGCGTTCCGGGTGCCGGTCACGGTCGTCCTCGCGTCCCTCGTCGCGTGCTGTCCTGGCTGCGCCCGAGCGCGGTGGCCCGCATCCCTCGAGGGCCGCCTGAACAACGCGGAGGTGCACGGCGGGTTACGGGCATACTGCGGCGCGTGACGACTGGTCTGCAGGTGCTGCACGTCGCCCATCAGGTGCTGCCCCATGTCGGCGGCCTCGAGGCGGTCGTCGCCGCGGAGACCCACGGCCTGGCCGCGCGCGGCTGGCGGGTGTCGGTCGTCGGCAGCGCCGGACCGGCCACGGGTGCGGCGCCCGGGCGGCGCACCGAGGACGGCGTGAGCGTGACGCGGGTCCGCGCCTGGAACGGCCTCGAGGAGCGGTTCGGCGTGCCGTTCCCGGTGTTCTCGCCCCGCCTCCTGCCCGTGCTGGCCCGCGAGGTGCGCCGCGCCGACGTGGTGCACGTCCACGACGTGCTCTACGTGTCCAGCTGGCTGGCGGCGCTGTGCTGCCTGCTCCTGCGCACGCCGTACGTCGTGCACCGCCACGTGGGGTTCGTGCACCACTCCTCGCCGCTGGTGCGCCTCGTGCAGGGAGTGGTGCTCGCGACCTGGGGGCGGCTGGTGCTCGGCGGCGCGCGGGTGGTGCTGCCGATCGACGAGCACGTGGCCGCCTCCTTGCCCGACCGGGTGCACGAGGGTGCGAAGGTCGAGGTGCTCGGCAACGGCGTCGACACCGAGCTCTACCACCCGGCGACCGATCGCACGTCGGGCCCGCGGCCGCAGGTGCTGTTCGTGGGCAGGTTCGTTCCCAAGAAGGGCTTCGACCTGGTCGCCGCGGCCGCCGGGGACGACTACGACCTGGTGTTCGCGGGCGGCGATCGGCCCCCGGGGCTCGACGACCCCCGGTTGCACTTCCTCGGCGCGGTGCCGGCGGCACGGATGCCCGAGGTCTACCGCTCCGCCGACGCGATGGTCATCGCCTCGACGGGTGAGTGTCCGCTGACCGTGCTCGAGGCGATGTCCTCGGGGCTGCCGGTGCTGCTGCGCGAGGACCCCGCGTTGCACTCCGCGTGGACGGCGGGCCCGGGTGTGCGGTTCGTGGACATGGAGCGCGGCGAGCTGGCAGCCGCCCTGCGCGAGCTCGTGGCCGACCCCGACGAGATGCGCCGGGTGGGAGCCGCAGGGCGCGCGCACGTCGTCGGGGCGTTCTCGTGGGCGGCCCACCTCGACCACCTGGAGGCGACGTACCGACGGGTGCTCGGCGAACGCCGATGAAACGAATTCCTACTTCCGCGTAACCATGCGGCCGCTCCCCCGTTGGGGTGAACGTCATCGTCTCGGGGCCGACGACCTTCGGGGGGTCACGCATGTCCTTGGCCACGCGCTACCGCATCGCGGCCATCGTGCCCTGCCACAACGAGGAGGCCGCGGTCGCCAAGGTCGTCTCCGACCTGCGCGCCGCCGTGCCGGGCATCAGCGTCTACGTCTACGACAACTGCAGCACCGACGCCACCGTCGACGAGGCGCTGCGGGCCGGGGCGATCGTGTGCTCCGAGCCGCTCAAGGGCAAGGGCAACGTCGTGCGCCGCGCCTTCGCCGACATCGACGCCGACGTCTACCTGCTCATCGACGGCGACGACACCTACGACGCCGCGGCGGCCCCCGACATGATCGAGCGGCTGGTCGCGGACAACCTCGACCAGGTCGTCGGCGTACGCCGGGGCTCGGCCTACCGCGCCGGCCACGAGGCCGGCAACAAGGCGCTCAACCTCATCGTCACCCGCATCTTCGGCGACTCGATGGGCGACATGCTCTCGGGCTACCGGGTCTTCTCGCGCCGGTTCGTGAAGAGCTTCCCGGCGGTCTCGCGGGAGTTCGAGATCGAGACCGAGCTGACCGTCCACTCCCTCGCCCTGCGCATCCCGTCGGCTGCGGTGCCGGTCGGGTTCCGCGACCGCGCCGAGGGGTCGGAGTCCAAGCTGCGCACCTACCGCGACGGCTGGCGCATCCTCAACGTGATCCTCACGCTCACCCGGCACGAGCGGCCGATCTACTTCTTCGGCCTGATCGCCGCGCTGCTGGGGCTCGTCTCCGGCGTCCTGGTGACGCCGGTGATCTCGACCTACCTCGACACCGGCTTCGTCCCCCGGCTGCCGACCCTGTTCGTCGCGGCGTTCCTCACCGTGATCGGCAGCCTGTCCTTCACGATCGGGCTCGTGCTCGACGGCATCCGCAAGTCCCGCCACGAGGCCAGCCGCCTGTCCTACATGCGCCACCCGGCCGTCCGCGACACCTACGTGCGCGACCCCGACCGCAGCGCTCACCCGGCGATCCCGGTCCCCCGCGCCGGCTGAGCCCCCCGCCCTCTAGGCGGTGGGGTCGTTGAGTCGCAGGATCTGCAGACGCTCGTCGTCGGTGAGGTCGGAGGCGGTGAGGACCTTCTGGAGCACCGGCGACTTGCGGGCGAGGTAGGTGTCGATGTCCATCGCCGGGTCGGCCGCCAGGGCGAGCTTCACCGCGCCGTACTCGTCGCGCAGGTCGGGTCGCGCCCGCAGCACGTCGCGGACCGCCAGGTGGTTGCGCACGTTGAGCGAGCCGGCCGTGCACACGTACACATGGCGGCGCGGGTCGTCGTCGGGGGCGAGGAATGCCTCCCGGCCCGCGACGCCGAGGTCACCGCGGTGCACGTAGCCCCGGGCCTCCAGGGCTGCGACCGCCGCCGGGACGTCGTCGCCGGGCACGATCACATCGATGTCGAGGACGGGCTTGGCCGCCAGCCCCGGGACCGAGGTCGAGCCCACGTGCTCGACCACCGCCGTCGGCACGTCCTCGAGGGCTGCTCGGAGGTCGATGGCCACCCGCTCGAACGACGCCGGCCACCCCGGGTCGTGAGGGACGACTTCCACGGGCACGCCCCGAACGTAGCGGATCCCCACCCGCGGACCCGGCAGACCTCGGAGCCCTGCGGCGCCGGGCACGGTGCGCCATGCTGGGCTCATGTGGATCGACCTCACCGATCTGGCTGACGAGGGCTCGCTGATCCGCGGCGAGGACTACGCCCGTCAGGGCCGGGTCCACGTCACCCGCACGGCGGCGGGGAGGGTCGACGCGCAGGTGCACGGCACGACGACGTACGACGTCGTGCTCCATGCCCGCGACTGGTCGTGCACCTGCCCGGTCGGGATCAGCGGCGACTTCTGCAAGCACCTGGTGGCCACTGCCCTCGTCGCCTCGGGCGAGACCGGTGGGCCGCCGGACGGCCCGGCGAGCCTCGACGAGGCCGCCGGGCGGGGCATCGAGGGCGTGGCGACCTGGCTCGGCGCGATGGACGACCGTGGCCTGCGCGAGGTGCTGAGCGACCTCGCTCGCGAGCACCCCGACGCGATGGACGCCCTCGTGCTCGCCCATGGTCGCGCGACCGGCGACGTCTCCGCCCTGCTGCCGCTCGTGCAGTCGCTGCGCACCCGCCGCCACCTCGACTGGAGGGCGGCCGACGACCACGGTCGCGAGGCGCACGAGGTGGCCGACGAGCTCGAGCGCGCACTGACCCCGGCCACCGCGGCGTCCCTGGTGCCGCTGCTCGAGACCGCCATCGCCGACCTGGTGCGCGTGATCGGCCGGTCCGACGACTCCAGCGGCATCCAGGGCGACGCCGCCAGCCGGCTCCTGGCGCTGCACACGCGGGCGGCCACGCTGGCGCCGCCCGATCCCGGTCGCCTCGCGCGCTGGCTGATCAAGAACACCTTCGACGACGCGATGTTCCTCGAGCTCGACGTCGTGCGCTACGCCCCCGCCCTCGGCGAGCGCGGCCTCGAGATCTACCGGCGCGAGCTCGACAAGCGCCTGGAGGCCGCGCCGGGGTCGTCGGGCGGCCAGGAGGCTCGGCGCCGGCTGGCCGTGCTCGACGGCGACATCGACACCATCGTCGAGCTGGTGGGCCGGGGCCTGTCCAGCGTCTTCCACTACGACGCGCTGGTGGCCGCCCTCCTCGAGGCGGGCCACGAGGACGCCGCCTTGCAGTACGCCCTCGAGGGCACCCGAGCCGGCACCAGCTGGCAGAAGACACCGCGGCTGTACGACGTCGCCGCGCAGCTGCTCCGCGCGCGCGGCCGGACCGAGGAGGCGCTGGCCCTGCGCCGCCGGCAGCTCGCGGACCTGCCGACAACCTCGTCGTACGCGTCGCTGCGTGAGGAGGCGGAGTCGGCGGAGACCTGGGAGACCGAGCGGCTCACCGCGCTGGACATGCTGCTGGAGCGGGCGCCCCGCGCCTGGATCAACGTGCTGCTCGACGAGGGCGAGACGGAGCTGGCGTGGGAGGCCGCGCGCGACCTCGCGCTCGACACGCCCACCCTGGTCCGGCTGGTCCGGGCCCGCGCCAGGACCCATCCCGAGGACGTCTTCGACGCCTACGTCGCGCTCATCGAGGAGCACCTGCGGGTCGCCGACCAGCGCAACTACCGGCAGGCGGTCGCCTACCTGCAGGAGCTCGGCCGGGCGGCGGCGCTTGCCCACCAGGCCGATCGCTACGTCTCCCTGGTCGCCGACCTGGTCGAGACCCACCGCCGGCGCCCGACGCTCGTCACCATGCTGGAGCGCCTCGCGGGACGTGGGCCAGGTCACTGACAACGGACGACCGTTGACGGAATCAACGGTCGGCGCTGCCGGTTGGGGTTGACGCCCCGAGCACGCCCCGGGACCACCCACTCCCCCCACCGCCGAGGAGCGCCGATGGCCCCGAGCCCGCACGCAGCCCCACGCCCAGCCCCGCGCCGCACCGACTACCGGGTCACGTTCGTCGTGCTCTGCCTGGGCGTCGCGTCGTTCTCGCTGCTGCAGTCGATGGTCAACCCGGTGCTGCCCACCATCGAGGCCGCGCTCGACACCGACCAGGCGACCGTGACCTGGGTGCTCACGGCGTACCTGCTCTCGGCCTCGGTCTTCACCCCGATCATCGGCCGGGTGGGCGACAAGGTCGGCAAGGAGCGGATGCTGGTGGCCGCACTGGCCGCGCTGGCGGTCGGTTCGCTGCTCGCGGCGATGGCCACCTCGATCGGCGTGCTGATCCTCGCGCGCGTCGTCCAGGGCATCGGGGGCGGCGTGCTGCCGCTGACGTTCGGGATCATCCGCGACGAGTTCCCCCGCGACAAGGTCGCGGGGGCGGTCGGCACGGCGGCCGCGCTGCTCGCCGTCGGCGGCGGTGTCGGGCTGGTCATCGCCGGCCCGGTCGTCGATGCGCTCAGCTACCACTGGCTGTTCTGGATCCCGATGGCGATGACGATCGTGGCCACGGTCGCCACGGCCTTCTACATCCCGGAGTCGCCCGAGCGCGCCCCGGGCCGCATCAACGTCGGCACCGCCCTGCTGCTCTCGGCCTGGCTGGTCGCGCTGCTGCTCGCGGTGAGCCAGGGTCACACCTGGGGCTGGACCTCGGTCCGCGTGGTCGCGCTCTTCGTGGCCGCGGCCGTGCTGCTGCCGACGTGGGTGGTGGCGGAGTCGCGCAGCGCCGACCCACTGGTGGACATGCGGATGATGCGGATCCCCACCGTCTGGACGGTCAACCTGGTCGCCCTGCTGTTCGGCGCCGGGATGTACTCGATGTTCGCGTTCCTCCCGCAGTTCCTGCAGACGCCGGAGGCGGCCGGGTACGGCTTCGGGGCCAGCGTGACCGAGTCCGGGCTGCTCCTGCTGCCGCAGACCGTGGCGTCGTTCGTCGCCGGCGTGCTCGCCGGGCGACTCGCGCACCGCCTCGGCTCCAAGCTGCTGCTCGTCGTCGGCGCCTCCCTCACCGCCGTGGGCATGCTCGGCCTGACGTTCGCCCACGACTCGATCGGGCTGGTGATCGTCGAGACCACCATCCTCGGCCTGGCGTTCGGCCTGGCCTTCGCGGCGATGTCCAACCTCGTGGTCGACGCGGTCCCGCAGTCCCAGACCGGTGTCGCGAGCGGCATGAACACCAACATCCGGACCGTCGGCGGCGCGATCGGCTCCGCCGTCCTCGCCACGGTGGTCACCTCCGGCGCCCAGCCGAGCGGGCTGCCGGTCGAGGCCGGCTACACCCACGGCTTCGGCGTGCTCGCCGCCACCTCGGCGCTCGCTGCCCTCGTCGCGGTGTTCGTCCCGGTCGTCAAGGCCGCCACCCACGTCGTCCCCGGGCCCCAGGCCGAGGCTGAGGCCGAAGCAGAGGCAGCGGTCGCGCGCTAGGGCGCGGGCTAGCCTCCGAGTTATGCCCGACGTCGCGATCGCCACGCCCAACGAGGCGGCCGCCGACGCCGGCGAGCAGGTCGCCCGGGCCGGCGGCAACGCCGTCGACGCGGCCCTGGCCGCCTCGCTGGTCACGATGGTCAACGAGGTCGGCCTGGTCTCGCTGAGCTCGGGCGGGTTCGTCACCGTGCAGCCGCCCGACGCGGCGGCGTACACCGTCGACGGCTGGATGGACATGCCCGGTCGCGGGCGCCAGCTGGGCGGCGGCACGTGGGACATCCACACCGAGTACGGCGGGGGCGTGGACATCACCATCGGACCCGGCTCCGTGGCGGCGCACGGTTCGCTGGCGGCGTTCGAGGAGGCCCACCGGCGCGACGGGCGGATCCCCTGGCGCGACGTGGTCGCGCCCGCTCTGGACGTCGCCCGCGGCGGCTTCCGGCTCAGCGCCGCCTCGCGCTACTACCTGGACTACGTCCACGACTCGATCTTCGGCTGGGACGAGACCAGCCGCGCCGCCGTGCACGACGAGCAGGGCGAGGTGACGACGGAGCTCGTGGTGCTCCCCGACCTGGCCCGGTCGCTGGAGCTCATCGCCGCCGAGGGTGCCGCGACGCTGCACACCGGAGCGCTCGCCGAGCTGATCGCCACCGACGTCCTCGACCGCGGCGGCATCCTCGGGAACGAGGACCTGGCGGCCTACCACCCCGTCGTCCGCCCGTCGCTCGCCACCACCGTCGGCGACTGGACGCTCGCGACCACGCCGACTCCCTCCGTCGGCGGGGAGGGCGTCGCGGAGATGCTCCGACTGCTGGACGGACGGCCCCGCGACTCGTGGACCGACGCCGACATCGAGCACCTCGTCGCGGTGCAGCGCGAGGTGCTCGGTCGGGGGCCCGGCGCGCTGCGGGAGTCCGGCTCCACGGCTCACTGCTCGGCCACGGACACCGATGGGCGAGCCTGCGCGGTGACGGTCTCCTCGGGCTACTTCTCGGGCATGATCGCCCGCGGCACCGGCATCTGGCTCAACAACACCCTCGGCGAGCAGGAGCTCAACCCGGGTGGGCTGCACGCCCTCGCGCCCGGGACCCGGCTGCTGTCCAACATGGCACCGACCGTCGGTCGCCATGCCGACGGCTCCGTGCTCGCGATCGGCTCCCCCGGCGCGGGCCGGATCGCCACCGCCGTCGCCCAGGTGCTGGCGGGGTTCGTCGGCGGCCTCGGCCTCCAGGAGGCCGTGCACCACCCACGAGTGCACGTGCACCACGCCGGCCGGGCCGACGAGGTCGTCAAGCGCGAGGCCGACGAGGGACTCTCGATGTACTACGGCGGCGTCGGCGCGGCGCTCGTGCACCCCGACCGACACCTGGTCGCGGCGGCCGACCCGCGCCGTGAGGGTGCCGTCCGCCTGGTCCGCGCCACCGAGCTCCCGCACCCGTGACCTGAGGCACAGGCTCTCAAGCGGAGCGCTCCTGGCGCCGATGGAGAGGACGTAACGGAGCGGGAGGCGAAGGCACGGTCATGAGCATCAGGGTCGAGGCACTGAGGCAACGCCTCGATGCCGTCGGTGCCGTGACGGGTGCGTCGATCGGGACGACCGCCCAGGACGCCTACCGGGACGCGGTCCGCACGCTCAAGGACGCGCAGAAGAAGCTCACCACCGACACCGAGGGCAAGGCCGCGGACCACGTGCTGCTCTCCGACCGACTGGCGATCCAGGTCGCCCAGGCCGCGGTCGCGCAGGCGGCCTCCGCGCTGGCGTTCGAGAACGACGCGATCTGGCCCTCGAGCAGCTCAGGAAGCACGAGCGCCGGGACCGCGGGCGGCTCCTCCGCTCCGGTGGTCGACGGGGCGGCCGTCGGCTCGACGCCGGGCCGGTCGACCGATGCCGCCCACCGAAGCGACCGGGCCGACCGGGCCGAACGCGCCGACCGGGTCGAACGGGCCGACCAAGCCGACCAGGCGGGCCGCCCCGGACCGACGGCGCCGCGCCCCGGTGGCATCGACCTCTACACCTGAGCCGGAGCCGACCGCTCGGGCTCGAGGTCCTGCCGGCCCCCCGGGTGACGAGTCGCCCACACACCGGTGACCGTCGGGTCGCGGGCCTACCAGAGCGGGCCGTCGTTGATGAAGGCCAGCATCTCGCGCACCCGCTCGTGGTCGCCGGCCTCCAGCGCCGCCGCCAGCTCGGCGTCGCGTCCGGCGAGCGTCTGGACGTAGGCGAGGAAGTCGGGCGAGTCGAGCCCGACCGTTCGCCAGTAGGGGTCGTCGGCTGCCCAGTACGTCGTCTCGACCGGGGGGAAGTGCTGGACCGGGTCGAGCTCGAAATCGATCGCCGTCTGCGCCTCGCGGAGGCGCTGCTCGGGACGGGCGAGCCACAGCAGCTCACCGAGGCCGCTGGCGAGGTCGGGCGCCAGCACCCCGAGCACCCGTTCGGCGTCCACCCCGGGCTCCCAGACCGTGGACAGCAGCCCCTCCATCCCCTCGCTCCACGACGCTCCCTGGTCGCGCCAGCGGTCCCCGAGCGCGCGGGCCTCGTCGTGGCCGCCTCGGACCGCCACCGAGGTGAGGACGACGGGAGCGGGCTCGACGATGTCGACGACCTGCAGGATCTCGTCGGCGTTGAGCTCGGCGCGCACCACGTCGCCCACCGCGAGCGGGATGTAGAAGGAGTTGTTCTGCAGCGTGTAGGTGCCGCCGCCGTCGTGGGCGTCGAGCGGCGCGGCCCACAGGCTCTCGCCCGCGAGCAGCTCGAGCTCGGCGCGGTAGCGCACGTTGACCTTCACCCGGTCCTCGGCCTCGGACATGTCCCCAGCCTGCTCCTGATCGCCGACATCCGCACCCGGGTCTTGCGACCCTGGGCACGGCCATCCGGGGTGGCTAGCGTCGGAAGGCGTGGGTGACGGCAACGGTGCGGCCGGCAACGGCGCGAGCGGCGCGATCTACGGGATCGGCATCTTCGGTGCGTGGGTGTGGTTCTGGCAGCAGGCCGACGGCTTCTGGTGGTACGTCCTGGCGATCCTCGAGGGACTCGTGTGGCCGGCGTTCCTCGTCTACCACGGGCTGGACCGGCTCGCGGGCTGACGTCAGGTGAGCACGTCGAGGTCCTGGCGCAGGACGACGTCCATCGAGTGCTCCGCCAGCGCCGCGATCGTCATCGACGGGTTGCACGCCGCGCAGGAGCCGGCGATCCGCGAGCCGTCCATCACGTAGAGGCCGCGCTGCCCCAGCACCCGGCCCGCGTCGTCGACGGCGGTGCCGAACGGCATGCCGCCGACCGCGTGGAAGGTCGTGTCGTCGAACAGGTTCGCGTCGAGGTTGAGGTGGAACGGCGTGTCGCTGGTGATCCGCTCGACGGCCGCGTCCAGCACCGGCTTGGTGTCCAGCTCGTTCGCGCGGTTCCACACCGGGACGGCGTCGTCGCGCAGCGGGTCGTACCGCCACCGTCCGGTCTCGGCCGTGACCATGAACGCCGCGATCGTGTACGTGTGGAGGTCGACGCCCAGCGGGAGCGGCCCGGTGGTCATCGTCAGCGCCCGCGCGGGGTCCGACCAGTCGCGGGCACCCATGGCGACCGGGCCGGCCTGATAGGCGCCCGGGCTGTCCTGGCTGGTGACGGCGGCGTACACGCGCTCGCCGTTGGTGCCCCAGCCGGTGCCGACGCCGTCGGGCAGGTCGGGGATCAGGCCCTTGTCCCGGGCCTTGACCATGAGCCGGGTCGTGCCCGGCGACCCGGCCCCGAGGAACAGGGCCCGGGTGGTGATCCGCTTGCGCTCGAGCACCTGCCCGCCGGTCGAGATCCGTTCGCACTCGACGAGCCACTCCCCCGCCGGCGTCCGCGAGATGTCGGAGACCCGGTGGAGCGGGGCGACCTGGACGTTGCCGGTCGCCTCCGCCTGGGCCAGGTAGGTGACGTCGACCGACCAGCGGCCGCCGTTGTTGCAGCCGAAGACCATGTCGCCGGTGATGTACGACGGCGGCAGCTCGCCCCGCAGCTCGCGGCGGACGACGTCCCAGTCGGTGGGCGAGTCGATCCGGAACGTCTCGAACCCGGCCTCACGGCCGCGCTGCTGGAAGATCCGCGGTGCGGCGTACCGCGGGTCGTCGAGGATGTCGTCGGGGATCGGCGAGACGTGCAGGTCGCGCGCGACCCGGCGGTAGTGGTCGCGGTCGAGCAGGTCGTAGTCGATCGAGCTCGACACCGTGAGCGCGAACGACTCGCGCTGCGGCTGGACGGTCATCCCGTGGTAGCTGATCGACCCACCGCCCACGGCGGCCACGCACATCACGTCGATGCCGACGCCGCGCACCCGCTCGATCAGCCCGGTGTAGGGCACGAACGCGGTCGGGCTCGTCGGCGGCACCGGCATCGTCGGGACCGCCGAGAGCCACGAGGAGCGGTGGTCGTTGTGGGTCAGCGTGGGGAAGGTCTCCGAGCCGGGCCCGGTCGGCCACCGCATCCCTCGCTCGAGCACCAGCGTCTTGATGCCCGCGCGGCCCAGGCGCCGCGCGGTGACGCCACCGCCGAAGCCGGATCCGATCACCACCGCCTGCCGGCGCTCCTCGGTGACCGGGACCGAGAAGATCCCCGCCCGGGCCGGCCCCGCCACACCCATCGCGGTGGCGCCGGCTGCGGCCGCCCCCAGGAACCCTCGTCTCGACAGTGCACCCATGCGCGCGACCTCCGGTCGTCTCGGCCCGATCCTTGACGACCACGAACTCAAGCAGGTGTTGAATCCAGTTCAGTAGAGCCCGGTCAGCATGCGGACGCCGCGGATGGTCCCTGACGGTCGGCTCAGACGAGGGCAGCTCGCAGCCGGTCGTGGGCGCCCGGCTCGGCGTCGACGTGGTCCAGGCCGAGGAGGGCCGCTCCGAGCACGGGAGGTGCCGAGACCACCACCGGCACCGCCTGGGGCGCGGCCGCGGCCAGGCCGGTGGCGATGGCGTCGAGCAGCAGCGCGTGGCCGGCGGTGAGGACGCCGCCGCCGAGCACGACCTCGACCCGTTCGGCGAGCAGGTCGAGCCGGCGCAGCACCGAGACGGCGAGCGCGACGATCTCCTCGGCCTGACGCAGCACCACCGAGGTCGCCACGTCGTCGCCGGCCCGCGCAGCGGTGAAGAGCACCGGGGTCGCGTCGTGGAGCACCGGCTCGGGGATCTCGCGCAGGTGGATGCCCGCGATGAGGTCGGCCATGTCGCTGCGGCCGAGGTGCTCGGGGAGCATCGTCGACAGCACCGTGTGCGGGCCTCGCCCGTCGACGGCCCGGGCCGCCCACCACAGCGCCTCCTCGACCAGGTCGGCGCCGCCGCCCCAGTCGCCGGAGATCCGCCCGACCGCGGCGAACCCGGCCGTGCGTCCGTCGCGACCGATGCCCGAGCAGTTGATGCCGGCGCCGCACACGACCGCCACCCCCGGAGGATGGTCGACTCCGGCGCGCAGCAGCGCGAGGGTGTCGTTGCCGACGTACGTCGTGCGGCCCCAGCCATGACGTTCGATCTCGGCCCGGAGCTGGTCGTGCTCGATCGGGAGGTCGGCGTTGGCCAGGCAGGCCGAGACGTGCGCGACCGACGTCCCTCCGGTGGCCTCCTCGACCAGCGGCCGCAAGCCCTCCACGGCGGCCCGCGGCCCGACCAGGTGCGGCCGGAAGCCGCCTCCGCGGGCGCGCCCCACGACCGACCCGTCGGGGGCGACGTGCACGACGTCGGTCTTGGAGTTGCCGGCGTCGATCGCCAGGACGCCCTCACCGGCCCTCAGGCCCACGCGAGGAACTCCCGGTTGTGGGCGAGCAGGAGGTCGGTGAGCCGCTCGGCACGGTCGACCTGGCCGACCAACGGGTGGGCCAGCAGCGCGGCGAAGACCCGGTCGCGCCCGCCGCGAAGCGCGGCCTCGAGCGCCAGCCGCTCGTACGCCGCGACGTGGCCGATGAGGCCGGCGTACAGCGGCTCCACGGGCCGCACCGGCAGCGGCTGCGCGCCGTCGGGGCTGACGGTGGCGCGCACCTCGATGACGTGGTCGTCGGGCAGGAACGGCAACGTCCCCTGGTTGGCGACGTTGACGACCCGGGTGGCGGCGGCGTCAGCGCCGACCACCGATCCGAGCAGCTCGACGGCCGCCTCGGAGTAGTACGCGCCGCCACGCTGCTCGAGCTCGGCCGGCTTGGTGACCACGCTCGGGTCGGCGTACAGGTCGAGCAGACGGCGCTCGATCGCAGCGACCGCCGAGGCCCGCGACGGCTCGCTGCGCAGCTCGCGGACCACCTCGTCATGGGCGTAGAAGTAGCGCAGGTAGTACGACGGCACACAGCGCAGCCGGTCGACGACCTCGACCGGCAGCTCGATCTCGGCAGCGATGTCGGCGGCCCGATCGGCGAGCAGCCGCGGGAGCGCGTCGACGCCGTCCACGAGCACCTCCCGCTCCCACGTGAGGTGGTTGAGGCCGACGTGGTCGAGCTCGACCCGGTCGGGGTCGACGTCGAGCATCGCGGCGAAGCGGCGCTGGAAGCCGATCGCGACGTTGCACAGCCCGATCGCGCGGTGGCCCTCCTGGAGCAGCGCCCGGGTGACGATGCCGACCGGGTTGGTGAAGTCGATGATCCAGGCGTCCGGGTTGGCGGCCCGGACCTGCTCGGCGATGTCGAGCACGACCGGCACCGTCCGCAGCGCCTTGGCAAGGCCCCCGGCGCCGGTGGTCTCCTGCCCGACGCAGCCGCACTCCAGCGGCCAGGTCTCGTCGGCGTCTCGGGTCGCCTGGCCGCCGACGCGCAGCTGGAGCAGCACCGCGTCGGCGTCCGCGACGGCGGCTGCGACGTCGGTGGTGGTCTCGACCCGGCCCGGGTGGCCGAGGTGCGCGAGGATGCGGCGCGACACCCCGCCGACCAGCTCGAGGCGGTCGGCGGAGGGGTCCATCAGCACCAGCTCGCCCACGTCGAGCCGGTCGGCCATCCGACCGATGCCGTCGACCAGCTCGGGGGTGTACGTCGACCCGCCGCCGATCACCGCGAGCCTCATGTCGTCCCTCCGGGCGTCGGCAGGTGCCACCTCGTGGCGCTCGTGGCGCCGGTGCGTACCAGCTCGCCGGCGGCGACCAGCTGCTGGAGCAGGGTCCGCGACCGCGCGGCGCTCAGCCCGGTCGCCGCGCGCGCGTCGGTGCCGCTGATCGGTCCGCGCGCGGCCAGCGCGAGCACGACCTGGCGTGGATCGGTGGACGCCTCCGCGGCCGCGGGCTCGGTGGGCTCGGCCGGCGACACAGGCTCG
>NZ_JANINT010000120.1:0-13158 GCF_024509035.1 Nocardioides sp. | reverse complement strand
AGCAGCGGCAGGTGTGGAGCCGCTGCGGCCAGCCGGGCGCGGAGCTGCTCGCGCAGCACCGCGAGCCGGTGGGCGCGTCGACCGGTGTGCATCTTGACCAACCACTCGGCGTACGCCGCGTCGGCGGCGGCGCGCAGGCACAGCACCATCTCGGCGACCTCGGGGGCGGGCTGGTCGAGGTCGTCGGTGGCCGCGACGCGCGCGGCGGTTTCCTCGAGCGCGCGGGCGGCGGTGTCGAGTTCGTGGCGGGCCTGGGCGCCCTCGCGCACGGCGGACAGGGCGTCGCCGGCCCAGCCGGCGCGTTCGGCCTCCTCGAAGGACCCGACCGGCAACACGTTCGCCGGTCCGGGCCCGAGCAGGTCGCCCAGCCGCTGGGAGGCCTCGACGAGGCGGCCGATCGCGCGCAGGGCGTCGCGCACGGTCATCAGGCCCTCGACCAGCGCGTCGCGCGGCGAGCTCTCCAGCGCCGGCACTCCCCACGGGGACAGCTCCTGCGCGAGCGCCTCGGTGCGGAGGTCGAGGTCGAGCGAGCGGCGTACGGCGCCGGCCTGGGTGGGCCGGGTGACCGGCTCGCCGTCGACGCGGGCACCCTCCAGCAGGCGGGCCGTCGCGCGCTGGGACCGGCCGCGGAACCACCGCCGCGAGGACTGGCCCGAGCCGAGCTCGGCCTCCAGCGCGGCGAACGCCGCGACGGCCTCCTCGGACGGGTCCACGCCCTCGACGACGACGTCGCCGAGCCCGAGGGCCGCGTCGATCAACCGGTCGATGCCGTCCACCTGCTCCGAGACCCGGCGCCAGCTCGACCCGTGGGGCTCACCCAGCGCGAGGTCGACGACCTTGGCCACCCAGACCCGGCGGTGCCGGAGCACCTCGCCGAGGCGGACCTTCACCTCGCGGATCGCGTCGAGGATCTGCCCCGCGTCGGGCCGGTCGAGCACGTCGCGCAGGCTCGGGTCGAGCTGCCGCGCCGCGAGGTCGGCGCGCGTCACCCGGTCGGCGAGCTCGCGCACCCGCTCCGAGCTCGGCACGACCTCCTCGGGCGGGAAGGCCTGGCGTCGGCGGCGCTCGTGCTCGGGGGTCTGCCGAGCGTGCAGGCGCACGAGCCGCTGCAGCTCCTCGGCGGTGATCGGGACGTCTCCGGACACCGGCAGCGGTAGCCACTGCAACGCCGGGTCGCGGAGCTCCGTCGCCTCGCGGCCACCGCCGTCAGCCACGCCTCACTCCGTTCACCGAGATCCGGACGCGTCCCGTGCGGAACCCGTCGGGACCGATGCTAGAGAAGGAGCGGCATCAGCGCGCCTCGAGCCGCGCGAGCAGTGCCCGGGTGTGACGAATCTGCGACCAGGAGTCCGGGCGCGTGACCCGGGCCGAGCGCGCACCGAAGTCGGCCGGGAACCCGTTGGCCTCGGTGGCCGCCGGCCGGTGGGCGGTGTAGAGCCACGCGTCGAAGAACGAGGTGAGGTCCTGACCCGAGATCTCCTCCGCGAGCGCGATGAACTCCGGGACGGAGGCGTTGGCGTAGCGGTGCTGCGCCGCCCAGTCCTTCAGCAGCGTCGAGAACGCCGGGTTGCCGATGCGGGTGCGCAGCGCCTGCAGCGTCATCGCCCCACGGTCGTAGACCGCGCCGTTGAACTCGTTGTGGGCTCCCGGGTCGCCGATGGTGACCTTCCAGAAGTCGCTGCGCCGGGGATAGCTCTGCCAGGTCATGTCGAAGTGATCGGCGGCCGAGCCGTCCCTGTGCTTCTCCGACCACAGCCACTCGGCGAAGGTCGCGAAGCCCTCGTTGAGCCAGATGTCGCGCCAGTTGTCGACCGAGACCGAGTCGCCGTACCACTGGTGGGCCAGTTCGTGGACGATCACGTAGATGTTCGGCCCGAACCGCCAGAACCCGCGGGTGTAGACCGGACGGGTCTGGTTCTCCAGGGCGAAGCCGAAGTCGGCCGCCGGCGCGACGCCGCCCATGGCGTCGAAGGGGTAGTCGCCGAAGTGGCGGGACTCGAACCGGATGACCTTCGGCGTCTTCTTCAGGTCGGCCGCCGCGAAGCGCCCCTCCTTGCCGCCGTCGGAGGCGACCGCGGTGATCACCGGCAGGCCGTCGGCGCGGGATCGGGTGATGTCGAACTGGCCGACGACGAAGAAGGCGAGGTAGGAGGCCATCGGCGTAGCCTCGCGCCAGTGCCAGGTGCGGGTGCGGCCGTGGGCGGCCTTCGAGACGAGGACGCCGTTGCCCAGCGCCTCGAGGCTGCGGGCGACCTCGACCCGCACGTCGTACGTCGCCTTGTCGCGCGGGTGGTCGTTGCCGGGGAACCACCAGGCGGCGATCTCGGGCTCACCGACCGCGGCGACGCCGTCGTCGGTGCGGATCCAGGGCTTGATGCCGTCGGAGCGGATCGTCGAGGGGACGCCGCGGTAGGTCACCTCGACCTTCATCGCGTCGCCGTCCCTCAACGCCCGGCGCGGCGTGACGACGAGCTCGTGCCGGCCCTGGGTGTAGGTCGCGCGCTGGCCGTTGACGCGCACGCTCGAGACCGGCAGCACGAAGTCGAGGTTGAACCGGGTGAGGTCCTGGATCGCGTGGGCGCGGATGCGGGTGGTGCCGGCGAGCCGGTCGGTGCGCGGCACGTAGGACACCCGGATGTCGTAGTGGTCGACGTCGTAGCCGCCGTTGCCGTAGTCGGCGTAGTAGGGGTCGCCGATCCCCCGCGTCCCCGTGGTGTCGACCTGCTCGCTCGTCGCGGCCTGAGCTGCGCCGAGCGGCAGCAGCAGCGCCGCCACCCCCATGAGCGCCGTACGCCGGACGCGGGCTCGTGAACCCATCACCTGTGCTCCTCCCGAGAGACCGGCCACTCCTTCCCTGCAGGTGCAGCGTGACGTGTCTGCTGTGGCCGGGAGATCACACAATCACGAGGGACCGACAGCGTCCAGCGGTCCCGGCGCCGGGGCCTCGGCGTCGATCAACGAGGGCGGTCCGGTGACGACGGCGTCCTCGGGGTCGGGGGCACCGGCCCGGGCCTCGGCGAGGACGTCGGCCGGCACGTGCTGCTCCAGGAAGCGCCGCGCCAGGCGCGTCGACGGGTGGACGCCGATCGTCGCGACCACGATGATGCCGGCGATCACCAGCCAGCCGGCAGCACCCCAGTGCATCGCGAGGAACGTGTAGACGGCCGGCGCCCAGACCTTGCCGAGCGTGCCGCTGAGCTCGGCGGCGCCCTGGTAGGCGCCCCGCTGGCGCGGGTCCATCAGCTCGGCCTCGAAGGACCAGCTCGCCGCCGAGAGGTAGAGCTCGGCGCCGGTCACGGTCACGTGACCGAGCCAGACCAGGAGGATCGTCGTCCACCCGACGGTGTCGTGGGTCGCGAGCGTGATCAGGCAGGAGATCACGAAGAACGTCGAGGAGATCCGCACCGCGCGCAGCGCGGTCGGCACGTCGTGGACACCGCGAGCGGCCGCCATCGGCAAGAAGATGCACATCACCGTGTTGGTGCCGAACAGGAACGCCAGCAGCACACGAGGCGCATCGGTCTCGACGACCAGCCACAGCGGGATCACGATGTTGAGCAGCACCTGGTTGGTCCAGAACACACCGGTGAAGAACGTCGTGAGCAGCCAGCCGAGGTTGCGCATCGGGCCGGGCCCCGGGACCTTCACCTTGCGTTCCTCGATGCTGAGGTCGTCGTGGGGCGCCCGCGGCAGCCGGGTGATCGCGGTGGCGTTGACCAGGAAGACGGCCGCGGTGAACCACGGAAGCGCGTGCAGCAGGTCGTTGGAGTCGAACGCCAGCGCGACTCCGCCGAGCGCGGCGCCGAGGGTGAACCCGACGTTGAGCGCGGAGTACATGTAGGCCCGCGACTGCACCCGCTCGGCAGGCGGCAGCACATCGATCGTGTAGGCGCCGTGCGCGGCGCCGCCGAGCGACCCGATGACCTCCATGACGACGGCCATCGCGAGGTAGCCCTGGAAGTTCTCGATGAACGGCCAGACGGCGAACATCGACGCCTGACCGACGGCGCTGACCGCCCACATCCGCTTGGGTCCGTAGCGGTCGACGAGCTTGCCCATCGGGAAGGCGGCGAGGAACGCCGCGATCCCGGCACAGGTCAGGCCGAGGCCGACCTGGGCCGCGGAGAGCCCGACGATCTGGGTGAAGAACACGGCCGATCCGGCCATGAACGTGCCTTCGCCGAGCGCGAAGAGCAGTGACTGGACCGAGAGCCGGCCCGCCAGGGGCGAGGGTGGGCGCGCGTGGCGCAACAGGGCGGCGAACATCGCCGCCGATTCTCCGCCTCGAGGGCGGTGATGTCCTGCCGTTTTCGCCGACCGCGGTCAGGCTGCCGCGGTGCCGCTCAGCTCGGCGAGGCGGCGCAGCCGCCCGCGGGCCGGATCGGGCACCAGACCGGCCCAGTGCTCCCAGGCCGGCCGGTGCTCGGGGCGCCGCAGCTGGCGGCGCGCCTCGGCGTACCCGCGGGGGTGGACCACGGCGGCCGCGACGTACGCCGCGTCGTCGTCGCCGAAGGTCCCCTCGACGGCCCCGCGCAGGATCCGGTAGGCCGCGCGTCCGATCTCGTCGCGGCCGTCGGCGAGCGCCGCGTGGGCGCTCGCGAGCGCAGCGGGGGGAGTGCCGCGCTCGAGCAGCCGCAGCCCGGCGACGTCGGTGACGAGCTCGCGGTCCTCGCTGCACAGCACGGCCGGGTCGACGCGGCCGTCGCGCAGGGCGTCGTGCAGCGCGACCACCCACTGTCCTCGCCTCTGGCCACGAGCTGCCGCGCTGGCGGTCCTCCTGTCGACCGCGAGCGGCCGGGTGTCGAACATCAGACCCGGGGTCGTGCCGCTCGGCACCAGGCGACCGATCAGCCACCCGCCTTCGTCCGCGTGCACCGCGGCGCCGAGGTCGAGCAGCTCCACCGCCTCCTTCGTGGCGAGGTCACGCACGACGAGGGTGCCCGGGGGCGAGGACTCGACGCGGTAGCCGCCGACCTGCGCGCCGACCCATTCGCGGGCCAGGCCACACTCCTCCGCCAGCCGCGCGGTCGGCATCTCCTCGAGGAAGGACTCGAGGCCGCCGAGCTCGAAGGTGCAGATCTGGTGGAAGACCCAGCTCTGCCCGGAGACGCGCGCGATCACCCGCATCGGGTCGCCCCCGCTCTCGTAGGCCCGCGCCATGTCGTCGCCGTGGAACATCGCCACCGTGTGCCTGAGCGACACCCGGCCCGCGGCGGCGCTCGCGGTGCCGGTGTCCTCGACGCGGGTGCACTGGTAGGCGGCCCACCGGGCCCATATCCAGGGCGCCATCTCGTCCGCGAGATCGGCGAGCTGCTCGAGCACGACGCCGTGGCCGCTGCGGCGGAACATCGGGACGCCCCGGTGGTAGTCCAGGGCCGAGGCAGCGTCGCCGGCACGCTCGGCGGCGAGCGAGCTCTCGACGAAGGCGTGGTGGTCGGGGGTCATCAGGTCGCTGACCCGCCGGCCGCGGCGGAAGCCGGGTGTGCGGGCCGAGGAGGGAGTGGGGGCCGAGAACGTCATGCCCTCCAGGCAACGCCTCGATCCGGCGACCGGCAACCACGCGGCGCGACGCCTGTGGACAACCACCGCCGCGCACGCAGCCGCGGGACCAATTCCTCTGCCCGGCGGCCCGCCATCCGACCACGCTGACCAGCAGGGAGGACACCGAGGAGGGACGTCATGGACGTCGGGTGGGTGCTGCCGGTCTGCTGGTTGAGCCTGGGAGTGATCGTCGTCGGCTGCTCGGTGGGAGCCGGCCGGAGCCGACGCGCGGCCGGCCTGGGCATCGCGGCGGTGGCCGCGCTGTGGGTGCTGGCGGGCGCGGGCGCCAACCTGCTCTTCCTGGTCCGGGGTGAGGACTTCTCCGGCTTCGCCGACCAGGCGTCGACGTCGTTCGTGCGGGACACCTGGGAGTCGCTGGTCGTCCCCCACCACGCGGTGTTCATCGGGCTGCTGGTCGCCTTCGAGGCCGCTGCGGGCGCGGCGGTGCTGGTGGCGGGACGGGTCCGCCAGATCGCGCTGGTGCTGCTGATGGCCTTCAACGTCGCCCTGCTGTCCTTCGGCTGGGGCTACCTGATGTGGTCGGTGCCGCTGGTCGCGGCCCTGGAGTCGCTGCGCCGTGCCGACCGCCGGCACTCGGTCAGCGTCGTCGACGCGCTCAGGCCGGTCGCGCCAGCGCGAACGGCACGGTGAGGACCGCTCCGCCGACCCGCAGGTGGTAGCGGGTGCGACCGCGCTTGACGAGCGTGCCCGTCTCGCCGTCGTACTTGCTGCCGGGCGCGACGACCTGCAGCCGGTCGCCCGGCCGCACGCCCGCGACCTGCTGCACCAGGTCGGCGACCGGCTCGGGCTCGCGGGCGCGTGTCAGGGCGCGGGCCAGCTCGGCGCGGTACTGGGCGGTCATGACCGCGGGCTCGCCGCGGTAGGTCCAGGTGAGCAGGGTGTCGACGGAGAACCGCGGCGAGCACTCCGCGCACGACCCGGGCCGGACCGGGCGGCGGTGCCGGGTGATCCGGTGACCCGCCGCGCAGGTGCCGACCCAGTCGCCCTCGACCGACGGAAGCGCGGGGTCGGTGCAGCGCTGGCCGCTGCAGCCGATGCGTACGGCGGTGCGCCGCCACACCGCGTCGTGCCCGTGGCGCGGACCGACCAGCGCGTGAGCGATCTCGTGGAGGATCGTGTCGCGCACGTCGGCCTCGGCGTGCAGCGACGTCAGCGGCGCGCTCAGTCCGATCTGACGGGTGGCGTAGCGGCAGATCCCCGCGCGTCGCTTGGCCCGGTCGAAGATCAGCGTCCAGTCGCCGAGCCCGTGCTCGTCGAGCAGCTCGCGCCCGAGCCGACGCGCCGCCTCCAGCTCCACACGGGCCTCCTCACCCTCGCTGACGTCTCACCGACCTGCCGACGCAGACTCTAGGAGGCCCCACCGACGATCTCCCGCACGGCGGCGTCGGAGGCGAACAGCGCGTCCCGGTCGTACGTCGAGGTGCTGATCATCAGCTCGTCGGCGGCGGTCCGCTCGGCGAGCTGCTCCAGGGCTCGCCGGACTGTGGCCGGGCTGCCCAGGACAGCACGGTCGAGCGACGACTCGACGCGGCCGCGCAGCTGAGAGCTCCAGGGCTGCGCCCGGATCGCGTCCACCGTCTCGAGCGGCGCGAACTCACCCGTCTGCCGCGACCGGGCCATCGCCCAGGCCTCGGGGAGCGCGAGGGCGCGCGCCTCCGCATCGGTCTCGGCGACGGTCACGTCGAGCGACACGGTGACCGACGGCGTACTCCCCTCGTGCGGCCGGAAGTCCCGACGGTACGCCGCCAGCCGCTCGCCGATCTCGGCGCTGTCGAGGACGGGACCGCCCACGACCACGGGCAGCCCCAGCCGGGCCGCCACCTCGAGCCCGCGGCCGGTCGCCAGGAGGTGCACCGGGACGCGGCGTCCGGTGGCCGGGCGGGCGGTGACGTCGGCTGTGTCGGCGAGGTAGGCGCGCAGCTCGGCCAGGTCCGACTCGAACGTGTCCAGCGCCTCGGCACCGTGGCGCAGGGCTCGGCGCACCGGCGGGGTGAAGCCCAGCGACCGCCCGATGCCCAGGTCGACGCGACCGGGGTGGAGGGCGTCGAGCATCCGGAACTGCTCGGCGACGACCAGGGGCTGGTGGTGCGGCAGCATCACGCCGCCGGAGCCGATGCGGATCGTGCCGGTGCGGGCGCCGATCGCCGCCAGCAGCACCGGCGGTGACCCGGAGGCGATGCCGGGCACGGCATGGTGCTCGGCGACCCAGATGCGGTCGTACCCCAGCGCCTCGGTGTGCACGGCGCGCTCGATCGTCCCGGTCAGGGCCTCGCCCTCGGGCCGGCCGGCCCGGGTGCGCGAACGGTCGAGCAGCGAGAGCCTCACACGGTGACAACCCCACGCGGCCGCCCCGCGTTCCCCGAGGTGGCGGTGGGCGCGCCTCGTCAGTCGTGATCGGGCCGATGCTCTGCGACGCAGAACAGGTTGCCCTCGGGATCGGCCAGGGTGGTCCAGCGAACGCCGGGGTGCTCGAAGAGCACGTCCCACCGGTGCGTCGCGCCGAGACCGACCAGCCGCTCCACCAGCGCGGCACGGTCCTCCCAGGCGACGGTCAGGTCGACGTGCGTGAGGTTCCGCGACGGCCGCGGGCCGGCGAGCGGCTGGATGAACATGCCGACCCCGCCCGGCTGCGCCGGTCGCACGTAGAGCTGCTCCCCCGCGGAGATCACGGTCCCGCCCAGGGCCGCGGACCAGAACGCCGCGAGCGACCGCGGGTCGTCGGCCTCGAGGTTGACCGCGGTGATGGCGGCCGGGATGGCAGCGGGGATGGCAGCGGGGGCCTCCTGCGCCCTGGGGTCCCGATCGCGGTCTCGCGGACCATCCGCCTGGTGGGTCACCGCCGCACGATCGCACACCCGAGCAGGGCGGTGGCCAGCGCCACGCCTGCCGCCGCCGTGAACGCCTCGGCGAACCCGCCACCGGCGAGCGCGACGGCGGTGAACGCCGCCGTGCCGATGGCGGCGCCCACCTGGGTCGCGGAGCTCGCGAGGCCCGACGCCAGGCCCGTGTGGCTCTCGGGCGCTGCCGAGGCGATGACCATGGTGGTCGGCGTGAAGCTCAGGGCGACTCCGATGGCGACCAGCAGGAGTCCCGGCAGGACGGCGACCAGGTAGCGATCGCCGGTCGGCGCTGCGGCCAGCCACACGTGACCCGCAGCCAGGACGACGAGTCCGACGACCAGGCTCCGCCGCGGTCCGATGGCGCGCAGCACCCTGGGCAACAGCGCCAGGTTGGCGACGAACCCGGTGACCGACGTCGGCACCATCGCCAGCCCGGCGTGCTCGGGCGACATGGCGAGCGACTGCTGCAGGTACAGCGCGACCAGGACGAACGTGGAGGCCCGCGCGGCCCCTCCGAGCACGGCGAGACCGACCCCGCTCGAGAGGACCCGGGACGCGAACAGCTCGAGCGGGACCAGGGGGTCCTCGGTGTGCCGCTCGATGGCGACGAACATGCCCAGGAACACAGCGGTCGCCCCCAGGGCGAGGACCACGTCAGGAGAGGTCGGACCGTGGTCCGCCGCTCCGAGCGCTCCCTCGACGAGTGCGAGGACGGCGGCGGTGATGGTGACCGCACCGGGAGCGTCGAACCGGCGCCGGACACCTCGGGGCGTGTCGTCGAGCACGCGTCGCGCGAGGACGAGGCCGGCGAGCGTGGCGGGCACGGTCACGAGGAACACCGAGGACCAACCGAAGGTGCCGGCGAGGAGGCCACCGGCCAGGACACCGGTGGCGCCACCGACCGCCGAGGCCGCTCCCCACAGGCTCATCGCGCGGGCCCGCCGCTCGCCGGTGTGGCCGAGCAGGAGCAACGACATCGCCGCCGGACTGAGCGCCGCCGCGCCGGCGCCCTGGACGACCCGGCCGGTCACCAGCATCCACGCGGTGCCGGCGCCGGCTGCCAGGAGCGTGCCGACGGTGAACAGGGCGGAGCCGGCGACGAACATGCGACGCCGACCGACGAGGTCGGCCACCCGTCCGAACAAAAGCAGGAGCCCACCGAAGGTGAGCACGTAGGCGTTGACGACCCAGCTGAGGCTGGTGGCCCCGAGGCCCAGGTCGGCCCGGATGGAGGGCAGCGCGACGTTGACGATCGACGTGTCGAGCATGACGACGAACTGCGCGGAGACCAGCAGGCCGAGCCCGACGGCTCGTCGGCGGCGCTCGCGGTGATCGCGGTGATCGCGGGTCTCGGGGTACGGGCGGGAGCGGGTGGCGACGGTCATGGTCCTCACCTGGGTCGTCGGCTGATCGGGCCCGGCCACCGTCTCGCCGCGGGCCACCGGGTCGCACCGGCGAGATCGCCAGGTTGGGGCCGGACATCGCCGCGTCGTCCGGCGAGGCCCGGCGCGGCCCGGCGCGGGCCACACCGCGGATCGCGCGGGCGCGACGACCTCGCGCAGGAGGGCGGCGGGTGCGCGGACGGCGCGAACCCGGCGGTTCTCCCGGCGCGACGCCGGAGTCCCGGCAACGAGGCTCGTGGTCATCACCGGCAGCTCCCGTGCCGGCCCCGACCACTCGAGGAGAGAAGACGATGACCACCGATCTGCACCAGCCCCCGGACCACCACCCCGACGCGCACACCCGCAGCCACGTCCACGCGACCGCGGGGCACACCGAGGAGCACGGCGCGCCCCGACGACCCTGGACGGTGCTCGCGCTGATGCTCGCCGCGCAGGTCATGGTCGTCCTCGACGTCAGCGTCGTGAACGTCGCCCTGCCCAGCATCGCCGCCGACCTGCACCTGTCCTCGGGCGACTACCAGTGGACGGTCAGCGCCTACGTCCTGCTCAGCGGCGGGTTCCTCCTGCTCGGCGGGCGGCTGGCCGACCTGTTCGACCGGCGGCGCATGTTCCTGACGGGTCTGGCGGTCTTCACGCTGGGCTCCCTGGTGTCGGGGTTCGCGGGCTCGGCGCTCACGCTGATCCTCGCCCGCGGAGCGCAGGGCGCGGGTGCCGCGATGCTCACGCCGGCCGCGATGTCGATCGTCATGACGACGTACGCCGGCCGCCAGCGCGCGACCGCCCTCGGCCTGTGGGGAACCGTCGCCAGCATGGGCATCGCCGCCGGCGTGCTGTTCGGCGGCGTCCTCACCACCGTCCTCGACTGGCGCGCCGTGTTCTTCATCAACGTGCCCGTCGGCGCCGTCGTGCTCGCCGGCGTCCTGCGCAAGGTCCCTGCCCTGCCCAGCAACCGTCCCGGCACCCGAGGGCGGCTCGACGTCTCCGGCGCCCTGATGCTCGTCACCGGGCTCCTCGCCCTGGTGTACGCCGTGGAGTCGACGACCAGCCACGGCTGGACCGCCCCGCAGACCGTGGTCGCCGCCGTCGCCGCCATGGTGCTGCTGGCCGCGTTCGCGCTCAACGAGCGCAGGGTCGCCGCGCCGATCGTGCCCCCGGCGACCTGGCGGGTCCGGTCGCTGGTCTCCGCCTCGGTCGTGATGGCCGGCGTGACCGGCGCCGTGGTGGGCGCGATCTTCCTCAGCTCCCTGTACCTCCAGCAGGTCCTCGGTGCGTCCGCCCTGGTCGCCGGCCTGGAGTTCCTCCCGCTGGCCGCGTTCATCACCGCCAGCGCCGCGCTCGCCTCCCACGCGCTGCCGCGCCTCGGCGCCAAGCGGCTCATCGGCGGTGGCCTGATCGTCGCCGCGGCCGGCGCCCTGGTGCTCGCCTCGGTCGACGCGGACCCCAGCTACCTCACCGACGTCCTGCCGGGCTTCGCGCTCCTGGGCCTCGGCGTCGGGCCGATGTTCGTCGCGATCTCGGTCGCTGCGATGAGCGAGGTCCGGCAGGACCACGCGGGCATGGCCTCGGGTCTGCTGATGACCGGGCACGAGATCGGCGCCGCGCTCGGCGTCGCCTCCCTCACCGCCATCGCCGGCGACCTCACCACCCGGACCGGCATCGTCAGCGGCTCCCAGGACGCGTTCATCGCCATCGCGGTCGGGCTCCTCGCCCTCATGGTCCCGACGCTCCTGCTGCCCGCCCACGACCCCGACGCGGTGCCCACCGGCCACGGCCACGGCCACGGTCATGGCCACGGTCACTGACCCCGGACCACGAACCCGGCCACCCCAGCAGCGCAGCGGCCCCCACCACACCTGACCGACGTCGAAGGAGCACCTCCATGACCGCCCAGCCCATGACCACGACCGCGCAGATCCGCCGCGCGGGCATCCAGGACTCAGCAACCGTCCGGGAGCTCCTCCTCGAGCTCGCCGAGCACGAGCACACCGCGCACGCCGTCCACGCCTCGGTCGACGACTGGGCCCGGATGCTGGCGGACCCGGCCGTGGTGGTCCTGGTCGCCCACATCGACGGTCGGCCGGTCGGGTACGTCAGCGGCGTACGACAGCTCAACCTCTGGATGGGCCACGACATCCTCGCCATGGACGACCTGTACGTGCGGGCCGAGGCCCGCGACCGCGGCATCGGCGGCGAGCTCATGGCTGCGCTCGCCGAGCACGCCGGCCGCGACCAGCTGCTGGTCACCTGGGGCGTGCGCGAGGACAACGAGGCGGGTCACCGGTTCTACCGACGGCTCGGCGCCACGCTGCGGACCAAGGTGGTCGCCGCCTGGCAGCCCGCCGCCTACGCCGGCTACGTGAGGGACCGCGGTCGAGAATGACCCGGCCGACCCGATGATGAGGAACACTCCCCGGACCTTCGTCGGGACCGTGGTGCTCGTGCTCGAGAGCCCGATCGGCGCGGAGGCGGTCCCCTTCATCCGGGCCGAGGTCGAGCGGGTGGACGGCGTCAGCCGCTGCAACGTCGACGCGAGCGCGGGAACGATCGTGATCACCGCGCAGCGACCGGTGGATCGCACCGACCTCGTGGCCCTGCTCCACCGCCTCAGATGCCGAGTGCGGCCCTGACCCGCGGATCGGCGATCCGGCCCCCGACGCCGGCGTGATCACTAGGCTGCCCGCGTGCTGAGAGGCAGGGAGCGGGAGCAGGAGGCACTCCTGCAGCTGGTGGCCCGGGCGCGGGCCGGGGACGGCTCCTCGCTGCTGCTGCGGGGGCAGCCGGGCGTCGGCAAGTCGGCCCTGCTGGAGCTGGTGGTGCCCGACGACGACCTCAGGGTGCTGCGCACCCGCGGCGTCGAGTCCGAGGCCCCGCTGCCGTTCGCCGCGCTCCACCGGCTCCTGCGCCCGCTCCTCGGGCACGTCGAGGAGATCCCGGCACCGCAGGCGGGTGCCCTCCGCGCGGCGTTCGGGGAGACCACGGAAACCGTCGCCGACCGGCACCTGGTGTTCCTCGCCACCTTGAACCTGCTGTCCCAAGTCGCGAGCGACAGCGCGGTGGTCGCCGTGGTCGACGACGCCCACTGGCTCGACGACGCATCGGCCGCCGCCTTGCTGTTCACCGCCCGGCGACTCGAGGGCGAGGCGATCGCGCTGCTGTTCGCCGTCCGCGACGACGAGACCGGGAGCTTCGGCGTCTCGGACCTGCCGGTGCTGGACGTCAGCGGTGTCGACGCCGCGGCGGCCGGCGAGCTCGTCGCCGACCACGTCCATCGCGAGGTCGCGCCCGCGGTGCTGGCCGAGCTCCGCGACGTCACCGGCGGCAATCCGCTCGGCCTGCTCGAGCTCAGCCGGGCC
>NZ_JANINT010000119.1 GCF_024509035.1 Nocardioides sp. | reverse complement strand
GCTCGGTGCTGGCTGCCCTGGAGTCGACGCACTTGGTGCTCACCGACGCCGAGGTCGGCCAGTTCCGGCTCGCGGCCGAGTGGGCCGCCGCCCACCCCGTCGACCACCTGGACGACGCCGCCACCGTCGAGGGCACGCAGGGTGAGCTCGCGATCGCCGGGCCGGGTGCACCCCTGGTCGCGGAGTTCTGCATCGCGGACTTCGCGTTGGCGGTCGGGATGACCACCGACGCCGGACGCGACTACCTCGGCGACGCGGTCGAAGTCAGGCATCGGCTCCCGCGGCTCTGGCGGCGGGTGATGGCCGGGCAGGTCGCGGTGTGGCGGGCCCGCAAGATCGCCGCCAGCACGATGTCCCTCCCGGCCGAGGGTGCCGAGCACGTCGACCGCCACGTCGCCCCGGTCGCGCACCGGCTGACCTGGGCCCAGCTCGACCGCACCGTCGAAGCAGCCCGCGCCACCTTCGACCCGATCGAGGCCGAGCACCGCCGCCTCCTCGCCGCCGAGGACCGGTTCTTCGACGTCGACACCCACACCCCCTCCCTCGACGGCACGGCGACGGTGCGCGGTGAGCTCGACCTCGCGGACGCCCTCGACCTCGACCACGCCGTCACCACCGGCGCCCAACAGCTCGCCGACCTCGGCTGCGACCAACCACTCGACGTCCGCCGCGCCATGGCCGCCGGCGCACTCGCCCGCGGCGACCTCATGCTCCAACCCGAGACGACCGAGACCGACAAGCCGAATCGGCCCCGACGTCAGCTGGTGATCTACACCCACCTGTCCGACAGTGCGCTGGCCGGTGTCGAGAACACCAGGTCCCACGTGCTGGTGGCGCAGGTCGCCGACTGGTGCGCCGCCGCCACCGGCCCCGTCCTCATCCGGCCGGTTGTGGACCTGGGTGAGCACCTCGAGGTCCCCGGCTACACGCCCTCACCACGGCTCCGCGAACAAGTGCTCCTGACCCACCCGACCTGCGTGTTCCCCGGCTGCTCGCGACCGTCGCGGGGCTGCGACCTCGACCACGTCATCCCCTGGGCCGACGGCGGCCCCACGTGCAGCTGCAACCTCGTCCCCGAATGCCGGTTCCACCATCGCCTGAAGACCCACGGCGGCTGGACCCTCCGCCGGGTCGGACACCGACTGCTCGTGTGGACCAGCCCCCACGGCCGCACCCACACCCGACATACCTGACCACCCGACCCCGCCGGCCACGGCCCGCGGGGCCACACCCGCGCCTGCAGTCGAGGTGACATGACAGACACTCACGAGAGGGTCGCGAACCGTCCCCCGCGAGCCTGCGTCGTACTAGGTTGAAGCATGAGCTTCGACTACGAACACACCGTGACCACGACCGCCTCGCCCGCCGACGTCTGGGCTCTGTGGAGCAACGTGGGCAGCTGGCATCGTTGGGACCCGGCGGTCGAGCAGGTGGCCATCGAGGGTCACTTCGCCGAGGGCGCCGCCGGCACGATCGTGTTCGGCAACGGCACCGAGGCGCCGTTCGTGCTCGAGATCGTCGAGCCGAGTGCGCGCTACCTCGACAAGCTCACCTTCGGTGACCTCGTGATCCGCATCGACCACCAGGTCAAGGCGACCGCCGATGGCTCCGAGATCACGGTGCGGACCACCGTGGACGGCCCCGGTGCCCACGACGTCGGCCCGACGGTGGTGGAGGACACCCCGAAGGCGCTGGAGGCCCTCAAGGAGATGGCGGAGAAGAAGTCCTGACGCCGCTGTCGTGTTCGCGGTGACCCGTTCGTGGAGGAGGCAGAGACCACTCCACGAGAGGATCACCCGATGCGCACCCTGATCACGACCCACTTCGTCTCGCTCGACGGCGTCGGCGAGGCTCCCGGCGGGGAGCCCGGCTACCGCCACTCCGGCTGGACCTTCGACGTGGATCCCGACCCGACGCAGTACGAGGTCAAGGGCCGCGAGCAGGAGGAGGCCGAGGCCTTCCTCATGGGCCGCCGCTCCTACGACGCCTTCGCGCCGGTCTGGCCCACGATGGACTACTTCGCGCGCTTCAACGCCATGCCCAAGTACGTCGTCTCGAGCACCCTGACCGACCCGGAGTGGACCAACACCTCGGTCGTCTCCTTCGACGAGGTGGCCCGGCTCAAGGAGGGCGAGGGCGGCCCGATCCTCGTCCAGGGCAGCCTGGAGCTGACCCAGGGCCTCCTGGCGGCCGGCCTCGTCGACGAGATGCGGCTGATGGTCTTCCCAGTGATCCTCGGCAGCGGCCGGCGGCTGTTCCCCGACGCCGCCGAGGACAAGGTCCGGCTGTCGCTGGCCGAGACCACCACGTTCACCAACGGCGTGCAGTACCAGGTGTTCCGGCCTCGGTAGGTCCTGGCCGGGCCGACCAACGACAGCCCAACGTCGAGCGGCGTAGGTTGCCGCCATGGAGGCCTACGCGAAGGGCGAGCTCGAGCCGCCCCTGCTCGAGGAGACCATCGGAGCGAGCTTCGAGCGGACGGTGGCGGCGTACGCCGAGCGCGAGGCGCTCGTCGAGGTCGCCTCCGGCCGCCGGTGGACCTGGGCCGAGCTCGATCGGGACGTGAACGACCTGGCCCGGGGCCTGCTGGCCGCCGGCATCGGCAAGGGTGACCGGGTCGGCATCTGGGCGCCCAACTGCGCGGAGTGGACGATCGTCCAGTACGCCACCGCCAAGCTCGGGATCATCCTGGTCAACATCAACCCGGCCTACCGCACCCACGAGCTGTCCTACGCGGTCAACCAGAGCGGGCTGCGGCTGCTGATCAGCGCGTCCAGCTTCAAGACCAGCGACTACCGCTCGATGGTCGCCGAGATCGGCGGCCAGGCGCCGACGCTCGAGCGGGTGGTGTTCCTCGACACCGACGACTGGGCCCAGCTCGTCGAGGCCGGCCGGGTGCTGCCCGACGGCGTCGTGGCGGACCGGCTGGCGCAGACCGCGCCCGACGACCCGATCAACATCCAGTACACCTCGGGCACGACGGGCTACCCCAAGGGCGCCACGCTGAGCCACCGCAACATCGTCAACAACGGCTACTTCACCACCGAGCTGATCAACCTCGGCCCCGAGGACCGGCTCTGCATCCCGGTGCCCTTCTACCACTGCTTCGGGATGGTGATGGCCAACCTGGGCTGCACCACGCACGGCACCACGATGGTGATCCCCGCCCCCGGGTTCGACCCCGAGACCACCCTGCGCACGATCGCCGCCGAGCGCTGCACGGGCGTGTACGGCGTGCCGACGATGTTCATCGCGATGCAGCACCACCCGAGCTTCGCCGAGCACGACCTCTCGACGCTGCGCACCGGCATCATGGCCGGCTCGATCTGCCCGGTCGAGGTCATGAAGAGGTGCGTCGACGACATGCACATGGCCGAGGTCTCGATCGCCTACGGCATGACCGAGACCAGCCCCGTGTCGTGCCAGACGCGCGCGGACGACGACCTCGAGCGGCGTACGGCCACCATCGGCCGGGTGCACCCCCACGTCGAGATCAAGATCGTCGATCCCGTGACCGGCGCGACCGTCGAGCGCGGACAGACGGGGGAGTTCTGCACCCGGGGCTACTCGGTGATGCTCGGCTACTGGGACGACCCGGACAAGACCGCCGAGGCCATCGACGAGGACGGGTGGATGCACACCGGTGACCTGGCCGAGATGCGCGAGGACGGCTACTGCAACATCGTCGGCCGCATCAAGGACATGGTCATCCGGGGCGGGGAGAACATCTATCCCCGCGAGATCGAGGAGTTCCTCTACCAGCACCCCGACATCGAGGACGTCCAGGTGATCGGCGTCCCCGACGAGAAGTACGGCGAGGAGCTGTGCGCCTGGGTCAAGCTGCGTGCCGGGGCCGAGCCGCTCGACGCCGACGCCGTGCGCGCGTTCGCCACCGGCAAGCTGGCCCACTACAAGATCCCGCGCTACGTGCTGGTGGTCGAGGAGTTCCCGATGACGGTGACCGGCAAGATCCGCAAGGTGCAGATGCGTGAGGAGACCGCGAGGATCCTCGGTCTCTGACCGGCGCGCGCGGCCGCTTCGTCCCTCACCCCCACACGGGGACCACCTGGGGCATAGTGGCGCCATGGCAGAGCTGGTGCGCACCAACGACCCCGCGATGATCTCGGTGATCGAGGGGCTGCTGGCCTCGTCGGAGATCCCCTACGACGTCGCCGACCGCCACATGAGCGTGCTGGACGGGCTGATCCCCGTGATCAAGGTGCGCATCCTGGTGCCCGACGAGCGCCTCGCCGAGGCCCGCGAGATGCTCGTCGACGCCGAGCTGGGGGACTGGATCAGCCGGTGACCACGACCGGCACCCGGGTCACGGTGCCGGTGGCTCCGCGCCACGTGACCCACCCGTCGTCGAGCCCGCCACCCGCCCCGACGGTGAGCGTGAACGTCGCGCTCTCGCCCGGTCCGAGCCGCACCGCTGCCGGCGTGACCCGGACGCCGTGCCGGTCGAAGCCGGTCGCTGACGAGGAGAAGTAGAGCCGCCGGCCGGTGACGTTGGTGATCGTCCGCTGCACCGTGCCGGGTCCGCTCACCCGGATCGACGGGGTGTTGAGGTCGGTGAGGTCGTCCTCGAGCCAGGCGCGGTAGTCGTCGGGGTCGATGTCGAACGCGAGTCCGGGCCGTGCCGCGGCGTCCAGGGACACCCGGCCCGTGCCCGAGCGGAGCACCGCGGCGCCGGGCACCCGCTGGGCCGTCGTCGCGAGCGCCGAGCGCACCCGTGCCGGCGTCCAGTCCGGGTGAGCGGAGCGCACCAGCGCGGCCGCGCCGCTCGTGAACGCCGTCGCTGCCGAGGTCCCGGTGATGAGGTCCCAGCCGGGGGCGGAGCCGTGCGGCGGCACCGCTCCGAGGACGCCGACGCCGGTGGCGACCACGTCGGGCTTGACCAGCGGCGAGCCGGGCGTGCCGGCGCTGGACCACCCGGTCACCCGCACGGGCGTCCGGACCAGCCCGCGCGGCTCGAGCCGCACCCGCCCGTCGGGATGCTTCGCGACCCAGCGCAGCAGGGCTCGGCCCGCCGCTCGGTCGACGTGCACGGTCGGCACCCGGTGGAAGTCCGCGACGAGGTCGCCGGGCGCGACGTTCGTCAGCACCATGCCCACGCCGCCCGCAAGGTCCACGGCCGCGGACTTGTCGACGCGGCCGACGACGCCGCGCGCGCAGAGCACGATGCGGCCGTCGACCCGGCGGGCGTCCAGGCTGCCCGGGATGCAGACCCGCGCCTCGCGGCGCGTGGCGCTCGCCGTGGGGACCTCGGCGGCGCGCACCACACGCGCGGGTCCGACCGTCCGCGCCGCAGCCATCGCGCCGGCATACGCCGTGCCGTCGGGCAGCACCACGCGCCCCCGCCGCACGGGGCCGGTGGTCGCCCCGACCGTCGTGACCCAGGGGCTGTGGTGCGCGGCGGGGGAGCGCTTCGTGTTGCCCGCAGCGCCGACGACCACCACGCCGCCCTCGGTGGCGCCGAGGAGGGCGCGCTCGAGGGTGTCGAGGCGCGCCGGACCGCCGACCGAGAGGTTGAGGACGTCGACGCCGTCGGCGGTCGCGGCGTCGACGGCCGCGACCAGGTCGGCGGTCGAGCACCCGTCGTCGGCGGGGTCGGGCGCGCTCCAGCACGCCTTGTAGACCGCGAGCCGCGCCTGCGGTGCGACGCCGGCGTACGTGCCCAGCCGCTGGCTGCCCACGCGCGCCGGGACTCCGGCGTTGCCGGCGATGATCGAGGCGACCTGGGTGCCGTGGCCGTCGTCGTCGAGCGGGGACAGGGAGGAGGACGACCGCAGCCGGTCGGCCCCGAAGCCGGACACGAACCACCGGGCCCCGACCAGCTTGTCGTCGCAGGCCGTCGCCGGCCAACCAGGGCCCGTCTCGCAGCCGCCGGTGAAGCCGCGCGGCGCGCGGCCCAGGCCGGTCACGGTCGAGAACAGCGGTGAGTCGGGCCAGATGCCGGAGTCCACGACACCCACCACCACGCCCGAGCCGCCCCGGGTGTGAGCAGGCGTGCCGAGCAGGCCCGTCGAGGCACTCCGGCCCGCGAGCGGGCGCACGGTGTTGCGCTCGACCAGCGCGACGCGCGGGTCGGCCCGCAGGGCGCTGGCCTCGCCTGCCGAGAGTCGTACGGCGACGCCGTTGAGGGCGGTGGTCCAGCGGTAGGCGGGCTCGGGGCCGCCGAGGTCGTCGAGGACGGCGTCCTGCTCCGAGCGCATCCGCGCCGCGGCCAGCAGGTCGGTGTGCGTGCCGGAGGTGCCCGGTCCGGCCAGCGTGACCAGGTAGAGCGCCTCGGCCGCGTCCGGTTCGGCGACCGCGGGCGAGGCCGCCGCCACCGTCGGCAGGGACGCCAGGGCGAGGGCAGCGACCAGCGCCGCGCCAGCCGCACGGATCGTCGTCATCAGTCACCCCCTGTCACCTGAACCACTCATTGTGACAGGCGTTTCAGCCTCCGGCCCAGGGATCCTCGGATGCCCTCCGTAGTCTGGGTCACGTGCACGCGGCGGAACTGGTGGTCGGCTTCGACCTCGACATGACGCTGATCGACACCGCTCCGGGCTTCCGCGACGTGCTCGCGGCGCTCGGCGCGGAGCTCGGCGTGGAGTTCCCGGTCGAGGAGATGACGGAGAAGCTCGGGCCGCCGCTCGACCTCCTCCTGGAGCCCTACCTGGCCCCGGACGCCATCGCCCCCGCGGGAGACCGGTTCCGTGCGCTCTACCCCGACCACGCCATCGCCGGCACGCCCGCGCTCGCCGGGGCGCACGAGGCGATCGCCGCGGTGCGCGCCCACGCCGGCCGGGTCCTGGTCGTCACCGGCAAGTACCCCGCCAACGCCCAGCTCCACCTCGACCACCTCGCCTTCGACGTCGACCACCTCGAGGGCTGGGTGTGGGGCGTCGGCAAGGCCGACGTGCTGCGCCGCGAGAGAGCCACGATCTACGTCGGCGACCACGTCCACGACGTCGAGGGCGCGCTCGCCGCAGGGGTGCTGAGCGTCTCGGTCC
>NZ_JANINT010000118.1 GCF_024509035.1 Nocardioides sp. | reverse complement strand
TCCGCGCCGCGGTCGACGGCGTCGGCCACAACGCGGGCCTGGTCGAGGAGTGAGCCCGCAGGTCCCGGTGGTTTGACCCCCGGGGCCGCCGGGAAGGGTCGATGCGCGTACGTCGTCGACATCATCGGGGGAAGGCCCATGGGCCCTGCAGTCGATCCTGCCCGGCTGGGCCGCCGAGCGCTCCTGGCCGGTGCCGGCGGGGTCCTCCTCAGCGGCTGCAGCGGCGGCAGCGGGGGTGGGTCCGCGGCGAAGCCGACGGGATCGCCGACGCCGTCCGGCCCGATCGTGCACGAGCAGGACGCCGGCACGGTGATCACCCGGGCCGACATCGACGCCCTGCTCGGGCGGATGGATGCGGCCATCCGCAACGCCGACGCGGCCGCGCTCAAGGAGGTGGCGCCGAAGGTCCACGTCCCCGTCTGGCAGCGCCGCCTCGACAACCTGGCCCGGTTCCCCCTCGACGAGATCGGGTTCGCGTTCGACGACTCCCTCGATCGACAGGTCAACGCGAGCGGCGGCAGGGTCGAGACCACCGTCTACATCGCGCTCACCCATCGGATCGCCGGCGTCGACGCCCGCCCGGTCGTCCAGATCTACGGCGCCACGCTCCTCAAGGCCGACCCCGAAGCGCCGGTGCGGATCGTCGAGATGGACGACCACCCCGACGACGAGGGCAGCCCGGCCGCCTGGGACCTCGAGGACTGGGACGCCGTCGAGTCGGAGCACGTCGTGGTCGCCGCACGGCGCGAGGACATCGGCCTGGTCCGGTCCCACCTCGCCACGATCGACGAGGGCGTGGCGGCGGCCCTCGCGTTGATCCCGCCCCCGCCGGGCGTCGAGCGCACCTACCTCGTGCTCGCCGATCCCGAGAGCCGCATCTACGAGAGCAACGAGAACCTGCCGGTCGTCAAGGAGTCCGACGGCTTCGCGATGCGGGTCGGCTACATCGATCCCAGCCAGGCGGCCAAGTCGGGCAAGGGCGCCGGGGCGAAGGCCGCCTACGCCGGCAGTCGCCTCGTCCTGCACCCGGGCGCGTTCAGCTCGAGCAGCCGGCTGCGCGAGGTCGCGATGCACGAGAGCATCCACGGCCTGGCCTTCCAGTGGGGCGACGCGGATCCGTGGCCCACCGAGGGCCTGGCGACCTGGGGCGACTCCGGCGGCCGAACAGGACTGCTCGGCGACAGCTACTACGGACCGATGATCCGCTCCGGCTTCGCCGGGTTCGCCGAGCGGATGCGCGGCGACCGGTCCTTCTCCTACGAGCAGTTCCACGGCGCGTACCGATCGGCCAACTACGCGTGCGCCGCCGCGGTGTACGCCTACCTGGAGTCACGTGGCGGACGAGACGAGGCGCTGGAGTTCGCCCGCCTCGCCTACTCCGACGGCCGCGACGAGGCCTGCCGCAAGCTGGGCGACCGCGACCAGCAGACGCTCTTCGGGAAGGTGCTGCAGTGGACGCGCACGGTGTGACCGCCCGGCGCAGGCTCGCCGCGCTGCCAGCCGGACTGACCGCCGCACTGCTGGCGACGGCCACGCTGGCAGCCTGCAGCGGCTCCGGCGGGGACGAGCCCGACGCCCCTGCCGCGGCAGCGGCCAGCGAGAGCGCCCCGGTCGGCCCCGACCTGCCCGAGACCGTCTCGCTGGTCGGTCCGGTCACCGAGCCGGCGATGCAGCCGGTCTGGCTGGTGCGCAGCACGGGCACCGCCGAGTCCAAGGAGTACGACGTCCAGGACCAGGGCGTCTTCGTCGACGGCGACGTCGTCGTCTACTTCGCGCTCGACACGATCCTCGGGGTCTCGCGCGAGGACGGGTCGACGATCTGGAAGACGCCGGTCGACATGGGCGGCGAGATCATCGAGCACGCCGCGACCCGGGCCTACGACGACCACCGCTGGTCGTTCGTCTACTCCCACACCTTCGGCAAGGATCTCGACGCGTGGGGCCAGCACCTGGTCACGGTCGACACCCGCACCGGAGAGGTGCTGCGCGACGACAACGTCGGCACGTACGGGACGATCACGGCGATGGCCAACGTGGGCGACCAGCTCTACCTCGCCACCGAGGACGGTCTGGCGATCGTGACGCCGAGCGACGCCGTCAACGACGTCCTGCCGATGAAGGACCTCACCCACGCCCGGGACGCCACGATCCGGCAGATCACCCCGGTCCAGGGCACCGACATCGTCACGGTCGAGATCGACACGGGCAACCTGATCTCCAACGACGAGTACGCCGGCGTCCGGCTCGACGACAGCCGACCGGCGACGGTCCTGTGGCACCACGACGTGTCCGACCTCGAGAAGAACAAGCAGCGCGCGGGCTACGTCTACCTCAGCCGGGCCGACGGGCGCTACATCACCGAGCGCGACTGGGACCGCAGCTACAACACGGTCCTCCACCTGTGGACCCTCGACCCCGAGACCGGCACGGTCCGGGCCCGCCAGACCGTGCGCGCCAACGGGCACGGCGAGAAGTACCACAACCCGTTCATCACCGAGGAGGACATCGACTCCGGGAGCCCGGACGGGATGGCGCTCGTCGGCGAGGACCTCGTCTTCGTCGACGGCAAGGCGATCAGCCGCTACGACCCGCTGACCGGCGACTGGGTGTGGACGACCCGGATGGAGACGATGGGGCTGCGCAACGGCGACATGGACTACGCCATGTTCCACCTCGGGCCGGTGAGCGCCGACGGATCGATGGTCTACGCGTCCCTCTCCGAGGGGCCCTCGGGCGACCTCCTGGCCATCGACCTCGAGACCGGCGAGATCCTCGCCCGCTGGGCGCTCGACGACAAGCAGCAGGCCGGCCTGGTCAACGCGCCGCTGATGGCCGTCGACGGTCTCGACGTGGTGCTGGCGCGCAACCGCACGGCGGAGGGCAACCCCGACCTGATCGACCGCCACAAGCGGCTCGGCCCGGCCAACGACCTCGGGCTGCTGCGGTTCCCCGAGCTCGAGGGCTAAAGCACGCCTAGGAGCCTCGCAGGTACGGCCCGATGAGCTCGAGGAGCGCCGCGTGGGTCTCGGGGTCGGCGGTCACCCCCGCATCGAACCACGCGGTGCCCGAGGGTCGGCTCAGACCACTGCACCGGTCCGCTCGAGGTGCCGCTCGGCCGCGCGAGCGGCCGGGTGCAGACCGGCTGCCGCGAGGACGACGATGCCGGCGATCACCAGCCAGCCCACCGCGCCCCACGTCACGGCCAGGTAGGTGTAGCCGGCCGGGGCCCAGACGGTGCCCAGCGTGTAGCCGAGCTGGGAGACGCCTTGGTACTCCCCGCGCCGCGAGGAGTCGGACAGCTCCGACTGGAGGCCCCAGGCACCCGCCGACTGCAGCAGCTCGGCCCCGGTGACCGTCACGTGGCCCACCCAGACCAGGACGATCGTGACCCAGCCGGCCGTGTCGTGGGTGACCAGCACGATCGCGCAGGACAGCACGAAGAACGCCGCGCCGCGGCGCTCGGCGCGCAGCGAGTCGGCCACCGTGTGGACGCCGCGCGCCGCGGCCACCTGCAGCAGCACCGCCATCACGGTGTTGGTGCCGAACAGCCAGGCGAGCAGCACGTGGGGCGCGTCGGTCTCCTGCACCAGCCAGAGCGGGATCACGACGTTGAGGAGCACCTGGTGGGTGCCGAGCACCCCGTCGAGCACGCTCGTGAGCACGTAGCCGCGGTTGCACAGCGCCGTGGTGGTCCCGGCGCCCTCGACCGCCTGGACGAGCGGTTGGTCGACGTGCTGGTGCGCCACCGCGGGCAGCCGCGAGATCAGCAGCGCGTTGAGCAGCAGCAGGGCGGCGGTGAGCACCGGCACCGCGCGGATGACCTGGTCGTCGTCGGTCGCCAGCGCGATGCCCGCCACCAGCGCGCCCAGCGTGTAGCCGATGTTGCGGGCCGCCCGGAAGTAGGCCTGCGACCGCACCCGCTCGTGTCGGGGGAACACGTCGATCCGGTAGGCGTTGCGCGCCGACCGACTGGCAGCCTGCAGCAGGGCGAGCCCGATGGTGACCGCGACGTACGACGTCATGCCGCCGACCGCCAGCCAGGCGAGGTACACGAGCGCCTCGACCAGCGAGGCGATCGCCCAGACGAGCCGGGCGCCGAACCGGTCGGCGAGGGAGCCGAGCGGCACCGCGAGCACGAACGTCACGGCCCCCGAGATCGACAGCCCGAGTCCGACCTGGGCCGCCGAGAGTCCCACGATCTGGGTGAAGAAGACCGCGCTGCCGGTGAGGAAGACGCCGTCACCCACCGCCGAGAGGACGGACTGGGCCGAGAGCCGGCGGACCAGCGGGGTGGGGCCGGCCAGGCGCAGGAGCCGCCCGAAATATCTTGACATCAAGATAACGCTAGCGGTGCTCGGAGGACCGTGTCGAACCGATCACGCGCGCACCCGCGGTCCGAGGTCGAGCCGGTGGTCGGCGAGCATGGTGTGCCGGGATCGCACCTGCGCGACCAGCGCCGCGTCGACGTCGGCGATCGCGAGACCCTCCTCCTCGCCGAGCCGCGTGAGCGGCACGCCCTCCGGGTCGTAGACCGCCGAGCCGCCGATGAAGTCGAAGGACCCGCACCGGCCGGTGAGCACCGAGACCACGACGTACATGCCGTTCTCGAGCGCGCGGGTCGCGTAGTAGAGGTCGCGCCGGTGCCCGCCTCCGGGGAAGTACGCCGCCGACGCGAGGTAGCCGACCGCACCGTCCCGGGCGGCATCCCGCGCGTGCTCGGGGAAGCAGCCGTCGTAGCAGATCGACAGGCCCAGCTCGTGGCCGTCGACCTCGATCGACGTGCCGTGGTCGCCCGCGGTGAACCAGGTGTGCTCGACGCCGTCGAGGAACTGCTTGTCGTACGGCGCGGCCGCGGTGCCGTCGGGCCGCACCACGACCTGCGACAGCCGGCGCTCGTCCCCACGCTGCAGCGCGGTGCCGACCACCACCGTCACCCCGGCGGCCGCCTCCGCGCGGAGCGGGTCCAGCCACGCCCCGTCGAGGTCGGCGGCATCGGGCAGCGGCCCGTCGAACGCCGCGACGTCGTAGCCGGTGAGGAACGCCTCGGGCAGCACCAGGACGCGCACCTCCCGGGACGCGGCCAGCCGGGCGAGCCGGGCCGCGGTGCGGACGTTCGCCGCCAGGTCGCCGCTGACCGAGACCGCCTGGCCCGCGGCGACCCTCACTCGACGACGACCTCCACGCGCTGGAACTCCTTCAGCTCGGTGTAGCCGGTGGTGGCCATAGAGCGGCGCAGCGCGCCCATGAGGTTCATGGTGCCGTCGGCGACCCGCGAGGGGCCGAACAGGATCTCCTCGATCGTGCCGACGGTCTCGAACTGCACCCGCTGACCGCGCGGCAGGTCGTGGTGGTGGGCCTCGGTGCCCCAGTGGAAGCCGCGGCCGGGCGCGTCGGTGGCCCGCGCGAACGGGGAGCCGACCATCACGGCGTCGGCGCCGCAGGCGATCGCCTTGGCGATGTCACCCGACATGCCGATCGAGCCGTCGGCGATCACGTGTACGTAGCGGCCACCGGACTCGTCGAGGTAGTCGCGGCGCGCGGCGGCGACGTCGGCGACCGCCGAGGCCATCGGCACGGCCACACCGAGCACGGTGCGGGTCGTGTGGGCCGCTCCCCCGCCGAAGCCGACGAGCACTCCGGCCGCGCCGGTGCGCATCAGGTGGAGGGCGGCCTGGTGGGTCGCACAGCCGCCGACGACGACCGGGACGTCGAGCTCGTAGATGAACTCCTTGAGGTTCAGCGGCTCGGCCTGCGAGGAGACGTGCTCGGCCGAGACGGTCGTGCCGCGGATCACGAACATGTCGACGCCCGCGTCGACGACCGACTTCGCGAACTCCTTGGTGCGAGCCGGCGACAGCGAGCCCGCGACCGTGACGCCCGCGTCACGGATCTCGCGGAGCCGCTCGGTGATCAGCTCGGCCTTGATCGGCTCGGTGTACATCTGCTGGAGCCGGCGCACGCCCTCGGTGCCGCTGAGGGCGGCGACCTCCTCGAGCAGCGGGTCCGGGTCCTCGTAGCGGGTCCACAGACCCTCGAGGTTGAGGACGCCGAGGCCGCCGAAGCGGCCCAGCGCGATCGCCGTCGTCGGGGACATCACCGAGTCCATCGGCGCCGCCAGCACGGGGATGTCGAAGCGGTAGGCATCGATCTGCCAGGCCGTGCTGACCTCCTCCGGGTCGCGGGTGCGCCGGGACGGCACGATCGCGATGTCGTCGAAGGAGTAGGCGCGCCGGGCCCGCTTGGCCCGGCCGATCTCGATGTCGGTCACCGAGCAACTCTATCGAGGTCGGGGGCAACCGAGCGCGGGGTCCAGGTGGTCGGACCTGGTATGGATGCCCTGGCCGGTGAACGGCTGATCTCGGACGCAGGAGGCGCGGTGAGTGCACGCACGGACTTCGACGATTTCGTCGCCGCCCGCTCGAGCCGCCTGCTGCGCACGGCGTACCTCCTCACCCGCGACCACGCGCTCGCCGAGGACCTGCTGCAGACCGCACTGACGAAGGCGTGGTTCGCCTGGTCCCGGATCCAGGGCGACCCCGAGCCCTACGTCCGCAAGGTGCTGGTCAACACGTTCGCCTCGTGGTGGCGACGCAAGTGGAACGGCGAGCACGCGTACGCCGAGCCCCCGGAGGTCCTGGCCCCCGGCGAGCACGACGCCGCGGACCAGCGCCAGGACCTCTGGACCGCGATGGGCCGGCTCCCGCGGCGCCAACGTGCGGTGATCGTGCTGCGCTTCGTCGAGGACCTCAGCGAGGCCGAGACGGCCCGCCTGCTCGGCATCTCCCCCGGCACCGTCAAGAGCCAGACCAGCAAGGCCCTCGCCAACCTCCGCATCGACCCCGCTCTCGCGACCGCGACCGAGACCTCCCAGGAGCGCTCATGAACACCCTCGACGACCTGCGCGGCACGCTCGCCCGGCACGCGGACGACCTCCACGACGCCGACCACCACGTCCGACCGGTCGCCGTCCGCGCCCGCATCCGGGCCGCCCGACGCCGCCGCGCCGGGATCGCCGCGGTCGCCGCCGCCTGCGTCGCGGTCGCGG
>NZ_JANINT010000117.1 GCF_024509035.1 Nocardioides sp. | reverse complement strand
ACTGGGGCTTCGCCGGCGACTACGTCGAGGCGATGTGGCTGATGCTGCAGCAGCCCCAGGGCGACGACTACGTGGTCGCGACCGGCGAGGCACACTCGATCCGCGAGTTCCTCGATGCCGCCTTCGGCCACGTGGGCATCGACGACTGGACGCCGTACGTCCGCCAGGACGCGCGATTCATGCGCCCGGCCGAGGTGGATCACCTGATCGGCGACGCCAGCAAGGCGCGCGAGGTCCTCGGCTGGAAGCCGAAGGTGTCGTTCCAGGAGCTGGTCGCGCTGATGGTCGACGCCGACCTGGCCGCGACCCGGCAGGGCTGGTGAGATGACCCGGGCGTTCGTCACCGGGGTCAACGGCCAGGACGGCAGCTATCTCGTCGAGCGTCTGCTCGCCGACGGCGTCGAGGTGCATGCGCTCGCCCACGACCTCGAGCCGCTGCCGGACCTGCCCGGGGTGCACCTCCACGTCGGGGACGTGACCGACACCGGCGACGTACGCCGCCTGCTCCTCGACCTGGCCCCCGACGAGGTCTACAACCTCGCGGCGGTGAGCTCGGTCGCGCGATCGTGGAGCGAGCCCGTGCTGACCGGTCGGGTGAACGGCCTGGCCGCCGCCGCGCTGCTCGACGCCGCGCTGGCGGCACAGGACAAGCACAGCCGGCAGGTGCGGTTCGTCCAGGCCTCGAGCGCGGAGATCTTCGGGCAGCCCGACCACAGCCCCCAGGACGAGACGACGCCCGTGCGTCCGGTGAACCCGTACGGCGCGGCCAAGGCGTACGCCCACCTGCTCGTCGACGTCTATCGGCGCCGGGGCCTCCATGCGGTGAGCCTCATCCTCTACAACCACGAGTCGCCGCGCCGGCCGACGCACTTCGTCTCCCGCAAGATCACCTCGACGGTGGCCGCGATCGCCCAGGGCCGGGCGACCCGCCTGACTCTCGGCAACCTCGATGCCCGTCGCGACTGGGGCTGGGCGCCCGACTACGTCGACGCACTGGTGCGCGCGGCGCGCGCCGCGTCACCCGATGACTACGTGATCGCCACCGGCACCGCTCACTCGGTGCGGGACTTCGTCGCCGCCGCGTTCGAGCAGGTAGGCATCACCGACTGGGAGCCGTGGGTGTTCGTGGACCCGGAGCTGGTCCGTCCGGCGGACGCGTCCGAGCTGGTCGGCGACTCCTCGAAGGCTCGCAGCGAGCTGGGCTGGGCGCCGACGCTCGGGTTCGCCGAGGTCGTGGCCCAGATGGTCGCTGCCGACCTCGCCGCCTCGGGCTGACTCACTCGTCGAGGAGGTCCAGGAGGTAGCGGCCGTAGCCGCTCTTCAGCAGCGGCGCCGCCAGTGCCGCCAGCTCCTCGTCGCTGATGAAGCCCATCCGCCAGGCGGCCTCCTCGGGGGCACCGATCTTGGTCCCCTGGCGGCGTTCGATCGCCCGGACGTAGTTGCTGGCCTCGTTCAGCTCGTCGAACGTGCCGGTGTCGAGCCATGCCGAACCGCGGGGCAGCACCTCGACGTGCAGCTCCCCCGCCTCGAGGTAGAGCCGGTTGAGGTCGGTGATCTCGAGCTCGCCGCGCGCGGAGGGCTTCAGCGAGGCAGCGCGCTCGACGACGGTCTCGTCGTAGAAGTACAGACCGGGGACGGCGTAGCTGCTCCTGGGCTTCTCGGGCTTCTCCTCCAACGACAGCGCGCGGCCGTCGGCGTCGAACTCGACGACGCCGTACGCCGTCGGGTCCGCGACGCGGTAGCCGAAGACGGCTGCCCCCGTCAGAGATTGGAACCGGTGCAACTGGTTGCCGAGACCCGCGCCGTAGAAGAGGTTGTCGCCCAGCACCAGGGCCGACGGTCCACCGGCGACGTGGTCGGCGCCGATGAGGAAGGCCTGCGCGAGCCCGTCCGGGCTGGCCTGCACCGCCCAGGTGATCTCGATGCCGAACTGGCTGCCGTCGCCCAGCAGGCGACGGAACTGCTCGGCCTCGTGGGGCGTGGTGATGACCAGCACCTCACGGATCCCTGCCAGCATCAGCGTCGAGAGCGGGTAGTAGATCATCGGCTTGTCGTAGACCGGCATGAGCTGCTTGCTCACGGCGTGCGTGATCGGGTGGAGCCGCGAACCCGTGCCGCCTGCCAGGATGATGCCGCGCATGGGAGCCATCGTACGGAGGGAGATGACCACTGCGGTCGGCTCCCAGGTTGAGGGATGGCCAAACTGCCACGCCTAGGATGAACCGACGTCCCACCACACCCGAAAGGAAGCATGGGCCCGCACCATCGAGACACCCGCACCGTCGCGGTCATCGGGACGCGCGGCTATCCCAGCTTCTACGGTGGGTTCGAGACCGCCGTGCGCCGCATCGCGCCCGCGCTCGCCGACAGGGGTTGGTGCGTCCGCGTCTACGGGCGCCGCGCCGAGGTCGCGTTGACCCGAGGGGACCCTCGCGTGGAGAGCGTCCTCACGCCGGGCCTCGACACGGTCGCGTTGAGCACGCTCTCCTACGGGTTCACGGCAGTCCTCCACGCCCTCGTCAGGAAGCCGGACGTCGCCCTGGTGATGAACGTCGCCAACGGGTTCTGGCTCCCGTTGCTCCGCCTGCGCGGCATCCCCACCGTCGTGAACGTCGACGGCGTCGAGTGGGAGCGCGACAAGTGGAGCACGCTCGGCAAGAGGATGTTCCGGTGGGGAGCCCGGCTCACGGCCCGCTTCGCCGACCAGCTGGTCTTCGACGCCGAGGCGATCGGAGACCACTGGCGCCACGAGCTCGGCCGTGACGGGACGTTCGTGCCCTACGGCGGCGACCCCGAGCCTGCCCTTCCGGTCGAGCCCGGTCTCGAGGCCGGCCGCTACGTCGTCCTGATCGCCCGGCTCGTGCCAGAGAACACGGTCGCGGCGTTCCTCGCCGCCGCGCCTGCGATCGTGGAGCAGGCCGACGTCGACGTGGTCGTCGTCGGCTCCGCCGCGGCGGACGACCCGCTCCAGCGCACGGCGGAGGCGCTGGCGGCCTCCCATCCCCGCATCCACGTCCTCGGCCACCTGAGCGACGACCGGCGCCTCCACTCGCTGTGGCAGCACGCCGGCGTCTACTTCCACGGGCACACGGTCGGTGGGACCAATCCGACCCTCGTGCAGGCGATGGCGCTCGGCGCACGCATCGTCGCCCGGGACACGGTCTACAACCGCGAGGTGCTCGCGGACACCGGCGTCTACTGCGACGGTGACGCGGAGTCGATCGTCCGGGCGGTGGCGAGCGCGCTCCATGACGATCGGCCGATGGGCGAGCGGGCTGCGGCCCGGGCCGCCCGCCACTACTCCTGGGCGCGCGTGGTCGACGAGTACGCCGCGCTCCTCGACACCGCACGACGGCAGCCACGACGACAGCCACGAGGGCGGGGCCGGCAACGGGCCTCGGCCGCCTGAGAGGAAGACACATGGAACGCATCCTCGTGACGGGCGGGGCCGGCTTCATCGGCTCCAACTTCGTCCACCACCTGATCGGCGCGACCGACGGCGAGGTGACGGTGCTCGACAAGCTCACCTACGCGGCGAGCCGCGAGTCGCTCGCCGGACTGCCGGAGAGCCGGGTGCGGCTGGTCGTGGGCGACGTCGCCGACGCGGCCGTGGTCGACCCGCTGGTCGCCGAGCACGACGCCGTCGTCCACTTCGCGGCCGAGTCGCACAACGACAACTCGCTGCGTGACCCGTCCCCGTTCGTGCAGACCAACCTGATCGGCACCTTCACCCTGCTCGAGGCGGTGCGCAAGGCCGGGGTGCGTCTCCACCACATCTCCACCGACGAGGTGTACGGCGACCTCGAGCTCGACGACCCCCAGCGGTTCACCGAAACGACGGCGTACGACCCGTCGAGCCCGTACTCCTCGACGAAGGCGGGCTCCGACCTGCTGGTCCGGGCCTGGGTCCGCAGCTTCGGCGTGCAGGCGACGATCTCCAACTGCTCCAACAACTACGGTCCCTGGCAGCACGTCGAGAAGTTCATCCCCCGCCAGATCACCAACGTCATCGCGGGCAGCCGGCCCAAGCTCTACGGGGCGGGCTTGAACGTCCGCGACTGGATCCACACCGAGGACCACTCCTCGGCCGTGCTCACCATTCTCCAGCGCGGTCGGGTGGGCGAGACCTACCTGGTCGGCGCCGACGGCGAGCGCAACAACCTCGAGGTGGTGCAGATGATCCTGCGCCACTTCGGCCGACCCGACGACGACTTCGACCACGTCACCGACCGCGCCGGGCACGACCTGCGCTACGCCATCGACGCGACGAAGCTGCGCACCGAGCTCGGCTGGGAGCCGGCGTACCGCGACTTCGAGAGCGGCCTCGCGGCGACCATCGAGTGGTACGTCGCGCACGAGGACTGGTGGCGCCCGCACAAGGAGTCCGTCGAGGCCGGCTACGCGGCGAAGGGACAGTGATGGAGCCCGCGGTGAAGGAACTGAGCGTCGAGACGACACCGATCCCGGGCCTGCTGGTCCTGCGGCTGCCCGTGCACGAGGACGATCGGGGTTGGTTCAAGGAGAACTGGCAACGGGAGAAGATGGTGGCCCTCGGGCTGCCCGACTTCGGCCCGGTCCAGAACAACGTCTCCTACAACGCCCGCCGTGGCGCCACCCGCGGCATCCACGCCGAGCCGTGGGACAAGCTCGTCTCGGTGACCACGGGCCGTGTCTTCGCGGCGTGGGTCGACCTGCGCCGTGGGGACTCGTTCGGGACCACCTTCCACATCGAGGTGGACCCGTCCGTGACGGTGTTCGTGCCCCGGGGGGTCGGCAACTCCTACCAGGCGCTCGAGGACGGCACCAGCTACAGCTACCTGGTCAACGACCACTGGCGAGCGGGCGTCTCCTATCCCGCGGTCCACCTCGGGGATCCCGCTGTCGCGGTCCCGTGGCCGATCGCCCTCGACGACGCCGACATCTCCGAGAAGGACCAGCGCAATCCGCTGCTGGCCGACGTGGTCCCGATGGAGCCGCGTCGCACCCTGATCATCGGCTCGAACGGCCAGCTCGGCCGGGCGCTCGCGCTCGACTTCCCCGAGGCCGACCGCGTCGATCTCGTCGGCACCGATCCCGTCCTCGACCTCACCGACCCGACGGCGGTCGGGGCGTGGCCGTGGCACGAGTACGACCTCGTCCTCAACGCCGCCGCCTACACCGCCGTCGACGACGCGGAGACCACCGCGGGCCGCCCCGCGTGCTGGGCCGCCAACGCCCAGGCACCGGCCGTGCTCGCGCGGCTCGCCCAGGAGCACGGGTTCACCCTGGTGCACTACTCCACCGACTACGTGTTCGACGGGACCGAGGACACCCATGTCGAGGACGAGCCGTTCTCGCCGCTCGGGGTTTACGGCCAGTCGAAGGCAGCGGGCGACCTCGCCGTCAGCACCGCGCCCCGTCACTACCTGCTCCGGACCTCCTGGGTCATCGGCGAGGGCCGCAACTTCGTCCGGACGATGCAGTCGCTCGCGGAGCGCGGGATCTCGCCGTCGGTCGTGGACGACCAGGTGGGACGGCTGACGTTCACCGGCGAGCTGTCCCGCGCCACCCGGCACCTGGTGGAGAGCGGCGCGGCGTACGGCACCTACAACGTCACCAACGACGGCCCCCCGACGTCGTGGGCGGACCTGGCCCGCGAGGTCTTCGCGTTGACGGGCCGTGATCCCGGCGACGTGACGCCGGTCAGCACCGAGGAGTACGCAGCCGGCAAGGCCCTGGCCCCGCGACCGGCGCGCAGCGTCCTGAGCCTGGACAAGCTGGCGCGCACCGGATTCGTCTCGGAGGACGCTCGCGCGGCACTCGTCCGCTACTGCCAGAGCGAGCCGGCGAGCTGAGCCCTGTCAGCCGGGGCGAACGACCATCACCGGTGTTGCCCCGACCGGGACCCGGCACGACTCCCGGCAGCGCGTGACCGCTCCGCCGGCATCGCTCCACGACGTCGCGTCCGGGGAGGTCACCCGCACGGCGGGGCCCCGGGGCTTCCACCAGAACGTCCGGACCTCGCCCTCGCCGCGCGCCACGCACTCCCAGACGCCGGGCTCCCGGTCCCCGAGGGTGCAGCCCTCAACGCGGGTGCCCTCGAGCCAGTCGCGGACGACGTCGAACGACTTCCCGGCCAGGGTCTCGGTGGTGAGGTCCTCCTCGGTCAGGTAGGTGTTGGCGATCCGTCCGATGTTCCAGCTGTACCAATAGACCCGCGGCAGACCGAGACCGGCGTCGAGCAGGTAGGTGCGCATCAGGAACGCTCGCTGGAGCTCGGCGGGGATCGCCGGCGGCTCGGGCCCGCCCTGGAGCCCGAAGTTGATCTCGGTGTTCCACACCGGGAGGTCGATCCCGTTCTCGGCCAGCACCTCTCGGGCGATGTCGAGCAGCGTCGCCTGGTCCTCCGGGAGGCCCTCCGCGGACGGATAGAGCTGCACGGACGCGGCGTCGACGGCGCCGGCCAGGTCGACGCGGGTCGACTGCAGCGACCAGAAGTCCGCGAACCAGGCCTGCTGGCTCTCGAGCCGCAACGGGAACGCCGGAGCCACGATCGTCGCCTTCGGGACGACCTTGCGGATCGCCTTCGACGCCGTCAGGGTCAGCTGCGCCATCTGCCGGGGCGTGCCGGTCCAGTACTGGACGACGTTCGCCTCGTTCCAGATCTGGTAGTCGATCCGGTCCCCGTAGCGCTGCGCCACGGCGGTGACATAGCGACGCCAGGCGCCGAGATCGGGCATCGAGGCCGCGCCGGCGCCGTACGGCGCCTCCTCCCGGGGCTTCGAGGCGTGGAAGGTCGGGGTCTGGCCGAGCACCAGAAGCGGCCGGGCGCGCATCCGCTCGACCGTGGCGACGGCCGTGTCCAGCGTCGTCCACGTGAACCCACCCGGTCTGGTCTCGAGGTCGCGCCAGCTCGTCCCGGAGTCCCAGAGGCGCAGGGCGCCGATCGGGGCGTCCGGCGCGCGCCCCTGGCTCACGAGACCGTCGTGCATGCCGAAGAACGTGCTCCGGATCCGCTGGCCCCGTGGCGGCGGTGGCTGCACGGGATCCGTGGGGCTCACGGAGGGCGTGAGCGTGGTCGCCTCGGCGCTGGGGGTGATGCCACCCCCCTGAGGGGAGGGATCACTCGTGCTGCAGCCGGCGCCGAGCGCGACGAGGACGGCACAGGCGAGCGAGACCAGGGTTCGGCGGGGTCTGACCACGGCGTTCTCCCAACGACTTCAGCAGCGGCGTGAGGTGGGGGCCCGGGTTGTCCGGCTCAGCGGCGGAAGGTCACCAATACGGGCGCCTGGCCGACCCGGATCCGGAAGTGCCCTGAACGTTCGGTGGTGGTGCCCGAGAGACTGGACCACGAGCGCGTCGTGCTCGGCGTCCTGACGCCGACCGGACGGCCGCGAGGCTTCCAGTAGATCCGCCGGCCCTCGGCCCCGTCGCGGAACGTGCACACGTAGACGCCCCGGAGGCGACCTCGCCCCGTGTGCGAGCAGCCCCGCACCTCGGCTCCGCTGAGCCATGTCGCGGTGACGACCCAGGCGCGTCCGGCCCGGGTCAGCTCGCTGCCGTCCGGCGTGACGAGGTGGGTGTTCGCGATCGAGCCGAGACCCCAGGCGTACCAGTAGACCCGGCTCACCGGGCTCGCAGCGTTCAGGACCAAGGTGCGGGCGACGTACGCCGCCTGCTTCCGTGGCGAGATCTCCTTGGCGGCGGGTCCTCCCCGCAGCCCGTAGTTGATCTCGGTGTTCCACAAGGGTTTCTGGCGAGCCGCCTTCGGCAGGGCTCGCCGAGCGAACCTGGCCAGGTTCATCGACGCCTCCGGCGCCTGATGCTCCAGGGGGTAGAGATTGGCCGAGACCACGTCGACGAAGCGGGCGATCCCGCGACCGCGGACCGAGGCGTGCCAGTAGGCGCGGTACCACGCCCGCTGCGAGGACAACCGCAGTGGGAACGCAGGCGCCACCACGACGGCCCTCCGACCGGCGACCCGTTCGATCGTCCTCCCGGCGGTGGCGGTGAGCAGCGCCATCTGCGAGACCGACCCCGTCCAGTAGTTGACGACATTGGGCTCGTTCCAGATCTGGTAGTCGACCGTGGTCCCGAAGGTTCTCGCCAGCTTCGCCACGTAGCGCTTCCACGGAGTCAGGCGCGGCATGCTGGTCGCTCCGCGACCGTAGGCGCCCGGGGCGTGGGGATGTCTCGCGTGGAACCGGGGCGTCTGGCCCAGCACGATCAGCGGGCGCACGCCGGCTGACCTCGCCGTGCGGACGGCCGTGCGCAGTCGGCCCAGATCGTAGTGACCGCGGCGTTTCTCGATCTCGCGCCACGACGTTCCGGAGTCCCAGACCCGCACGGCGCCGATCGGCAGCGTCGTCAGGGTGCCGCCGCTGATCCGGGTGTCATGCATGCCGAAGAAGCCTGGACGGACCCGCTTCGCATCAGCGGGCGCAGCGAGCGCCAGCACCGACACGACGAGCCCCAGTGCCAGGATCGGGACCGCCACCAGACGAACGGACGAGCGGACGAGCGAAGCGATCATGCGGATCCCCCCGATGGGATGTGGTGGGCCGGCCAGCTCAGCCGAGACGTCAGCTCCGCGAGGAGACCATCACCGGCGCGTCGTGGACCGTGAGAGTGACCTGCCCGTCGTGCGCCGTGGTGGTGCCATCGAGGTCGGTGGACGAGGTCGTCGTCGACGACGTCGCGACCCGGACCGCTCCGCCGCTGGGCTTCCAGTAGATCCGCCGGACGTCGTTGGTGCCGACGCGCGCGGTGCAGGTGTAGAGGCCCTTCAGCGCCCCCTTCGAGGTGACGGCGCAGGAGACGTCGGTGTCGACGATCCAGCCCCGCGCGACCTGCCAGGCGCGTCCGGCCCGAGTGAGGGTGGTGCCGTCGTCCTCGACGAGGTGGGTGTTGGCGATGCCGTTGATCCGCCAGCTGTACCAGTACACCCTGTCGACCGAGGCTCCGGCGTTGAGCAGCAGCGTGCGCGCGACGTACGCCGCCTGAGTGGCGTCGGGGATGGACTTGGCGGTGTCGCCGCCCAGGAGCCCGTAGTTGATCTCGGTGTTCCACATCGGCTTGCGGCGCGCCTGCTTCGGCAGGACCCGCTTGGCGAACGACAGCAGGCTGGCCGAGGCCTCAGGCGCCTGGTCGGCCAGCGGGTAGGGGTTCACCGCCACCACGTCGACCATGGCGGCGATGCTCTTGCGGCCGACCTTCGCGGCCCAGTATTTCTTGAACCACGTCTTCTGGCTCGCGAGCCGCAGCGGGAAGGAGGGGGCGACGACGGTGGCCCGGCGCCCGGCGGCCTTGTTGATGGCCGCGCTGCCCGTCGCCGTCAGCTTCGCCATCTGGCTCACGCTGCCGCTCCAGAAGCCGACGACGTTCGGCTCGTTCCAGATCTGGTAGTCGACCGAGGTCTTGTAGCGCTTGGCCACCTTGGTGACGTACTTCGTCCAGGCGGAGATCGTCTTCGGCATGCTGGAGGCGCCCTTGCCGTACCACCCCGCGGCCTTCGGCTTGGAGGCGTAGAACCGCGGCGTCTGGCCGAGGACGACCAGCGGCCGGAGGCCGGCGTTGCGAGCGGTGTTGACGGCGGTGTCGAGCGCTGTGAAGTCGAAGCGTCCCCGCTTCTTCTCGATCTGGCTCCACGCCGTCCCGGTGTCCCAGAGCCGGACGGAGCCGACCGCCACACCGGGCACCGAACCGCCGGCGATGTTGGCGTCATGCATCCCGAAGAAGTCCGGAGAGACGCGCTGGGCCTGCGCAGGCGCCGACACGAGCGAGGCGCCGACCATCAGGAGCGGGATCAGACCGAGGAGAACGGCACGCAAGCCGGATCGGTGAGCTGGCAATGACATCGTCGGTCCTCCGAGGCAGACGGCATGGGATCGGGCGGCTTCCCCCACAGGAACGCCCGCGGCCACCGACCCTACGTCAGACGAGCGGATGTGGCGAAGGTTCGGGGGGAACTGCGGTTCGGCCACCGCGTTGGTCGATCAGCGCGATCGGGGCTGCCCGGGACGGGCGCCCGTGACCTGACGCACGGTCTCGAGGTTGCCCCGTCCGAAACGGGCGTCCGGCTCGAGGCAGGCGCCTTCGGCCCACTCGTTCCACGCGTTGACAAAGACGAGCGGCTCACCGCCGGCGGCCGTCGCCGCGTCGACGGCACGAGAGAGCCAGCGACGGAATGACACCGGGTTGCCACGGTGGAACGCGTACGCCGCCGCGCCGCGCCGAGCCGTGTTGTCCCAACCCGGCATGACTCCGGGATGGACGCGCAGGCCGTGCGGACCGGTGGTGCGCAGGTCGGCCCCGTCGACGGCGGCGTCGTAGGAGTAGATGTCCCCCGAGTGGGTGGGGTCGAGGTCGGGCGCGAGGTCGCGGAGCGACTGCAGCCCGATCCCCGAGCCGGGCGGGAAGTGGACGAGGCCGTCGACCGCTGCCGCTGCCGAGGCCGACATGCCCTCGAAGTCGCGTGAGGGGATGACCGCGAGGATGTGGAGCCCGCCGAGGCCGTCGGCCTCGGCGCGCTCACGCCACCGCGCGATCGTCGCCGCGGCGTCGGGCAGCTGACCGATGCGGTAGATCACGAGCAAGGGCTTCCCCTCGACCTGCAGGTAGCGGTGGTCGCGCAGCGCCGGGAGCAGGTCGTCGTAGAACGCGTCCTCCCAGCCCGGCGGGTAGGTCTGGGCGATGAGGACGTCCTTGTCGAGCCCGTCCCACCGCCGCGTCCAGGACTCGTTGGCCCAGCAGAGCGCGAAGGGGAACTCGACGGACGGATCGGCGAGCAGGTTGCGCAAGGGAGTCTCGAGCAGGGGCTGCCCGTCGAACCAGTAGTGGTACATGACGAACCCGTCGACCCCGTGCTCGGCGGCGAGGTCGGCCTGCTGTTGCATCACCTTGACGTCGGAGAGGTCGTAGCGCCCCAGCTCGCCGGGCTCGACCGGCTGCGCGTGCCCGCGGTAGAGCGGCCGCGCGCGGTCGACGTTGACCCAGTCGGTGAACCCCTCGCCCCACCACTCGTCGTTCTCCGGGATCCGGTGGTACTGCGGGAGGTAGAAGGCCAGCACGCGCGGCGCGTTGCCGTCCGCGTCGGCTCGGCGCGCCTGGTGGAGTCGGGACGGCACCTCGCCGGTCTCCACCTGGTCCAGGCCGGCCGCGGTGGCCATCACCCCGACGAACCGCTCGATGGCATGCGCCGTCGAGCCGTCGAGGTGACCCGCCTCGGACTCGAAGTGCTCCCTGTCCAGCTCGAGGTCCGCCAGCCGCTGGAGCAGCCACGGTTGTGCCCAGTACATCGAGCCCGCCGGGTAGCGCAGGGCGTCGGGATCGAAGGCGAACGGCATCCGAGCGGTGAGAGCCTCGACGAGCTCCTGGTTGGAGCCCCAGGTCTCCGGCCCCTTGAGATGCCCGGAGGGAACGACGACGCCGACGTTACGGTCCCGGCGCAGCAGGTCGACGATCCGCCGAACCCCTTCGGGGGAAGGTAACAGCCCGTCCAGCAGGTCGAGGCGCCAGGCGTCGCCGTCGATGCGGTGCACCGAGCGCTTGGTGTGCACCTTGAGCACGGCGTCGTAACCCTCGAAGGCTCCGCGTCGGGCGAGCTCGACGAAGGGCCAGGTGTCGCGGCCGACGTTCTCGACGTGGTGGATCCGGGCGCGCGGGAAGCGCCCACCGATGCGTCCCTCGAGGCTCTCGGCGGGGCCCTGCACCAGCGTGACAATGAGGTCGAAGGCCTCCGGCATCCGCGAGAGGCGATCCTCGATGTCCGGCCACACCTCGGGGTAGAAGACGTGCGCAACCACGAGGACCCGCGCCTGATCGTGGGTCGGCAAAGGATCGAGCTCCAGCCGCGACGACCGGACCCCGTGCACGAGCGGCCGATTGAGCAGCGGTGACGGGTGGGGGGTGCCGGACGCGCCCTTGCGGGCGACCGGAGCGAACAGTCCTGCGGTCGATGTCGTCGCAGGCGGGATGTCGCGCCGGACGAGCCGCTTCACGAGCGTTCGGGCCCGGGCTCTGAGCAGCCGCACCTTGCCCGCGGAGCCACGCAACGGCGCCGACCATCGCCACGACGCCGACGTCAGCACGGCGGACATCTGCCGTCGGTACTCCTCGGCGGTGGCCTCGAGCACGGAGATCCGCATCCGCAGCTCGTCGTTCTCCGTACGGAGCGCCTCCAAGAGGTCTTCCGGGTCGTGCGGGTTCACTCCGAGGGTCTCCCTGACTGATCGTGGCCGCCTCATCCTAAGCGCGCCGCCGATCGGGCCTCCCTCGGTCCGGGCCGGTAGCATGCCGAGACGTGACTTCTGGGGGAACCGTGGACGTGCTGCAGGACCGGGGCCCTGGCCCGCTCACCTCCGAGGAGGCCGCGACCTTCCAGGCGGCGGCCCACCGGATCGCCGAGGCGGTCAACGGATTCATGCAGGGCAAGGCCGAGGTCGTGCGGCTGGCCATGACGTGCCTGCTCGCCGAGGGCCACCTGCTGCTCGAAGACGTCCCCGGGGTCGGCAAGACCTCGCTGGCGCGCAGCTTCGCCTCGGCCCTCGGAGCGCCCTGGCAGCGGATCCAGTTCACCCCCGACCTGCTGCCGGGCGACGTGACCGGCGTGTCGGTGTTCCACCAGGACACCAGCAGCTTCAACTTCCACCCCGGCCCGATCTTCTCCAACATCGTGCTGGCGGACGAGATCAACCGCGCCGCGCCGCGCACCCAGTCCGCCCTCCTCGAGGTCATGGAGGAGCGGCAGGTCACGGTCGACGGACGCCCCTATCCGGTGCCGCGGCCCTTCCTGGTGATGGCCACGCAGAACCCGGTCGAGATGGACGGCACCTACCCGCTCCCCGAGGCACAGCTCGACCGCTTCCTGGTCAAGACCACGGTCGGCTACCCCGACCACGCCGCCGAGGTCCGCGTGCTGCAGGCCGAGCACGCCGGCACCGGCGTGGGGAACGTCCCCCAGGTGAGCTCGCCCGACGAGATCGCCTCCCTGGTCGCGGCGGCACGCGCAGTGCACGTCGCGCCCGCCGTGTTCGACTACGTCGCCGCGCTGGTCGGCCACACCCGCACGATGCCGCAACTGCGGCTCGGCTCCTCCCCACGCGGCGCGATCGGGCTGCTGCGCACCGCGCGGGTGCGGGCCGCGCTGGACGGCCGCCACTTCGTCGTCCCGAGCGACGTGCAAGCCCTTGCCCAGCCCGTGCTCGCCCACCGGATGCTGGTGAGCCCGTCGTTCGAGGCGTCCGGCGGCTCCGCCGCCGACGCCGCCGACGAAGCGGTGCAGGCGATCGCGCCCCCTCCGGGGGACGGACAGCGATGACCGTGCGCGGCGCCGGGCTGGTGCTGGCCGCCGCGGGTCTCTCACTGTGGGGATGGCGGGCGAGCTGGCCCGAGCTGATGGCGCTCGGCGCCGGCGCCGGGGGGCTCGTGGTGCTCGCGCTCCTCGCCACGCTCCGCACTCCGCGCGGGAGCATCCGCCCAGACCAGTCGTCGGTGCAGGTCGTCCGAGGTCAGCCCGCCGACGTCCGTCTCATCGTCGAGATCCGTGGCCCGCGCCGCTGGCTGCGCATCGTCGACGGCCCGGTGCGGGCGCCGCTGCGGTCGGTGCGGTTGCCGCGCTCGGCTCGGTCGGGCGCTGCCTCGCTGCGAATGCCGGTCGACACGAGCGAGCGCGGTCAGCGGCCGCTCGGGCCTTACTCGCTCGTGCACGGTGACCCGTGGGGCGTCGTCCGTCGGGTCGTCGCGTCGGCCGACGGCGGCGTGCTGACGGTGCGGCCGAGGTCGGTGCGGGTGCGTCGGTCCCTGACGACGGCCTTCCGCGAGGGGGAGTCCGACTCCGCGAGCCGTCGATCCGGGGACCAGCACTTCCACGCCTTGCGCGACTACGTGCTCGGCGACGAGCCGCGGTCGGTGCACTGGCGCTCGTCGGCTCGGGCGGGGAAGCTCGTCGTGCGGCAGCAGGTCTCCGAGGCCTCCACGGGCACCACGATCGTGCTCGACGTCGACGGCTCGGCCTACGCGACGAGCGGCCGATTCAGCTCCAGCTGGGACACGGAGCGCTTCGAGTCGGCGGTCGAGGTCGCCGCGTCACTCGCGACCAGCCAGCTCACCCGGGCCGAGCAGGTGCACCTCGTCACCACCGCCCGAGGAGCACGCGTGACGAGTGCCTCCGCGGGGGCTGCGAGCAGCCTGCTCGACGCTCTCGCGACCGTCCAGCTGCTGCCACCCGTCGACACCGCGGCGGACGAGCTGCCTGCCGTCGTCGCGCGGACCCGGGCCGCTCACACGATCGTCATCACCTCGGCACCCGACCCGCGCACGGCGGGCTCGCTGCGCCGGCTCGCCACCATCGCCCCGCTCACGGTCGTCCGGGTCGGCGCCGACGCTGCAGGCAGCAGCTTGGCAGGGGTGCGAGTGGTGGACGTGCCGGACGCCACTGGCCTGGAGGACCTGTGAGCGCGGCACCGGCAGTGGACGCACGGACCGCTGCGGCGGGCGTGTGCTGTGCGGTGGCGTCCCTCGCCTACTCGGGGTCGGTGTCGCTGTTCGCGCTGCTCGCCTTCGTCCTCCCGGGCGTCGTCGGCGTGGTCGTGGTGACGGCGGCGATCGCCCGGTTGTCAGTTCGCTTTGCGGCGGCCGGTGGCCTTGCCGCCGCGCTGGCGATTGCCGAGGTCGTGAACGTCGCTTCGGGGACCGGGCACGGCCCCGCAGCACGGTCCACCTTCGCCGCGGCAGCCTTCACCGCCCTTGCCGTAGCGGCCGTACGGGGTCCAGCACCCGCGCTGTTCGCCGCCGCGGTCGTCGGTGTCCTCGTCGGCGCACTCGGCCTCGGGGCGGGCGCCGAAGTCGCCGCGGTCGCCGTCGCCACCGCCCTGGTCACGACGATCGCGGTAGCTGTTGTCGAGGGCCAAAGCCGGCGGTGGACCGGCCGCGCGCCCCACCTGATCGCGACGGTCGCCTTGGCATTGCTGATCGGTGGCCTCGCGGCCGCGATCGCGCTGCAGGCCGACCGTCGCCTGCAGGGCGAACCTGCCGTCCTGGCCCCGGGGGCCGTGGACCGGTCGATCCAACCGCCCCCTGTGCTCGGCGACTCAGCCCAGCGTCGGACGCCACTTCCCGAGCCGTCGGACGAGACCGTCCAGGTCGACACGCCGCCGAGCGAGCCGGGCGCCCCTCTCAGGGCGATCTGGCTCGCCGTGCTGGCGGTCGTGCTCTCCGCCCTGGCGGCCGTGGCCGTGCGCGTCGCCTGGGTCGCCCTGGCCTGGCGGCGGCTGCGGCGTCGTCTTCGTCGCGGCACGGACGCGGAGCAGATCGCCGGCGCGTGGGTGTGGTCGACGCGTCGACTGCGCGCCGCCGGCTTCGCCCTCCCTCGCTCCCTGCCCGTCGACACCGCGGCCTCGGGCCTCGGAGTGGCCATGTTGCCGCGCGCGCTCCGCCAACCTCTGCGACGGATTGCGTCCTCGACGGTCAGCGCGGTCTACGCACCGGCGGCCGCTCAATCCCCGGACGTTTCGACGACGTGGTCGGCAGCCGACGACGTCGCCCGCAGTGCCATCACAGGCCTCCCTGCCGGCCGACGACTCGCCTTCGCCGTCCGTTCTATAAACTCGACGCCGTCCCACCCCACAGCGCCCACCGCGCCATTCATCGAGGAGAGCAGCTCGTGAGTCCTCGGCACCCGCGCGCCGGCGCCCGGAGGGCGAACGATCCAGCCGGCTTGTCTTGGCAGGGTTACGCACCCATCGACGCTTCGATCGGCGCTCAGATCAGCGCGGCCGCCGGTGACGTCGCGGAGGGGATTCGTCGGTGGCAGTCGTGGACCTATCTCGCTATCGAGCAGGTGAAGAATCAGTACCGGCGCACGGTCATCGGACCGTGGTGGCTCACTCTCCAGACAGCAGCCATGGTTTCTGGCCTCGCTGTTCTCTTCGGCTCAATCTTCGGACAGTCCCTGAGCGACTTTCTGCCCTACATCGCCGGTGGCTTCATCGGTTTCTGGTTGCTGACCGGCCTTACAGGTCAAGGCGCCAGCGTGTTCGTGAGCAATGCCTCGACATTGATAAGCACCCGCCAGCCGCTCTCCGCGCTGGTGTTTCAGTCAGCTACCCATGAGCTACTGCAGTTCGGGCACAACTTGGTGATCGTTGCCGCACTCGTTGCCCTCGGGTTGGTGCCGCTCAGCCTCAAGCTCCTCCTCGTCGTCCCCGCTATCGCCGTAATCGTGCTGAACGGCGTGGCGATTGGGCTCTGGCTGGGCCCTACGGTCGCGAGGTACCGTGATGTGGGGCCCTTGGTCGTATCGATCATGCAGATGCTGATGTTCTTCACGCCGGTCTTCTGGCGCGCGGACGACGTCGATGCCAGCGGACGTGGCGTCTTGGTCACATGGAATCCGTTTGCGCACTTGCTGAATCTCTTCCGCGACCCTTTGCTGGGAGAGTTTCCATCCGCGACAACGTGGACTGGAGTAGTTGGCGTCACTGCAATCAATCTGGTGCTCGCGGCCTGGGTATTTAGCCGGGCTCGGTCGCGCTTGCCATACTGGGTGTCCTGATGCCTTCGGTCGCCCTCCGCAATGTCCACGTCAAGTACCAGTTGCTCTCAGTCAGGGACTACAACCTCAAGAATCGTCTCGTTCAGACGGCACGACGTAAATTTCATGATCCAGTGGTGATCGATGCCTTGCGGTCTATAGATCTCAACATTGCAGAGGGCTCAAGAGTTGGCCTAGTTGGGGCCAATGGGTCCGGCAAGTCCACACTCTTATCGGTGATGGCTGGGCTGCTGCCCCCGACTTGCGGAACTGTTCGGGTGCAGGGCCGGGTCCTCGCGCTGCTTGGCGGGTCCGCTGCAGGTCTTGACCAGGAGGCAAGCGGGCGCGACAACATTGTCAGTATGGGTGTGCAGTTGGGAGAGTCTCCCCGGGCAATGCGCGGACGGATCGAGGACATCGCCCAGTTCTCCGGGCTGGGCGAACGAATCGTGCACCCTGTCTACTCATACTCAAGCGGAATGCAAGCTAGATTGCGGTTCTCGATCCTCACTTCCCTGCGCCCTGATGTGCTCCTTCTCGACGAGGGCATCGGAACCGCCGATGCCGAATTCACCTCTCGGGCGAACCGCCGACTGAACGAATTCATGTCTTCGGCCGGGATACTTGTCCTTGCCAGTCACGGCGACGCCTTGCTGCAGGAGCAGTGCACAGATGCGGTGTGGCTTGACGCGGGCGTCGTGTCATCTCAAGGATCGGTCGACTCCGTGTTGGCGGACTACCGGGGCAGTTTCGCAGCGGCGGAGCGATGACCGGGTGATGAGCCATTCTCGGGAAGAAAGAAGTGAGGCGCCGGTGAGACACATCGTTGAGTCGATGGCGCGCGAAGAGAGTACGTCGACCAGACCGCTGATTGTGCTCGGCATGCACCGCTCGGGGACGAGCCTTATGGCCCGGCTCCTCAGTGATCTCGGCTGGTACCTAGGGCGTCCGGAGGAACTCCTCGGACCGAGAGAGGACAACCCAGACGGGTTCTTCGAACGCACTGATGTCCAGGTCTTGAACGACCGAATCCTGTCTCAGGTCGGTGCATCTTGGGACGGGCCGCCGGACGTCTGCGAACTGCTTGACCTTGAGGCAGAAGTCGGCGAGCAGGTCGCGGCGTTGCTTGCGACACTGAGCAAGGACGCAGCAGCGGCACCTTTTGCCGTGAAGGATCCTCGGCTCTGCGTGCTCTGGCCCGTCTGGGAGCGACATCTGCCGCCAGACGCCAAGCTTGTTCTGATATTTCGGCACCCAGCTGAGGTCGCTGCCTCGCTGCACAAGCGAGACAGCCTGCCTCTCGTCACTGGGCTTGCCCTCTGGGAAGAGTACGTGCGTCGGTCCCTCGTGGCAGTGGGCGATCGGGGCGCGGTCGTCGTTCGGTACAGAGCGCTTATCGATCAGCCAGCTGATGCTATTCAGAGCCTGGCCGAGGCACTCGGCACCACCGTTCCGCGGGACCGGCTTCAAGCCATCCGCCCGGAGCTCTACCGCAATCGAGAGGGCGCCTGTGAGGTGCCGCTGTCTGCAAGTCAGAGCGCTCTCTGGGACTGGATCGAGCGATTGCCAGGGTCGGTGGACCGGATCGATCTCGACGATGTCCCCGGGGGGGCGAGCGAGCGTTCGATCGAGCTGGTCAGGAGCCGTCGCAAGTCTGCGGCGCTCCAGTCTCAGGTCGACGTGCTCCGGCAAGCCTTGGAGGAGTCAGCCTCGGCGTTGAAGCAGGGTTCCGAGGTTCGATCAGCACTGGAGCTGGCGCTGCAGGAGGCCAGGGACCTCAATGAGGAGATTCTCCGATCGGAGCAGAAACTCAGGGAGTCCCGCGACGCCAACGCCGAGGCACTCCGAGCCGCGACGATCGAGCTAGCCGTATTCAGAGATCATGTCAGACACCACGAGTCGGTGCGAGCACGTCAGGACGCCGAGATCGTACGCTCTTCGGCGCTCCTGACCCGGCTTGCCGAAGAGCGGCGGCTGATGGACGAGCACGTCGAGCAGCTCCGAGTGCGACGCCTCGAGCAAACCCGGCGCATCGAGGCGATGGCTCAGGAGAGCCATGAGGCGCAGGTGCTGCTAGAGCGGCTGCGAGGAGACCTTGCCGCTGCGCACGCGAGAGAACTGGTCCGACGGCACGAGCGCGAGCATCTGGTTCGCGCCCTCAGCGTCGTGGAGGGCCAGCGGCGGGCCGAGGAAGCCGCTGGCCGCGCGGTGCGAGCATCGAGGGCGTGGCGCTGGGGGCGCAAGCTCGCTGGCCCGTTGAGAGGGCCTTCGACTCGGGAGGAGGAAGCGTGAGACAGTCACCAGCAGCCTGGGAGCCCCCGATCACCCCCGAGGAGCTCGCAGAGGTTGCCGCGAGCGGTGCGATCGACGAGGAGTGGTACCGCGCTCGTTACGTCGACGTGGCAGACGCGGGTGTCCCTCCCTTGATCCATTACCTGACTCAGGGCTGGGTCGAGGGACGCGACCCAGGTCCGGGCTTCTCGACGCAGTACTACCTCGACGCCAATCCAGACGTGGCCGAGAGCGGCATGAACCCGCTCGTGCACTACACCCTGTATGGGTGGCGTGAGGGCAGGGCGCCCCGGGACAGCTTCGTGTCGCGGCCTCCTGCAGGCTTGGAGGACTTCTCCCCGCTCACGATCGAGCTCGCAGGAGCCGCGGCATCCGCAGGCCCGAGCGAGTCCGAGTCGCGGCCGGTGCCAGCGTCGGATCCTCGACCGGCGCTGCCAACTCTTGCTGAGCGTTCGGGATCGCCGGCAGGGTCACCACCCGGAGCAACGGCGTTACGAACGGTCGCGTTCTACCTGCCGCAGTTCCACCCCATCCCGGAGAACGATGAATGGTGGGGCGAGGGCTTCACCGAGTGGACGAACGTCGTGCGCGGAACGCCGTCCTTCGGCGGACACCAGCAGCCGAACGTTCCGGGAGAGCTGGGCTACTACGACCTGCGCGATCCCGCGATCATGCGTCGGCAGATCGAGCTGGCCGTGCTGCATGGGGTCTCAGCCTTCTGCTTCTATGCCTACTGGTTCGCTGGCAAGAGACTGCTCGACGGCCCCCTCGAGGCCTTTCTAGCCGACGACACCTTGGACCTCGAGTTTCTCGTCTGCTGGGCCAACGAGAACTGGACCCGGACATGGGATGGCCGAGCACAGGACGTGCTGATCGGCCAGAGCCATTCCCCCGAGGACGACGTCGCCTTCATCTCCGAGATGTCCCGCTACCTTCGCGACCGCCGCTACCTCCGCGTAGACGGAAAGCCCGTGCTTCTGGTCTATCGGCCATCTCTCCTGCCCGATCCCGTCGCGACGGCGACTCGATGGCGCACCTGGTGTCGGGAGAACGGCGTCGGGGAGATCCTGCTGGCGTACGTGCAGTCCTTCGACAAGACCGACCCGGCAGACTTCGGTTTCGACGTCGCGGTCGAGTTCCCGCCCAACAACACCGGCCCACTCCACGTGCCCGAACTCGAGGCGACGCCAGGCTTCGAGGGACAGGTCTACGACTGGGTAGAACTGGCCAACCGGAGCAACAGCTACCCAGAACCGACCTACCCGGTGTGGCGCGGGGTATGTCCCTCGTGGGACAACACCGCGCGGCGTGGGAAGTCGGCTGCCATCTTGTGGGGCGCCAACCCGGATGGTTTCTGCCAATGGCTCGTCAACGCCGGCGCGGAGACGATCGCCCGCTGCGAGCCCTCCTGGCGATTGGTCTTCATCAACGCATGGAACGAGTGGGCAGAAGGCGCCTATCTGGAGCCGGACGAGGCCCAGGGCTACCAATGGCTCCACGCCGTCCGTGACGCGCAGATCACGCTTGCCGACGGTCCGGTGAGCGCCCATGGGGCAGGAGTAGTCGTCGTCACGCACGACATGCACCCGCACGGTGCGCAACTGCTGGCGCTCGCTATGACCCGCACCCTTGGCCGCTTCGGCCTGCACGTGGAAGTGGTGGCGCTCGGCGAGGGCGAGCTCGCATCCGAGTTCGCCAGGACCGCGCCGCTACATGTTCTGGCGCGCGACGAGGACGCGTCCGCCGAGATGCTTGCTGATCGGCTGGTCCAACGCGGATTCACCACGGCCATCTGCAACACGTCTGTCTCCGGCGGCTTCGCTTCTCGACTGCGTCGAGCCGGGGCTGATGTCACCGGCCTTGTGCACGAGTTGCCGAGTGTTCTCTCCGACCCAGCGGTGAGCCAGCGCGCGGAGTCCTTGACCAGCGGCGCACATCGGATCGTGTTCCCTGCCGACAAGGTGGCGCGCGACTACCCCCATGCACTGCCCCAGGACACCGACGCGATCATCCGCCCTCAAGGTATCTACAAGCCGATCCGCGGGGAGCGATCCGCGGCTCAGCGCCAAGCGCTGCGCGAGCGGTTGGGATTGCCTTTCGACGCGACGGTGGCCCTCGGAGTGGGGTACGGCGATCATCGCAAGGGTCTGGATCTCTTCGCCGAGATGGCCGCCAACCGCCCGACCGCCGCGGACGGCAGCGCCGTCCACTTCGTGTGGGTAGGCCGTCATGACACCTACGATCGGCGCATCGTCGATGCCGTTGCAGCGGCCGGCTCGGACAGGCTGCACCTCGTCGGTTACGTCTCGGACCCAGAGGCCTACTATCAAGCCGCCGACGTGCTGGTCCTCAGTTCGCGGGAGGACCCTTTCCCCAGCGTGGTTCTCGAGGCACTGATGTGCGGGCTTCCGATCGTGGCAGGACGCGATCGCACAGGACAGGACGACCTGATTGTCCGATCTGGTGGAAGGTTGGTCGAGACCTTGTCGGGCGAGAGTCTCGCCGCCGGGGTCATCGATGCTGTCAGGTCGGACTCGCCAGCCGACGCGCACGCCCGCCGGGCACTTGTCACCAGCGAGTTCAACTTCCAGCGCTACATGCTCGACCTACTCGCTGCAACACCCGCCGCCCTTCCTCGAGTAAGCGTTGTCGTGCCCAACTACAACTACGAGCGGTTCATCGGCGACCGACTTCGACAGGTTCTCGACCAGACTTACCCGGTTTACGAGCTGATCGTGCTCGACGACGCCTCCACCGACGGGAGTGTGACCGCCATCCACGAGGCGATCTCGGACGCAGCACCGCACGTCCGTGTCGTCGTGAACGAGGAGAACAGCGGATCGGTGTTCGCCCAGTGGCGTTTGGGGTCGCAACTGGCAACCGGCGATCTAGTGTGGATCGCCGAGGCCGACGACGTGGCAGACCCCACGTTCCTCGCATCGCTCGTACCAGAGTTCTGGTCCTCAGGGACCGCCTTGGTCTACAGCGAGTCGAGACAACTAGGCGCCGACGGTTCGGTCCTCGCCCACCACTACCGTGACTACGTCTCGGACATCCACGCGCGCGACTGGACCCGGCGCTACCGCGCCTCGGGCCGTGACGAGATCACGGAGTGCCTCGCCATTCGCAACACGATCCCAAACGTGAGTGCCGTGCTGTTCGACGCCACCACCCTTCGACTGGCGATGGAGCGGGTGGACCTGAGCGAACTGCCCACCGCTGGAGACTGGCGGGTCTACCTGGAGGTGCTGCAACACGGGGACCTCGTGTTCGTGTCGCGCGCACTGAACGGCCACCGCCGCCATCAACACAGCGTCGTTGCGAGCGGCCTCGGGCGGCGACACCTGATGGAGATCATGGCCATGCAGGCCGACATCGCCGAGAGGTTCTCCGTCTCCGAGCCTGTGCGGCGCCTAGCGGTCGCCTATGCCGAGCGTCTCTACGAGCAATTCAACCTCGGACGCGCTTCTGCGCTCCATCAAGATGAGCAGTTTGCACCCTTGGTGGCGAAGATAGTTTCGAGCGGCAGGACTCGAAGCGACGATCGACACGATGCGACCGAGATCGACAAGGGCGCGAGCGGGCATGGAGCGCCCTAGCGCCGGCGCGCTGAGCGGCGATACGTCCGGCGCCCTCCTCGACGACAGCTCGTGGACCCACCTGACACCGTGGCGCGAGGAAGTTGCCCGCCTAGACAGAGAACTCCGTCCAGACTTAACCAATCTGGTCGACCTCCTTCGGCGGATTCCAGTCGCGATCTGGGGCCAGTTGCTTAATGCGCCTGAAGAGCACTTCGGCCGAGCCGACCTGCTCCTCCCTCGGATGCCGGACGCCTCACTCCAAAAGGAGTGGACGGGCCTGTCGGGCGGTCAACTCCTCCGACAATCGGTTGCCCACGTCAACCAGGTCTTACTTGCTTGCGCCGAAGCAGGGGTGAGGCCGGCCGACGCCAAGGTGCTTGACTTCGGTGTGGGTTGGGGGCGTTTGGCGATGCTGTGGTTGAAGTACTCGAAGCCCGCGAACCTCACCGGCTGCGATGCGTGGGAGTCGAGCCTGGAGGAGGCGCGGCAGTTGCGGGTTCCCGTCGAGCTCGTCCAGAGCGACCCGCTTCTCGAGACTTTGCCTGCGCCCGAGCGCAGTCTGAATGTCGTCTACGCGTTCTCGGTCTTCACCAGCTTTGGGCCTCAAGCATTTGCCTCGTGCCTAGCCGGGCTCGCACGGATGCTCAAGCCGGGGGGTGTTGTCGTCTTCACTGTTCGCTCGCCTGAGTACTGGTCCTTGCGACCGGAGCTTGAGGGCGCACTGCGGGAGGCAGAGCGGGCCGAATTCTACTTCCGGCCCGATCCGGGTCACGATCAGTACGGAAACACATCAGTGTCATTGGGCTACCTTGACCGGCTTTGTCGTGAGAACGGGTTAGCGCAACCACAACTCGAATGGGCTCCGGGTGATCCCCATCAGATCGTGGTCCGCGCCCGTCGGCTCCCACAGTGAACCCCGGAGTTCGGATGGAAGCGTCGGGAAGCCGTTGACCAGCAGAACTAGATGCCCGATCCGTTTGATCCGGCCAGCACAGTGGCTCGATGGTCAGCGATGCCCAGATGGGCTCTCAGCAGCGGCGTGGATTGTCTGGCACGTCGCGAGCTGCAGGAATCGGTGACATGCGCGCCGCTAGGTTCAAGTGCCCGCCTCCCCTCAGGTCAGGTATCGAGTCGAGTTTCCTTTCGCCGGCCGGCATCGCACCGCCGGCTGTTGCCCGCTCGACCGCGGGCAGGCAACCTTAGCTCGGGCTACAACCACGCCACCCGGGCCCGGGAGGCGGGCCAGCGAGCCGCGTTACGCGAGGCTCATGAGTTCCGCCGGATAGTTACATAGATCTGGAATGGATCAAGATCGGTTCGGCTAACATCCACGACTTTCGCTCGCCCATCAATCGCTCGAATGAGAATGTCCAAAGACAGCACCGATTCGCCGTAGGTATCAGAGTAAGTGGGAACGAACCATTCTTCGCCGTTCCACGAGGGCACCTCAAGCTCCGGATTGCGGGATGCGAAGTACTCGACGAAACTCTCCGGCCTCACAGTGATGACCAACTTGCCACCCTGGGCAAGTGAATCAATCAGGGCATCAACCGTTTTGAGGTAAGCGACGCGAGAAAGATGGGTAAACAGCGAGAATGAGTAGATAAAGTCGTAGTGCCCAGATTGCAAAGGGTTAGAAACCGAGTCGATTACGTCAGGGACAAGTATCCGGCGATTGTCGAGCTTGGTAATATTGAGAAGCTCGAGAGATGCCGGCCAGGCATCGGCGACATCAAGCCGCTCGGCGGCTCCGAAATGCCGCATTAACATCGCCAACCTGCCCCAACCGACACCAAAGTCCAAGCCGCGCCAGGAAGCAGTGCTCAGTTCGGGGATCTGCTGACTGAGATAGGTTACGAAATGCACGCTGCGCTCCATGAGTTGCTGCCCAGCGGCACCGGTGTATTGCAGCTGCACTTGCTCGGGCGGCAGACAGGGAGCATCGAGGACGCCCTTCAGAAGGGCGTCGGCGTACTCGCTCAAACTCGGGTAATTCCACGCGGCCAGGCTCGCGACAGAGCGACTCACCCTCGGTACGTCGTCAAACTCTTCCTCTACACGCTGCTGTGCGGCGGTCGCGAATGCGATCAATGCATCGTCATCCGCCGTGCGCGGATAGATTGGCCAGAGTTGAGCCGGCTTCAACAACCACCAACGAGATCGTAGCAGGGCCGATCGAACGATTTCGCTTTCGAAGCGGTATCTCACAACTCGCGCCGGCGCCCCGACAACGATAGCGAATGGTTCCACGTCCCGGGTGACAATTGACCCCGCTCCAATCACCGCCCCATGCCCGACCGTGACTCCGGCAAGGATTGTGACGCGAGATCCGATCCACACATCCGAGCCGATCGTAACATCAAGATTTTCTTGCGCCTCCTTGGGTGAGGCTACCGCCGGACGCCACTCCGGCGTAGCCAACATTCCCATCGGATAGGTCGACAGCGCCTTCGTCTCATGCCGCCCATGACGACCGACGAATATCTGTACCTCTGGGCCGATACTGCAGAATTCGCCGATCTCAAACCTCCGCGGGAGGTCTTGAACTTCAGCCCAGACGTGAGGCACGCCATAACTGAAGGTGCCACAAAGGAAGGTGATGCAGTCGGGCAATCGTGGTTGTATCGCGTCCTTAGTAGAAACGAGCCGCGAGCCCATCTGTGCCTCTGCGAAGGCGTTAACGCCCTCTGCGGATATGTCTGTATGCCAATCGTCTACGGCCACAGCGGCATGCTATCGCGCCCCAGCGAGATGGCGCATCGAGGGATGCTGCCCTGATAGCCCAAACGATGGTCGCTGCAGCACTGACTCCTCGAGTCCGGCCGAGGCGAGGGACCGTCGTACGCCGTCGACCTGGAACGGCTCGAGCGAGTGCATCGCTTCTGGCTCGAGAACACCCCCGCCCCGGCCATCCCGGGCGCGTAGTTTAGCCGACGCCGGTGGACGGGATGACTGTCGTGACGTGCCCCAGGGCGTCATTCACGGCCAAGATCGCGAGCGGGACGGGCCTGTCTTGCGTGACCACAGTAACCCGACTCCCGGGGCGCATGAAGCCGCACAGGTGTAGTGCGCTTCCTTCGAATCCGGCTACCGCTTCCGCTCGGGCGACCAGGCCGATCTGCTCGTGGATGGGTAGCTGTTGCGGGTGGATGACGGTGTAGCCGTCGCGGCGGAAAGCATCCTCTACCGTGTCTTCGCCCTTGACTTCCCGCCTGCCGTCGAAGGCCCGGCGCGAGAGATAGATGGCGCCGCCGTGGGGCGTCGCCTGAGTCACTCGGAGAGCGGCCTGCCGGATGAAGGCGTAGGCGTCGAGAGTCGCCCTGTCTACGTCGCCGAGGATCACGTTCGGAAGTGAGTCGGGAACGTGGAGCTTGTCAACGACCGTGACACGTCGTACAAACCCGATCCGCGCCTCGTCGATGCCGAGGGCGTTTAGGAGAAACGCCCGATAGCCCGCCCCCGGCGCATCCGGCACGCCCCACGGATGAAACAGTAGAGGAAGGTCATCGAAGCCTGCGCGCGCGAGCGCGGGCAGCGTCTCGATGAGAAAGTGTCCGAAGTGGCCGATGTACCGGCCGAGGTAGCGCGCCTCCCGCAGCCGCTCGGCATTGGTTGGAGGCGAGGGCAGGGTCTCCGGATCGTCGTGCTTCCAAGCCAGCCGCGAGTCGCGCAGGCATGTGGCCACCAGGGTGCCGTCTTCGTCATAGACCGCGCCCGTTAGCCGCGATGTCTCGTTGTCGTAGTTCGGCGCGGTCAGAGTCGCGGAGACGATGATCGGCACCCCATCAGCATAGGATGGGGGCAGTGGCCGTGGGCCTAGCGCACGTCCTCGTTGTACACAAATACAGCGCTGCACTGGCGGTAAACGCGTCCGGATGCCGCATCTCTGCGCGGTCGTTGTTGGTCCTCGGGAGATCCGAAGCCACACGGAATGAGATGCCGGCCTAGCCATGTCAGGGCGACTGCAATAAAATCACGTTGATTATGCCTGAGACGGTGGGCGGTTGTCGTTGCGCACCCACCGACAGCCCGTCGGGGCACTGCTGACCGTCAACCCAGAGACGTCGGTAGGCGTGCCTAGGATCTTCGAGTTAAGAGTGTTCGATTTGTCAATCGAACGGCGCGCGCAGGTGCTGCGCCAACAGCGAAGCTGGTGCTCGTGATGATGCTCGCCGCACGGGAACCTGCGAGGGTGGTGTCCACCCGCACGTCAGGGCATACGAGACCTGCAGGCCGGCTGCAACGTCATCAACGCCCCGTCGCTCGCAATGCCGTTGACGTCGTGCGCGCTGACTCCAGCGTGACAAGACCCATTGTTCCCCGCCCGACGAACTCAAGATGATGCCTCGCGATGAGGTCCGCCACATCTACCTCTAGCCCTATGCTGCTGGGGTGAATCACGCGCAGCAACTGGTAGGGGTGGCGGGCGAGGGTCGCATCGAGCGCACGCACTGGGGCTCTGTGCGGCCCTATGTCATGTTCATCATGGGCCGGTGCGGGTCGACCTGGCTGAGCGAGATGTTGGCCGAGACGGGCCTCGCTGGTAACCCTCGCGAGTGGCTGAACTACGGGGTGGCGTTGCACTCCCGCCACCTCGAGACGGAGACACTGGGCGGCTACTTCGCGACTGTGCTCACCAAGAACAACGCCGGACATCGGTTCGGGTTACAGGTTGACCCGGATCGCCTTCGAGACATGTTGCCGCTGATCGACTGGGAAGATGTCTTCCCGCCCGATTTGACGCCGACGTTCTTCCTGTACCGTCGCGACATCGTTGCTCAGGCGTACTCGTTCGCGCACGCGATGAAGACGGGCATCTGGCACACGTCCGAACTCAAGGCCCTGACCCCGCGCGAGGGCCTCCCCACCACACTCGAGGTTGCCGCCCAGGTCGTGAGGATCCGGCGGATGGAGGAGTACGCCTCGTCGTTCTGCGCCTACTATGGACATACGCCTCGGTTCATCGCCTACGAGGATCTGGTCGCGGATCCGTGGGGGACGGTGTGGACGATCTTGCGCGACCTCGGTGAGTCCGAGGAGCGGATCGCGGCAGTCGATCGCGGCACTGAGCCGACGTCCACAGCGATCAAGTACAGCGACGACAGGGACCTCGAGCTCGACCGATTCCGCGAGGACTATCGCCGGATCGTGGACGCAATCGAGCGTAGCCGGTTCGGCGTCGACGCCGTATCTCTGCGCGACTGGTTCGCCGGCACCGCCCCTCACGGCACCAGGTAGTTCAACCGGAAGTGGAAGTTCCTGGCAAGGTGTTCGGCGCGGGGGACTTAGTTAATCCTGGTCGTTCGTGGTGTCGGAAGCGCCCCACGATCTCCGCCGCCTCTATGTGGGCTGCGGCTTGTTGATAGTCGCGCCATAGGCAGCCAACTCGGATGCCTCGCAGCGGCAAGGTTCGAATCCGTCAACACCAAATCACTGTGGCATGAGAATCCAGCAATCTCGACTCCGCAGAACCAGGACAGACCAGTCTTCGGACACGCCGGGGGCCAGGAGCGCCTTCGATGTGGAGACGGCGCGTGATCCAGGTCGCGTGGGGCTAGTGATGCCGATAAGTTGATCCCCGGACTCGACTACACCGAGGACCCCAGTCCCTGCGACGGAGTGAAGGCACTCGACCCGAAACTGCCAACCGTTCACGCCTACCGCGAGATTGTGAGCACAAGATGCATGCTTCGTCGTTCGAGAACATGGCCCTCTGCCAAAGCAGGTTCGTCACCCCAGCGATGCGCGGACTCGACCACATCTTGGTGGCTGACATCGGCGGCGCGGATGTCAACGGTGGCTACCGACCTTTGTTCGAGGACCCTCGTTACCGATACCAGACCGTCGACCTTGAGGACGCCGAGGGTGTCGACGTCGTACTGGACGACCCCTATGTGCTGCCGTATGACGATCACTCCGTGGACATCGTCCTGTCTGGACAGATGCTCGAGCACTGCGAGTTCTTCTGGCAGGCATTCGTCGAGATGATGCGGGTGCTGAAGAGGAACGGACTCCTCATCTTGATCGCCCCTTCGGCCGGTCCGATTCATCAATACCCCGTCGACTGCTACCGCTACTACCCTGACGGCTACCGAGCGCTCGCCAAGTACGCGGGTTGCCAACTGCTCCATTTAGACCACGACGAGCGCGGCCCGTGGCGCGACCTAGTCGGCGTGTTTGCCTGGCAGCCTCTGTGGTTCAACCCCGAACCGGCCATGATCCCCGCACCGCAGTCGAGCTACGATCTCGCGGCCTCGCCCACCGGGACTGAGGAGGAAGAGTCGATCAGCGGCGCGATGCGCTATCTCGACACCCTCGCTCACATGCACCAGGCTCTGGAGCCCGCGCTCTATCTTGAGATCGGGGTCCGCCATGGGCGAAGCCTCGCACTCGCAAACGGGCCGGCGGTGGGCGTGGACCCCTCCCCGGAAGTGCAGGTAGGCCTCCCCGACTCGACAACGATCGTCGAGACGACCAGCGACGGCTTCTTTGCCGAGGCCGGGCACGAGACGTTCACCGAGCGGCTGGACCTTGCCTTCATCGATGGCATGCACCTCTTCGAGTACGCCTTGCGCGACTTCATGAACATCGAGCGTCGCGCCCATCCCGCGACTCTGGTGGTCGTTGATGATGTGCTCCCGTGTCATCCGGCTCAGGCGGAGCGGGATCGACGTACTCGCGTGTGGACCGGTGACATCTGGAAGTTCACAGAGATGCTGCGCGCCGCCCGACCCGATCTCATCCTCGTCATGCTGGATACGGCGCCGACGGGTCTCCTCCTGATCGCTGGCTTAGACCCGGACAACCGCGCGCTTTGGGACCAGTACAACCCACTCGTTCGACAATGGTCCGGCCATCACGAGCCCCCGGCCCATGTGATTACTCGGTCCTCCGCCATCTCCCCTGATGCTCCCCAGGTCGAGGATCTCCTGCAGGCGCTCCGACACGTGCGGGATGCCGGGCTCCCCGCGCCGGCTGCCCAACGAGTACTTCGCGAAGCGGTCGAGGCGCGGCCGGAATGACCGTCAGAGCGTCCGTTGTTGTCGTCAGTTACGACATGGCCCGGGAACTGCCGAGGACCCTCCACACACTCTCGCCTGCCAATCAACGTGACATCGACCCAGACGACTACGAGGTCGTCGTCGTCGACAATGGCTCGCCGGACGACACCTACCTTAACGCTCTCGCGGACATGTTCCCGCGTCTCACGATCCACAGGATGACGGATGCCGCCCCCTCTCCCGTAGCCGCCGTGAACCGCGGATTGAAGCTGGCACGGGGCGACCTCATCGGCGTCTTCATCGACGGCGCCCGCATGGCTTCGCCGCGACTGATCGCCAGCGCGCTCGAAGCTGCCGATCTCCACCCGCGTCCGGCGGTGGGAACCCTCGCCTTTCACCTGGGGCCAGACGTCCAGTCAACGTCGGTGCACGCGGGGTATGACCAGCGAACGGAAGATGAGTTGCTGAACACGGTCGCCTGGCGAAACGACGGTTACGAACTATTCCGGATATCTGTCTTCGCCGCGTCTTCGGCGGGAGGTTGGTTCCAGGTTCCCCAGGAGACGAACGCGTTGTTCTTGAAGAGAGACCACTGGCACGAGATCGGCGGTCTTGACCCGACGTTCAGGGCCCCCGGAGGTGGCCTAGCAAATCTCGACATCTGGGAGCGGCTCTGCGGCGACGAGAGCGTCGAGGTGATCATGCTCTTGGGCGAGGGCACCTTTCATCAGTTCCACGGCGGGGTAGCGACGAACGCGCTGGTGCACCCCTGGCAGGAGTTCCACGACGAGTACGTTGCAATCCGTGGGCATGACTTCCTACCTCCGAAGCGCCGTCCGCTGCTCTTCGGCCGATTCCCCGAGTCCGCTTGGCCCAGCGTCCTGCAGTCCGCAGGCTTGATCCAGGTCGAGGACGGCCGATGACCCAGACGCCTGGACCGCCACCAGTGCGTGGCCGCGCCTGGACATCTTCGGTGCCCGACGCGGTGTTCGACCGCATGCAGCAGGGCACCATGCGCACGGTGTATCGCGGGGTGCCGTTCTTCAAGAGCCCCTTCGACATCGCTCTCTATCTGCAACTGCTGTCACGCCAGCGCACCGGCACCGTGATCGAGATCGGTACGAAGTTCGGTGGCAGTGCGCTCTGGTTCGCAGACATGCTGACGGCTCATGGCAACCGAGACGGCAGGGTCGTCTCGGTCGACATCGAGCACCTCGTCGACTTCGACGACGCGCGCATCGACTTCCTGCACGGCGACGCGAACAGCTTGGACAAGGTCCTGACCAAGGACCTACTGGCCCGGTGCCCGCGCCCGTTCCTGGTCGTCGAGGACAGCAGCCACCAATACCGGGAGACCACGGCCGTCCTCAACTACTTCCACGATCACCTCCGCACCGGCGACTACATCGTCGTCGAGGACGGCGTCGTGTCCCGGCTGAGCGGCGAACAGTATCGCCGGTATGACCACGGCCCCAACCGCGGCGTGGCCGACTTCCTCGACCGGCACGGAGTTGATTACGAGATCGACACCGACCTGTGCGACCGCTATGGCCACAACGCGACGTACAACCCGAACGGGTGGCTGCGTCGACGCTGAAGCCGCAGGGTCGCGCACGGTGACGTGTCCACCGAGCGGGGGGTGACGGCCGGGCAGCAACGACCGACAGAGACCGACGACGTCAGCGACGTGGCCGAGAAATCACGGACCAACGCCGTCCGCAATGTAGGTTGTGTCCGTGCTCAGACCTCCGAGGTCCCCGCGACTCAGCCGATGACCGGTTTGGTCGACTTCTTCGTGGTCGGCGCCCAGAAGGCGGGCACGACGGCGCTCGCCCACCACCTGCAGCGGCATCCTGGGGTCGAGATGTCGTGGATCAAAGAGCCACACTTCTTCGATGACGAGGCAGTCGACTGGAGCGATCCCGATTATGGGGATCTCCATGCTCACTTTCCGCGACATACGCCCGGCAAACTTCGAGGCGAGGCCACCCCCATCTACAGCTACTGGCCGCCGGCCCTCGCGCGCCTCCACGACTACAACCCAGCTGCGAGACTCGTGATCGCCCTGCGGCAGCCAGCCCTCCGGGCATATTCGCACTGGCGGATGGAGATCGCGCGCAACCTTGAAACCATGTCTTTCGCCGACGCCACCTCGGTGCCCGTGCGCGAACGAGTGCGCCGGGCCCCGATGGGCGTTCATCGCATCTATTCGTACGTCGAGCGGGGCTTCTATGCGGACCAGATCGAGCGAGCATTCGAGCTCTTCTCGCCGACGCGAGTCCACTTCCTTCGGACCGATCAGCTCTGGTCCGAGCCGGTTGTCGAGCTCAGACGTCTCGAGTCGTTTCTGAGCTTGGAGGAGGCGCCACTCGCACACAAAGACCAGCAGTACATCGTGCCGGTCATGGCGGCACACGTTGGGGCCATGCGCCGCGACGAGCAAGCACAGCTCACCGAGCACTTCGCCGAGGACATCCGTCGCACGGCCGCGCTCACCGGACTCTGTCTCGACGACTGGCTCGACGAGGACTATCGCGAACCAATGGCGCCACCCCTGGGTCGCGCCTCCGCCTGACCCAGGCGAGCGGGCCTGCCGCTGACTGCACGACCCGCAGATGGTGCTCGATGATTCCTACTGGGCCTCACCCGGCGATCGGCGACGGTGCGCCGCCGTGCACGCGCGTCTCGGTGACCGCCCCCTCGCACGCGAGCCGCAGGGTGAGGCGGACGTCCTCGGGTGCGGTGTGGCGGGCGAGGGCGAGCACGTCCTGGTCCTCGATAGGCGGCACCGGGACGTGGGAGACCAGCGGGTGGCGGGGGCGCTGGTCGCGCGGCTCGCCGTCGCCGAAGAGCTCCTCGTGCAGCTTCTCGCCCTCGCGAAGGCCGGTGTACTCGATGCGGACCGGGGTGCCGGACTGCTCGATGAGCTGCTGGGCGACGTCGACGATGCGCACCGGCTCGCCCATGGCGAGCACGAGGGCCTCGCCGGGGCCGCCGATCGCGGCCGCCTGGATGACCAGCTGGCAGGCCTCCTCGATCGTCATGAAGAAGCGGCTGACGTCGGGGTGGGTGACCGTGATCGGCCCGCCGGCGGCGATCTGCTTGGCGAACGCCGACAGCACCGACCCACGGCTGCCCAGCACGTTGCCGAACCGGACCGAGAGGTAGGTGCCGCTGGCCTGGCGTGCCTGCTCCGCGGTGATGCGCTCGGCGACCCGCTTGGAGTAGCCGAGGATGCTCGAGGGGTTGGCGGCCTTGTCGGTGGAGATGTTGACGAACCTGTCGACGCCCACGAGGTCGGCTGCGCGCAGCACCGTGCGGGTGCCGATGACGTTGGTCTTCACGGCCTCGGCGGGATACTGCTCGAGCATCGGCAGGTGCTTGAGGGCGGCGGCGTGGAAGACGACGTCGGGTCGCCGCGTGGCGAAGACGGCGTGCACCGCGGCCTCGTCGCGGATGTCGCAGAGGATCACGTCGTCGGAGTCGAGCAGCGCGCGTCCGTGGATCGAGAGCTGGACGGCGTGCAGCGCGGACTCGTCGCGGTCGAGCATCATCAGCTCGGCCGGGTTGAACCGGTGGATCTGGCGGCACAGCTCGGAGCCGATCGAGCCGCCGGCACCGGTCACCAGCACCTTGCGGCCGGTGAGGTAGCCGGCGATGGCGTCGATGTCGGTGTCGAGCTGGTTGCGACCGAGTACGTCGGTGATGTTGATGTCACGCAGGTCTCGGATGCCGACGCTGTCGGTGAGCAGCTGGGTGGTCGACGGGAGGACCTTCACCGCGGCGTGAGCGGCCAGGGCCGCGAGCCGCAACCGGTTGACGGTCTCGGCGCTCGCGCTCGGGATCGCGATGACGACCGTGGTGGCGCCGGTGCGGGCCACGTGAGTGGCCAGGTCGCACGTGGTGCCCAGGACGGGCACCCCGCGGACCCGACGGTGCCGCTTGTAGGGGTCGTCGTCGACGAGGCCGACCGGGTCGTACCGGCGCAGCGGATCACGCCGCATCGAGGTGATGAGCTCACGGCCGGCCTCGCCCGCGCCGACCACCAGGGTCCGCTGGGAGTCCTCGCCAGCCACCGTCCGCTCGTCGTGCTCCTGGAGGGTGCGCCAGGTGGCCCGGGCCCAGCCCGCGAGCACCAGGGCGCCGAGCGTGGCGCCGGCGGGGATGCTCCGGGGCACCCAGTGGGTGACCAGGTTGACGAGGAACACGGACCCGCCGAGACCCCCCATCACCACGCCGAGCAGCACCATCTCCTCGAGGCTCGCGGTGCGCGCCCGGCCCTGGTGGAGACGGATCGGCATGGCGACCACGACGTACAGCGCGGCCGTGGCCGCGGCGATCGTCATCACCTCGCTCCACGGAACGCTCGAGCTGTCGCTGTCCAGCCGCAGCCAGGCGAAGGCGGCGTAGCCGACCAGCCAGGCGGCGGTGTCGTACCCGACAGCCAGTGCTGCCCTGCGCCGGCGGAAGTGGCCGATCAGATCGCTCATGATGATCTCCCCCGAAATCGTCCCCACCCTCGTCGGCGCCCGGGTGGGCTCGCACCGAGGGGGCTCCACCCGCCCGATCGGAGGGCCCCTGTGCCATGGCGCGCGCAGAGGTCGGGCTCACGCTAACGGCGGATCTCCCCCGCGGGAGCGGAATGGCAAAATCGGGTCCCGCGGATCGCCCGCGCGGCCCGGCGGCGACCGTTACTGTTGCCGGACAGCGTCGACGCATGGGGCGGACGCATGGGGGGACGGGACCGGACTCACGTGGAGCTCAAGGACTACTGGGTCGCGATCCGTCACCGCTGGCGCATCGTCGTCCTCCTGGTTCTCCTGTCGGTCGGAGCAGCAGCCCTGCTCACCTGGCAGGCCACGCCGCAGTACTCCTCGACGGTCAGCATCTTCGTGTCGACCAGCCCCTCGGACACCGCCGACGCCTACCAGGACAACCTGTTCGCGACCCAGCGGGTGACGTCGTACGCCGAGCTCGTCGGCAAGCACAAGCTGGCCGAGCAGGTCGCCAACGACCTCGGCACTGGTCTGGACCCCTCCACGCTGCAGGCCGCCGTCTCAGCGACCGTGCACCCCGACACCGTGATCCTCGAGATCACCGCGACCGACCCCGACCCGGTCGTCGCGCGCGACATCGCGCAGGGCTACGCAGAGGCCCTCAGCGACGAGGTCGCCACGCTCGAGACCCCGCCGGGCAAGACCGACGCCCTCGTGCACGCCTCGATCGTGGACAACGCTCGAGTCTCCAGCACCCCGGTCAGCCCGCAGCCGGTCCGCAACCTCGGTCTCGCGTTCGTCCTGGGCCTGCTGTTGGGCGTCGGCGCGGCGGTCCTCCGCGAGCTCCTCGACACCTCACTGTCCTCCAGCGAGGACATCGCCGAGGTGACCTCGGCTCCGGTGCTGGGCCGCATCAACGCCGACACCGCGGCCGTGCGGCGCCCGCCGGCCGAGGTCCTGAGCGACGCGACCCCGTGGTCGGAGTCCTTCCGGGTGCTGCGCACCAACATGCAGTACGTCGAGGTCGACCACGACCAGAAGGTCTTCGTGGTGTCGAGCTCGCTGCCCGGCGAGGGCAAGACCACCACAGCCACCAACCTCGCGATCACGCTCGCGATGGCCAAGCAGCGGGTCGTGCTCGTCGAGTGCGACCTGCGCCGCCCCCTCATCGCCGCCCGGCTCGGCCTCGACGACAGCGTCGGCACCACCAGCGTGCTCATCGGCAAGGTGCACCTGCGCGACGCGATGCAGCAGTACGCCGACACCGGGCTCTGGGTCCTCTCGAGTGGCCCGATCCCGCCGAACCCGTCCGAGCTGCTCCAGTCCAACGCGATGGAGAAGCTGATCGGCGAGCTGCGCGACGACTTCGACATCGTCATCCTCGACGCCCCGCCGCTGCTCCCGGTCACCGACGCGGCCCTGCTCGCGGCCCAGGCCGACGGCGCGCTCGTCGTCCTGCGGCACGGGAAGACGACCCGGGACCAGCTCGGCCACGCGATCGAGCGGATCGAGGCGGTCGGCGGCAAGGCGGTCGGAGTCGTGGTCAACCTGGCGCCCACGATCAAGAAGCGCCGCGGGTACGGCTACGGGGGCTATGGCTACGGCGGGTACGGCTACTACGGCTACGCCAGTCGCCCGGCTCCGGCGAACAATCCCGCGGGCACCCGCGGACCCGACCGCCGGCGTCGGCGCAACCGCCGCTCCTAGGGCCGGCTCAGGCGCCGGGGGTGAGGCACCCTCCGGCGGCTCCGACGGTCTCGAGGCCGGCGAGGTCCCCGGCGCCCCACCGGTCCAGGCCGTAGCCGACCGACGGCGACATCAGCTGCGCCGGGTCCCCGTCGACGTGCATGAGACCGACCGCGTGCCCGATCTCGTGCATGAGGGCGGCGACCCGGGTCAGCCCCTCGCCCGAGCCGGGCTTGAGGGCCTTGTTGAAGGCGGTGTTGATCGTCACCCCACCCTGGTAGATCTCGCGCACCGGCGTACCCGACGGGTCGACGGCGAGCGTCGGGCGGAACTCCGGGCCGCCCACCCCCAGCGTGCCGGTCGGGAACAGCCCACGCATCTGTGCCGGATCGGCCCAGGCGATCACCAGGTCGGCGACCGCGGGATCGAAGGTGTCGCCCGCAGCGAACGGGACCACGCTCGTCGTGCCGCGGTACTCGAACCGCAGCCCGGTGGCCTCGGCGACCTCCGCGAGGGCCGACCGCACGTCGGGCAGTGCACCCGAGGGCGCCTTGGCCAGGTTGACCCGGTAGCCGATCGGGGCGCAGGGATCCCAGCGGCCGACCGGGCTCGCGCTCACGAGCGAGTAGTTGGCGGCGCGTCCCGCCGGGGTGTAGTCGGGGATGATCGACAACCGTTCGGCAGGAGTCTCCACGGCTCCCCCGGCGCCGTCGGTGATGGAGAGCCGGTAGGACCCGGTGCCGAGGTACGCCGTGGGCAGCCGGAGCGCGAAGTCTCCTGCCCCGGTGGCCGTCGTACGTGCGATCTCCGTCCAGCGTCCGCCAACCTCCCGCTGGAGCGCGACGCTCGGCTTGGCGAGGCGGGCCGTGACCGTCCCGCGGACGACCTGGGCCGACCCGACGAGCACCTTCGCCCCAGGCCAGACGACCGTCATCCCGGGGTAGGTCCTCGTGACGGGTCCCGCCGGCTGCCAGACGGCCGTGAACGTGGCCGCCTTCGAGGCGAGCGGGGGCACCCCGGGACCCTTGCCCACGGAGATGCGGAACCGGCGCGGTTCGTTGACCCGGTCGAGGGTGACGGCGAGCCGGAACCGTCCCCCCGCACCCGAGCGGGTGTCCTTGCGGTAGGCCCAGACGCCGTCCTCGAAGTTCCACTCCTCGAGGTAGACCCAGCGCGGGCCGCCGTTCCTCGGCACGGGGACGCTGCCGGCGATGGCCGTGCGCTCGCCCTGCACCGGGGTGAGGTCGCCCCAGTCGACCACGATGCGCGTGCCCGAGCGCCTCGTCTCGGGCTGACGCTCCAGGACGGCCTGGGAGGGCGCGGACCTCGCCCCGGCGGAGGTCGGCGTGGCGGACGGCGAGACGGCCCCGGCGGCCCGGGCGGCCAGCTGCGGCGCGGACGCGCCCGGCATGACGATGATCGCGGCCGCCAGCAACGCGACGGTCGCAGGGGTGCGGGCGTCGGCGAGACGGCGTGCGGGCGCGCTCGAGAGCTTCGTGGACATCCATGTCCCCTTGTCAGCGAATTCCGTTTCGTTCGCTGAACAGATCGGCTTAAGGGGACGCTGCTTGAGAAGCCTGCGCCGAGAATTGCATGGAGGCGGCGCCCGAGCCCGGGCGCGGATGCCGGACTCAGAGCCGCGAGTCGACCAGCCGTCCGACGGTCTCCAGCATCACGCCGGCGCGACCGTAGTCGTCCTGCAGACGGACGATGTCGTCCTCGCCGGTGTAGCGACCGCGCTGCACCTCGATGACCACCAACGGGGTGGCGTGCTCGTTGATCAGCCGGTGGGCTGCACCGAGCGGGACGTCGACCGTCTCACCCGGGCCCGCGGAACGCTTGACGCCGTCGAGCACGTACGTCGCCGTACCGCTGACGACCACCCAGTGCTCGGAGCGGTAGGCGTGGGTCTGGTAGGAGAGCCGCTGCCGCGGCCTCACGACCAACCGCTTGACCTTGTAGCCCTCACCCTCGTCGAGGATCTCCCAGGATCCCCACGGACGCACGTCCGACATCCCCATGACTACCCCCCAGTCGTCGTTGGTGAGCCAACGCTAGGACCGCGCCGACCGGGTCGGCTGAGACCTGAGGGAACTTGCGGGAATCTGGAGGAAGGTCTGTTCAGCGACGGCGGGTGAGCGAGGAGAGCGCAGGACGCACGTCGGCGAGGTAGACGAACGCCGCCACGGTGAACGCGAGGTTGATGAGCCCCAGCGGCCCGCCGAAGACGACCTGCACCACCAGACCCAGCCCGAGGATGATCGTCCAGGCCGGCTTGGTCAGCTTGTTGGCCGCGTCGTAGGCCGCGGCGGAGTACATCAGGCTGTTGATGAACGCGAACAGCTTGACCACCAGCAGGGCGAGCTCGATCAGCAGCATGAGGTTCGCCTCGGCCTGGAACACGTGCAGCACGCGGTCAGCCTACGCGAGGACCGGGATCGGCCCGATGAGCGAGAGGTGGTCGGGGACCCGGCTGTCTAGCAGTGGACCTCGGTCTGGGCGAGGTCGAGCACGAACGGCACCATCGCCTCGTCCATGCCCATCCACTCCATCACATCGGCGGGCAGTGGCTCTGCAGACATCTGACACCCGCTCCTTCCGTGTCCCGATCACACGTGCTCCCCTATCGTTCCCAACGCGAGCGATGCCTACACGTCACACCGCGTCCAGACACGACAAGGCCCCCGAGGGCTCATGCCTCCCGGGGGCCTCGCGGCTTGCTAGAACAGCGTCAGCTGTTCGTCAGTCACCCACCTTCGACGCAGCGTCAGTGGTGGCCTGCGCGGCGTTGGAGGCGGTCTTCTTGGCCGCGGTCGCGGTGGCCTTGGCGCTGCTCCTGGGAGCGGCCGAGGTCTTCTTCGCGGTCGTGGTGGCCTTCTTGGCGGTCTTCTTGGCCGTGGTCTTGGTGGCCTTGGTCGCCTGCGTCTTGGTGGTCTTCGCCTTGGCGGACGTGGTCTTGGCCGAGGTCACGGTCTTCTTGGTGGACTGCTGACGGCGCACGCGCTCGACCAGCGTCTCGCCGCGCTTGGCGAGGTCGGTGTAGTAGTCGTTCAGCGCGGAGACGTTCTCGTCGAGGACGTGCTGCCACTTCGTCGGCACCTCGCGAGCGTCGGCCTGGAGCTCCTCGACACGGGCCTCGATCGCGGCGCGGCGGGCCTTGGCGTCCTTGGTGAGCGCCTCGACGCGGGCGTTGACGAAGGTGACGGTCTGCTTGCGCAGGGCCTCCGGCTCGAAGTCGATGCCCTTCACCCGGGCCTGGACGTCCTTCTGCACCTCGGTGAGGCGCTTCTGCATGTCCGTGACGTACTCGCGCACGCGCTCGACGGCGAGGTCGGTGACGCCGACGCCGGCGTAGATCGGGCGGGTCGCCTCGGTCTTGATGTCGAACTTGGCCTTGGCCATGTCCTGCTCCTTCGGTTGGGGTGGCCCGGCGCGGCGCCGGGCGGTGAGTTCAGCGGGCCGGTCCGTCGGTCTCGTCGTTCGCCCCGTTGAGGGCGAGGAACGACGCGTAGACGTCCAGCAGGGACTGCTTCTGGCGCTCGGTGAGCTTGGGGTCACCGAGGATCGCGAGCTCGACCGATCCGGCTGCTCCGGCATGCGGGTCGACGATGCCGGCCCGGATGTAGAGCTGCTCGGCGGAGATCCGCAGCGCCTTGGCGATCTGTTGCAGCACCTCCGCGGAGGGCCGCCGCAGGCCGCGTTCGATCTGGCTCAGGTAGGGGTTGGAGACGCCGGCCTGCTCGGCGAGCTGCCGCAGGGACAGCTGGGCGGACACCCGCTGCTCCCTGAGGTAGTC
>NZ_JANINT010000116.1 GCF_024509035.1 Nocardioides sp. | reverse complement strand
GAGTCCGAGCAGGCGCAGGCGCTCGTCGACCGCTTCGTCGAGGACGCCGTACGCGCCGGTCTGCCGACCGAGGAGCTCACCGCCCGACCGTGGACCGGAGGTGGTCGCTACCGCACCGGCATCGAGGGCTGGTACCTCAAGCGTGATCGGTCGGTGGGGATCAGTCGGGACGGCGGCTACCACGTGCTCGTCGTGGCGCCCCGCCGCTGGGGCCGGTGGCGCACGCTCCACCTCGACCCGGTCCCGCCGCCGCTCGTGGTCGGTGAGGGCGGACGCGACGGCGAGTCGGTCTCGCTCGAGACGCTGATCCGCATCCGGCTGCAGCCCGACGTTCAGTAGCCCTGGCCGAGACGCCAACAGAGGACGGCGCACCGGGGCGTGGCGGAGCGCTCGCGCCATGGCGTCGTACGCCGGCCTGGACCGCAGCCGGCGGTCGATGTGCAGGGGCCGTCGGCGCCGACCGTCCTGGCGGGGCCGATCCTCCTCGAGCCAGGTGTAGCGGTCGCTCGACCTCCGCGCGGACCACGCCGTGCAGGAGCCGCCGGGCCTCGCGTCGCCCGAGCCCCCACCGGTCGGCGTCGCTCCATCCGGGTCCGAACCCTTCGTCCCAGACCAGGTGGGCACCGATCGTGAGCTGCCCGTGCTGCTCGGCGAGCGCGACGACGCGGTCCCCGCGGCCGAAGGCGTGGTGCGCGGCCGGCCGCAGGTGAGGCAGTCCCGCTCGACTTAATACATATGTAGTAAGTTCCGGCGCCTGCCGGCCGCGAAGCGAGCGCACCTGCGAACGGACGGGCACGGAGACGGCTCCGCCGGCCGGGGCGCCTCACATCTCGACCGGCGGTGGTGCGCTCAGCGCTTTGCCGATGCCGCGGCTCTCACGAGCTCGACCATCGGTTGGGCCGTGTCGCTCACAATGTCCGCATGCCCGACTACGGCCAGGACCTGCAGTTCGGAACGTTCCTCACCCCTGATGCAGGCGACCCCGATCGTGTGGCGCAGCTGGCGCTGCTGACGGAGGCGAGCGGGCTGGAGCTGGCGACGTTCCAGGACCACCCCTACCAAGCGCGGTTCCTCGACGCGTGGGCGCTTGCCGCGACCGTGCTGGCCCGGACGTCGTCGCTGCGGGTGACGACCAACGTCAGCAACCTGCCGTTGCGGCCGCCGTACGTCCTGGCGAAGACGGTGGCCAGCCTCGACGTCCTCAGTCGCGGCCGCGTCGAGCTCGGCCTCGGCGCGGGCGGGTTCTGGGACGCGATCGCGGCGGCCGGTGGTCCGCGACGGAGTCCGGGGGAGGCACGACATGCTCTGGAGGAGGGGATCGCGGTCATCCGGGGCACCTGGGACACCGACCAGCGGTCGGTGCGCTTCACCGGAGAGCACTACGCCCTTTCCGGCGTGCACCCCGGCCCCGCGCCGGTCCACGACGTCGAGATCTGGATCGGCGCGATCGGGCCGCGGATGCTCGAGCTCACCGGCCGGGTGGGTGACGGCTGGCTGCCCAGCCAGGGATACGTGCCGCCCGAGACGCTTGCCGAGCGCAACGCCCGCATCGACGCCGCGGCGCTCGAGGCCGGGCGCGACCCGTCGCAGGTGCGCCGGCTCTACAACGTCAATGCCTCCGACGACCCGGCATGGGCCGAGTGGCTCGCGGAGCTGACCCTCGAGCACGGCACGAGCACGTTCATCCTGGCCACCGACGACCCTGCGCAGATCCAGCGGTTCGGCACCGATGTCGCTCCTGCCGTCCGCGAGCTGGTGCTCGCCGAGCGCTCGCGGCAGCCAGCCGTGCACGAGGAGCCCGCGCCCGAACCGGCACCGATCAGCGGTGGCGTGCCGGTGCGTCCGACGCCGGACGACGGGGTACGCCGCAGCTCCCGGACGCCCTGGGACGAGTCGACGCGCCCGGCGTACGACCACGACCTGCCGGCGTTGGCCTGGACCGACCACGAGCGCGCCACCGGCCGGCACCTCGTGGACGTCCACGACCACCTGCGCGCGGAGCTGCGCCAGCTCTTCGACCTGATCGACCAGGTCGAGGCGGGCAGCATCGACGCCGGCCGGGCCCGGTCGTTGATCAACACGATGACGATGCGCCAGAACGACTGGGCACTGGGCGCCTACTGCCAGTCCTACTGCCGCCTGGTGACCACGCACCACACGATCGAGGACACCAGCATGTTCCCGCACCTGCGCTCGCGGGACTCCGCGCTGGCGCCCGTGATCGACCGGCTCGAGGACGAGCACCACGTGATCGCCGGCGTGCTGGACGAGGTCGACCGCGCGCTCGTGGCCGTCGTTGCCGAGCCGGGAAGCATGCCCCGACTCCGCGAGGCCGTCGACCTGCTCGCGGACACCATGGCCTCGCACCTGTCCTACGAGGAGCGGATGCTCGTCGAGCCACTGGCGCGCTACGGCTTCTATTGAGCTCCTGGAGCGGCACACCGCGGTCGGTCGCTCTTCTCGCTCGCCCACAGCCGGAAGAGGAGGTACGCCGCGCCCGCGTCCAGCAGGTGCCAGGCGGCGTGCCCCTGGACCAGCGAGTGGGGGTCACACCAGGCCCCCGAGGTGACGTTCCAGATCGCGAAGGCGACCAGGATGGTGGCCAGGGACGCGGCACCCCAGCGCAGGTCGGTGCGTCCGCGACCGGGGGCCGGAGCGCGCCGCCACAGCAGCACCTCCACCACGACCACGGTCAGCAGCAAGGCGGCGAACGCGACGTTGCCGGCGTACCGCACGACCGGTACCTCGTGCGGCCACAGACCCACCAGCTCGCACCCGCCCACGAACGCCACGAAGAGCCCGGTGAAGAGCCGGGTGCCCCGCCTTGCCAGGCGCATCAGCGCGTAGGCGGCCGCGAACGAGGCCACGAGGTACATGCTCAGCAGGTCGAGCTGACCGCCCGCGGCCGACTGCGTCGCGTGCATGGCCGCGCTGGCGGGGCCGAGCACCACCACGAGGCAGGCGTACGCCGTGGCCAGGCCGCGGTGACCGCCGAGCGGCGTCCGCCCGGTGCTCCGGGCGACCGCCAGCCCGGCCAGGACGAACCCGAGGTTGGACCAGGTGTTCGCCGGCTGCTTCACCCACCCCTCGCGCGCGGCCTCGCAGAAGTCGTCGCCGCGTCCGACGTCCGGGCCCAGCCAGCCCTGCCCGACCGCCAGCACCAGCAGGCCGGTCGACACCACGGCGACCGTGGCCGCTACGAGGAGCGGACCGAGGCGCCGGGGGTGCATCGCCCTAGTGTGTCGCCATGGACCTGGCCGTCGACCTGGATGCGCGAGGCGACCGGGTGGGCGCGATCTACCGCGCGCTGCTCGAGGCGATCCGCGCCGGGCGCCTCGAGGTCGGCGACCGGCTGCCGCCGAGCCGGGTCCTCGCCCGTGACCTCGGCGTCGCCCGTAACACGGTGGCGACGGCGTACGAGCGCCTGGTCGCCGAGGGGTTCCTCGACTCCCGCGTCGGTGACGGCACGTACGTCGCCGAGCTCGCCGCGCCCGTGCCGGCCCCACGGCGTGCGGGTGCGCTGCACCCCCGGACGGGATGGACCTTCCGCGCGCTCCCGGTCAGCGGTGAGCAACCGGCGCCTCCCCACGACTTCCGGGTCGGCATCCCCGACGCCGGGCTGTTCCCGTTCGACTCATGGCGGCGCCTGGTCGCGGCCGAGCTGCGCGTCGGGGCGCACAGCCCCGGCACGTACGCCCACCCGGCGGGGCTGCCCGCGCTGCGCACCGCGATCGTGCGCTCCCTGGCGCTGTCGCGCGGCGTCGCGGCCGAGCCCGATGACGTGATCGTCACCCACGGCACCCAGCAGGCCCTCGACCTGGTCGCACGCGTCCTCGTCGAGCCCGGTGACGTGGTCGCCGTCGAGGACCCGGGCTACCCGTTCGCGCGCGAGCTGTTCGCCTCCTACGGCGCCCGGGTGGTGCCGGTGCGGGTCGACACCGAGGGGCTCGTCGTCGACGAGGTCCCCGAGGGCGCGCGTCTGGTCTTCACGACGCCGTCCCACCAGTTCCCGCTCGGGCCGCCGCTGTCGATGCGGCGCCGCACGGCGCTGCTCGAGCTCGCCAACCGGCAGCGGATCGCGATCGTCGAGGACGACTACGACAGCGAGTTCCGGTTCACCGAGCGCCCCCTCGAGACGCTGCACGCCATGGACCGCCACGGCCGCGTCGTCTACGTCGGCACCTTCTCCAAGTCGCTGGTTCCCGCGCTCCGCTCCGGCTACCTCGTCGCCCCGGCCTCCCTGCGCGAGGCCCTGCTCGGCGCCCGCCAGCTCGCCGACGGCTACGGCGCGCCCGCCGAGCAGGCGGCGCTCGCCCACTTCGTGGCCGACGGGATGCTCGCCCGCCACCTGCGCCGGGCCCGGTCGACGTACGCCGAGCGCCGCGGGCTGGTGATCGACGGCCTGCAGCGGCTCCTCGGGCACCGGCTCGAGCTGGTCCCCTCGGCCGCCGGACTGCACGTCACGGCGACGTTCCGCGACCAGACGGCCGACGACCAGGCCGTCGTCGCCGCCGCGGCCGAGGCCGGTGTCGCGGTCGAGGCGCTCTCGGCGTACGCCCACGGACCCGGCGTCCCGGCCGGCCTCGTGCTGGGCTACGGGGCCGCGGTCACCTCCTCGATCACGCCAGGTCTGGAGCGACTGGCGCGACTCCTCTGAGGGTGCGTCGCCGCCAGGCCATCCACGTCACCGCGGCGAGGACCACGACGAGCTGGGGCAGCAGGTGGCGGCCGGTGAGGCCGAGCAGCACCAGGGTCGAGGCGAGCGAGATCGCCGCGCCCCGGTGCACCCAGGTGCGGCGGGGGAGCAGCCGCAGCGCGGCGGCCGTGCCGACGACGTAGACCAGGGTGAACGCGCCGGTGATCAGCAGCATCGTGCGCTCCAGCGGGACCCCGGTGACAGCGACCGCGGCCAGCGTGGCGAGGGCGCCGGCGGTGACCACCGCGAGCGAGCGACGCGGGACCTCGCCCGCGCTCGACCCGTGTGCGAACCATGCCGGGAGCGAGCCGTCGCGACCCAACGCGGCTCCGAGCCGCGCGCCGCCGGCGAAGTAGGCGTTCATCGCTCCCAGGGAGAGCAGCACGGCCACGACGGTCGTCACGCCACGCGCGGGCTCGCCGAAGCCGAGCACCAGCAGGTCGGACAGCGGCGCCTTCCCGGTGTGGTCGCCCAGCACGGCGACGGTCGCGAACGCGACGCCGAGGTACATCACGCCCATGACGACCAGGGCGATCGCGGTGGCGCGACCGATGTCACGGGCCGGGTCGCGGTACTCCGACGACAGCGAGGTGACCACCTCCCAGCCGGCGAAGGCCCAGACGAGCAGGGCGGCGGCCGACCCGACGGCGCTCCACCCGTGCGGGGCGAACGGCGTCAGGTTGGCCGTGCTGGCGTGGGGGAGCGAGACGAGCGTCGCGACCAGCAGCAGGACGGCGAGCGTCCCCGCGATCGCGAGCTGGACCCGTCCGGACACGCGGATCCCGTGCCAGTTCATCAGCGCCACGGTGCCGATCAGCAGGCCGGCCGTCAGCAGCTGGGTCGGGCGACCTCCGCCGAGGCTGTCGGCGACGTACGCGCCGGCGAAGCCGGCCGCCGCCGGAGCGCCGAGTGGGATCGCCACGTAGAAGCACCACCCGACGAGGGTCGCGACCGAGCCGCCGAAGGCGCGGCGGGCGTACGTCGCCACGCCGCCGCCGTCCGGGAAGCGCGCGCCGAGCGCGGCGAAGGTCGCTGCCAGGGGGACCGACAGCAGCACGAGGGCGAGCCAGGCCACGAGTGAGGCCGGCCCCGCCTCGTGGGCGGCCAGCGCGGGGAGCGAGATGACGCCGGTGCCCAGCACGGCGCCGAGCGTGAGCGCCGCACCCTGCGGCACCCCGAGGCCGCCGGCGGCGACCGGGTCGCCGCCGGGCAGCCGGTCCGGCGTGAGGGCGGTGGGGCGGGGAGGGACGGGGAGGGACGGGGTCACCCGCTCAACCTAGGAGCGGTGATTGTCCCTTCGCAGCGCCAATCCAACGCGCGCCGAAAGGGCCAATCGATCGACGCGCGTCAGTGCTTGGCGTGCGGTCGGCGGGCGATCGTGCGCACCACGAACGCCTGGCCGTCGTCGCGCGCGCGACCCTGGCACGACCAGGTGGTCCGGTGCCAGCACGAGAAGCGGGTCGAGGCGTTGACGAGCACGATGGTCGCCGAGACCACGTTGCGGCTGGTGAAGCCGACCGAGGTCTGGCCGCGTCCCTTGGCGTTGAGCCGGATCGGCTGCTTGGTCACCCCGTGCTTGGTGCGCACGACCAGGTAGGCCCCCGGGCTGGTGCGCGCCGACGGGCCGTCGACGACCACGCGCAGCCGCCACCGCTTGTCCTTGAGCGCGGGGTCGGGCGAGACCGCGACGTTGCGCGAAGCCATGTGGCTGATCCGGATGCGGCTGGAGTGCCGCGGACTCGCCTGGGAGAGCGACCAGCTCTCGAAGGCCGGCGCCGCGGGCCACTTCCCGCCCTCGTCGTAGGTGTCGGCGGGGACCACGTTGGCGGCCGCGAACGACCGGTAGACGCCGGCGAACCCGCCGCGCTTCTGGAGGACGCCCTTGACCGCGGTGGTGGAGTACTGGTGGCCCGAGCCCGGGAACGCCCCGGCACGGGTCCAGATCTCGCGGACGACGCCGGTGCCGAAGCGGTGAGAGAGGTACTCGAAGAACGGCCAGTTGCCGTACTGGTTGTAGCGCTGCTGGTCGAAGACGTCCAACGGCTGCCCCGGAGCGCCGAGCTGGCCGTAGGGGAGGTACTGGCGGTTGTCGTTGACGTCGCCCGCGACCTGCTCCTCCATCCACGTGGCGGTCGCCTCCATCAGCCACGGGTCCTCGCCGTAGTCGTAGGCGAACTGCACGGCGTGGAAGAACTCGTGGGCGGCGGTCACCCGCAGGCTGTCACGCGGCGGCGCGCCGTACTGGGCCTGCGAGAAGTCGTTGTCGAGCACGCAGTAGCCCGAGGCGAGCCACTTCGCGCCGGGCGCGCGGCGCTCGGGCGCGCAGTAGCCGTAGAGCCCGCGAGAGCCGAGCTCCTTGAGGTAGACGTCGAACTTCGCGTTGCCGCCGCGGTGCCGGTCGGTGATCGGCGCTCGATAGCCGAGGCCGCGCACCTCCTTGCGCCACACCTTGTTCATGAACGC
>NZ_JANINT010000115.1 GCF_024509035.1 Nocardioides sp. | reverse complement strand
GCGCCGTAGAGGACGACGAGCACGATGACGACCCAGGCCAGGTTGACCGTCCAGGACGGCGGGTCGGCGTATCCCTCGCCGCTCCACGACCACGGACCTCCGACCGCGCCGGCAGGGAAGCCGGTGGCGATCATCGCCTCGACGGCCCGGCCGGCGGCGCGGAGGGACGGCGGGTCGTAGGGCTGGCTCACGTGGCCGCCGTAGTAGAGCAGGTACGCCGCCAGCAGGGGGAGGCCGAGGACGAGGGCGGGCCAGTAGCGGCGGACCAGCCGGACCAGGCGGAGCACGGGTCCGCCGGTCGTGAAGTAGGCCAGCGCGAGGTAGCCCAGCACCGGGAGGATCAGGAGTGCCTTCACGTCGCCGAGCAGCCCGACGACGACGCCGAGGTAGGCCACGACGGCCCACACGAGCCGGCGTCCGCGCAGGTAGCGGACGCCGGCGCCCACCGCGAGGAAGAACCCGACCTGCATCGACAGCTGGCTCAGGCACGCCGTCCACCACATGGTGGCGGGCACGGTGACCGAAGTGAACAGGTAGAGGGAGAGCGGCACCAGGATGCCGGGCCGGCGCCCGAACAGCGTGACGAGCATCCATACGGCGGCGACGCTGGCGAGCGCCTGGATGACCAGCGTGCTGGCCAGCGCAAGGCCCCAGTCGAGTGGGCCGAGCTCGGCCACCGCCCAGGCGAGCGCGCGGCCCAGGGGCATCAGGTGGTTGTTCCACGGCGTGAGCAGGTAGTCGGCGTCGAAGCGGGACGCGCGGGCGTCGAGGATGAGGCTGAAGTCGTCCTGGTGGAACCAGGTGCCGGACAGCGTCCAGGCGCGCAGACCCAGCTGGATCGCCACGAGGACGACCGCGGCGCTGAGCACGAGGTCTCGCGTGTGGCCCGAGCGGTCAGCCTCCACGAGCCACTGGCGGGCCCGGGTGAACAGCTGGCGCACGCGACCTCCCTCAGCGGCCTCCTCGGCGGCCCTTCCAGCGGCCCTCCCAGCGGCCCCTTCAGCGGCGGAGTCTGCCACACCGATGCGCCCAGGACCGCGCAGACCGGGCGCCCGTGACGGTAGTTTGGGCGAAACCCTCTCGAGCCCGACGACCCGACGGAGTAGCAGCAGCGTGGCTGATCAGTTCGACTTCGACGTCTGCATCGTCGGCGGCGGGGGACATGTCGGGTTCCCGCTGGCCGTCGCCTTCGCCTCCCGGGGCCTGCGGGTCGCGATCTACGACATCAACGCCTCCGCGGTGGACACGATCGCAGCCGGTCGCGCGCCGTTCCTCGAGCCCGGGGTCGACGCGCCGCTGGCCGACGCGCTCGCGTCCGACCGCCTGGTCGCGACGACCTCGCGCGACGTCGTCCGGCGGGCCGAGCACGTGGTGATCGTCGTCGGCACGCCCGTCGACCAGTACCTCAGCCCCGACCCCGAGGTCGTCCCGCGCGTGGTGGGCGAGCTCGAGGACGTGCTGGTGCCGGGGCAGCTCGTCGTGCTCCGGAGCACCGTCTTCCCCGGGGTCACGCGACGCGTCGAGCAGCTGCTCGACCGCAACGGCGTCGAGGTCGACCTCGCGTTCTGCCCCGAGCGCATCGCCGAGGGACGGGCGATGACCGAGCTGTTCTCGCTGCCCCAGCTCGTGGCCGCCCGCAGCGACCGACCCATGCAGCGGGCGGCCGCCCTGTTCGGCAAGCTCACCGACACCGTCATCGAGCTGGCGCCGGAGGAGGCGGAGCTCGCGAAGCTGTTCACGAACTCCTGGCGCTACATCAAGTTCGCGGCGGCCAACCAGTACTACATGATCGCCAACGACCTGGGGCTGGACTTCGCCCGGATCCGAGCGGCGATGATGACCGACTACCCGCGGTCGGCCGACCTGCCCGGCGCCGGCTTCGCGGCCGGGCCCTGCCTGTTCAAGGACACCATGCAGCTCGCCTCCGTCACCGGCGGGTCGTTCGCGCTGGGACACTCCGCGATGCTCGTCAACGAGGGCCTGCCCGACTACCTCGTCCGCCGGATCGAGGAGCGCCATGACCTTCCCTCGCTCACCGTCGGCATCCTCGGGATGGCGTTCAAGGCCGAGAGCGACGACCGGCGCTCCAGCCTCTCCTACCGGCTCAAGCGGGTGCTGTCCTTCCGCGCCGAGGCCGTGCTGACCACCGACCCCTACGTCACCGACGACCCCGACCTGGTGCCGCTCGAGCAGGTCCTGGCCGAGGCGGACCTGCTCGTCATCGGTGCTCCGCACGCGGCCTACCAGGAGCTCGACCCGGCGGTCCCGGTCGTCGACGTGTGGAACCTGCTCGGAGCGGGGTCGGCCCTGTGACGCCCACGGCGGTGTCCGTCATCGTCCCCGCCTACCACGAGCAGGAGGGCATCGGGCGGGTCCTCGACCGGTTGATCGACGCCATCACGCTCGACTTCGAGATCCTCGTCGTGGTCGACGACCCGGCCGATCCGACCGTCGCCGCGGTCCGCGAGCACGTGCCGGACGACCAGCGGGTGCGCACGCTCGTCAACACCTACGGACGCGGGCCGGCCAACGCCATCCGGTTCGGCATCGACGCGGCCCGGCACCCGGTCGTCGTCGTGACGATGGCGGACGGGAGCGACGACCCGCGGATGATCGACCCGCTCTGCCGCCTCGTCGAGCGGGGCGTGGTCGTCGCGGCGGCCTCCCGCTACTCGCCCGGGGGTCAGCAGGTCGGCGGCCCCGTCCTCAAGGGCATGCTCTCGCGCACCGCCGGGCGCACGCTCGGCACCTTCGCCCGGGTCGGCACCGACGACGCCACCAACAGCTTCAAGGCGTTCGCCACCGACTTCGTCCGTGAGGTCGGCATCGACAGCCGCAGCGGGTTCGAGATCGGCCTCGAGCTGACCGCCAAGGCACGGCGCCTGCGGCGTCCCGTCGCCGAGCTGCCGACCATCTGGCTCGACCGCACGGTCGGGGAGTCGACCTTCGACCTCAAGGGCTGGATCCCCAAGTACCTGCGTTGGTACCGCTTCGCCTTCGGGCCCCAGCTCACGGTGGAGCAGGTGCGCGCCGAGGGTGCGAGAATCGCTGCGCGCAACGACAGGAAGGGACGTCCGTGACCGAGGGATCGGGCCAGCGGGTGCTGGTCACCGGATCGGCGGGGTTCATCGGCGGATACGTCGTGGAGGAGCTCCTCCGTCGCGGCTACGCCGTGACCGGCATCGACAACTACTCCAAGTACGGCCCGGTGACGAAGTCCTACGACGACCACCCGGCGTACCGCTTCGTCGAGGGCGACGTGCGCGACCTCGACCTCATGGCCGAGCTGGTGGCCGACTGCGACCACCTGATCGCCGGAGCGGCCCTGATCGGCGGCATCTCCTACTTCCACACCTACCCCTACGACCTGCTCGCAACCAACGAGCGGATCATCGCGGCCACGTGCGACACCGCGATCCGGGCCATGCAGGGAGGCCGGCTGCGCAAGGTGACCTACCTCAGCTCGTCGATGGTGTTCGAGTCGACCGACCGCTGGCCCTCCCGGGAGGGCGACGAGCGCGTGGTCCCGCCGCCGCTGTCGTCCTACGGTTTCCAGAAGCTGGCGGTCGAGTACTTCGCGCGGGCCGCCTGGGACCAGTACCGCGTCCCGTTCACGATCGTGCGCCCGTTCAACTGCGTCGGGGTGGGGGAGGGCCGCGCGCTCGGCGACGTCGAGATCCCGAGCGGCAACATCAAGCTGGCCATGAGCCACGTCGTGCCCGATCTGATCCAGAAGGTGCTCAAGGGCCAGGACCCGCTGCACGTGCTCGGCGACGGACAGCAGGTGCGCCACTACACCTACGGCGAGGACCTCGCTCGCGGCATCGTCGTCGCCATGGAGTCCGAGCGAGCGCTCAACGACGACTTCAACCTGTCGACCGCGCAGTCGACCACGGTGCTCGAGCTGGCCGAGGTCATCTGGCGCAAGGTGCACGGGCCGGACCGGCCGTTCTCGGTCGTGAGCGACGAGCCGTTCGAGCACGACGTCCAACGTCGCGTCCCCGACGTCACCAAGGCCGAGGAGGTGCTCGGCTTCCGGGCCGAGACGTCCCTCGACCAGATGCTGGACGTGGTGATCCCGTGGGTCGCGCAGGCGATGGCCGACGGGCTGATCTGAGCGTCTCCCGCCTCAGCGCCGGCGGCCGACGACCAGCATCTGCTTGCCCAGGACCCGCCAGGCCGGCCGGCAGCGGAGGTAGGCCTTCACCATGAAGGGCCGCACGGGGAAACGGGCGTCCTTGACGGTGTACGGCAAGAACCTGCCCACCCGGCGCTCCACCTCGAAGCCGGAGAGCTCGAGGGCTTCGGCGACGCTGAGGTCGGTCAACGGCAGATGGTGGTCGAGGTAGTCCCAGTAGCGACCTGGCAGGTGCCGGATGTTGGGCATCAGCACGACCAGCTGCCCTCCCGGGCGGGTCACCCGGTGGCACTCGCGCAGCGTCGCCATCAGGTCGGCCTTGGTGGGGAGGTGCTCGAAGAAGTTCGAGGTGAACACCGTGTCGACGCACGCATCGGGCAGGGCGTCCATCTGGTCGGAGCGCGTGGTCAGCACCTTGACGCCGCTCGCGGCGTGGGACGCGGTGTCGGGGTTGAGGTCCACGGCGATCCGTCGGCGTGCCTCGACGACGTTGACGAACTCGCAGCTGCCCGCGCCCAGGTCGACGACCGTCCCGTCCCGGGGCACGTAGCGCTGGAAGACCTGCGAGACCAGGACCGCCCACAAGACGCGCTTGGCGGCGAGCTCGCGCTCGTCGAAACGGTTGCGGTAGATCGCCGGGAGATCTGCGCCCGCGGCGCCGTCTGTCATGGCAGAGGACCCTATCCCGACGGCCGGGGACCAATTTCGTCACAAGTGTGACGGACGTCGCATTTCTACCCGTGAGTACTGCTACGGTGCACCGAATCGCACCATCCTTGGGAGGGGACGTGAAGCGTAAGTGGTTCGGCCTGGTCATGCTCGGGGTGGGGACCTTCCTGCTCGTCGCGGGCGTGTTGGCCACCGTGTGGGCTCCGGGCGTGGTCAAGAAGACGCCGCTGGACGTCGATCAGGTGACGCACCTCGAGGGCACGGTGCGCAAGCTCGACCCGGCCACGGGTGAGTTCCCGTCCGAGCCGGTCCCGGTCAAGGTGGAGAGCATCACCAAGACCGACTCCAACGCCTCCGACGGCAAGACCGCGAGCTGGGTCCAGACGACCTGCGTGGTCATGGACATCGACAACGCCCCCAACTGCGTCGACGGCGACGACCCGCGCCTGGTCGACGCGAGCACCGACGTGTTCGCGACCGACCGCGTGAGCGGCCTGGCCGTCAACGACACCGACAACCTGCCGGCCGACGCCGTGCCGCACGAGGGCCTGATGAACAAGTGGCCCTTCGACGCCGAGAAGAAGACCTACCCGATGTGGGACGGCACCGCCGGCCACGCGGTCGAGGCGAAGTACGTGCGCGAGGACTCCCTCGAGGGCATCGACTGCTACGTCTACGAGGTCACGATCAGCGACGAGCCGATCGAGATCGCCGAGGGCGTCGACGGCACCTACGACAACAAGATCGAGGTCTGGGTCGAGCCCAAGACCGGGGCGATCCAGCAGCAGACGCAGGACCAGCAGCGCTACCTCGCCGACGGCATGCAGGTGCTCGACCTCAAGATCGGCTTCACCCAGGAGCAGATCGACCAGTTCGCCGCCGACGCCCGGGCCAACATCCGGCTGCTCGACGCGATCACCCTGTGGATGCCGATCGTCGGGTTCGCCGGCGGCGCGCTGTGCCTCCTCGCGGGGGCCGCGCTGCTCCTCACTGCTCGGCGCCGCCGCGGCGAGCAGGTCGCGCTAGCGCCTGAGCGGGCCCGCGTCACCACCTGACCGGACCTGGGCTCGGCCCGGGTCAGCCCAGCCGGGCGCCGAAGATCGCGGTCCCGGGGGTGTACTGCCCCCGGGTCGCGGACCATCCGCCCCACACCCGGTCGTGGTGCTCGGGCCACTCGGGCTCGAGCAGGTCGGTGATCACGAACCCGTGGCCGGCCAGCAGCCCGACCCAGTCGCCGAGCGTGCGGTGGTGCTCCACGTAGGACACCCGGCCGGTGGCGTCGTCGACCTCGACGTACGGCGTGCGGTCCCAGTAGGACTGGCTCGCCACCAGGCCCGCCTCGCTGGGGTCGTCGGGGAACATCCAGCGCGTCGGGTGGGTGATCGAGAACGCGTAGCGACCGCGGGGGCGCAGCACCCGCGCGGTCTCGGCGACCGCGTCGGCGATGTCGCTGACGAACTGCAGGGCCCCGAAGGAGCAGAAGACGACGTCGAAGGAGTCGTCGGCGAAGGGCAGTGCGGTGGCGGTGCCGAGCACCGACGGCACGACGACCCCGGTGTCCTGGTCGATGCGCCGCGAGTGCTGGAGCTGGCGGAAGGACAGGTCGAGCCCGTACGCCCGCCCGCCCTGGCTGCGCACCCACCGGGAGCACTGACCGGCGCCGGAGCCGACCTCGAGGACGTCGCGGCCCGCGACGTCGCCGAGCACGCCGGCCTCGGCCTCGGTCAGACCCTCGGGGCCCCAGACGAACCCGATGTCGCCGAGGAACTCCCCGTGGGTGGACTGGTACTCATCGGCGTAACGGTCCCAGTCGGGCCCGTTGGCCCGGCGGGACTCGTCCTCGGTGACCGGGCGACGCTCCACCCGCACCGGAGGATGGTTCTCCACACGGGGGAGCCTAGCCCGGGCCGGCGAGCGGTCGTGGGTTGGACGTACTTCATGAGCGCCGCGTAGTCTTCAGGGTGCGCCGGAGGTCTGCCCGCGTCCCAGACGGAGCGGACCGTGCTCGCTATCCATCTCGTGGCTGGTGAAAACGACCTTCGCCGTGTCCGCACGACTTCTATCCACCCAAGGAACAACCTCCCTTATGACGAGCACCATCTCGACTCTTCCCGATTACGACGCGCCTCAGGTCGCGATCAACGACATCGGTTCTGAAGAGGACTTCCTCGCGGCGATCGACGCGACCATCAAGTACTTCAACGACGGTGACATCGTGGATGGCACCATCGTCAAGGTCGACCGGGACGAGGTCCTGCTCGACATCGGTTACAAGACCGAGGGTGTCATCCCCTCCCGCGAGCTCTCGATCAAGCACGACGTCGACCCGTCCGAGGTCGTTTCCGTGGGTGACAAGGTCGAGGCCCTGGTCCTCCAGAAGGAGGACAAGGAAGGCCGCCTGATCCTGTCCAAGAAGCGCGCCCAGTACGAGCGCGCCTGGGGCACGATC
>NZ_JANINT010000114.1 GCF_024509035.1 Nocardioides sp. | reverse complement strand
GCCGTAGAGCAGCACGCCCTTGGGGATCTTGGCGCCGACGGCCTGGAACTTCGCGGGCTCCTGGAGGAACTCCTTGATCTCCCCGAGCTCCTCGATGGCCTCCTCACATCCCGCGACGTCGGTGAACGTCGTCTTGGGCATGTCCTTGGAGATCAGCTTGGCCTTGGACTTCGCGAACTGCATGACGCCGCGACCGCCGCCGCCCTGGACCTGGTTCATCAAGAACAGGAACAGCAAGATGATCAGCGCGAACGGCAGCAGCGTGGCGAGAATCGAGCCCAGCAGGCTCGGCTTGGGCACGTCGACCTTGAAGGTGTCGATCTTGCCGTCGTCGACCTGGGCCTGCACGGCGGCCTCGATGTCGGCCTGGGTGCCGTCGAGCCAGAAGGCGGTGACCTTCTTGCCGTCGTCGAGGGTGGCCTTGATCTGCTGCTCCCCGCCGTCGACGAAGGTGATGTCACGCACCTCGCCCTGGGCGATGTACTCCTGCATCTTCGAGGCGTCGACCTCGTCTCCACCCCGGTTGGGGGCGAGGTACTGCAGGGCGAGGAGCACGCCGATCACGGCGAGCACGATCCACAGCCAGGGACCCTTGAATATGCGCTTCACAGGCTTCTCTCGACGCGACACCACCGTCCCCCGGGCGGTGTGCCGGGCGGACGCTCAACTGAATGCCGACGGTACACACTGTCGACAATCACCATTGTCTCAGCAAACCGCCCTCCGGCGCAGTCGGCGTCCGGGGTGACCGCAGGTTCAGTTCAATTGTTCGGTCGAGCACCGGTTACCCGTGAGCAACCGGTGCCGAACGGCGTCATTGGACGAGACCGCCCCGCTCAGGAGTAGACGTGCGGGGCGAGCGTCCCGATGTCGCGCAGGTTGCGGTAGCGCTCCTTGTAGTCGAGGCCGTAGCCGACCACGAACTCGTTCGGGATGTCCCAACCGACGTACTTGACCTCGACCGGCATCGTCAGCGCCTCGGGCTTGCGCAGCAGCGTGCAGATCTCCACCGACGCAGGGTTGCGCGAGGACAGGTTGGAGGTCAGCCACGAGAGCGTCAGGCCGGTGTCGATGATCTCGTCGACGATGATCACGTGCCGCCCGGAGATGTCGGTGTCGAGGTCCTTGAGGATCCGCACGACGCCGCTGGACTTCGTGCCGGAGCCGTACGACGACACCGCCATCCAGTCCATCTCCAGGTGGCGGCTGAAGCTGCGGGCCAGGTCGGCCATCACCATCACCGCGCCGCGCAGGACACCGACGATGAGGATGTCCTGGCCCTCGTAGTCGGCCTCGATCTCGCGGGCGAGCTCACCGAGCCGGGCCTGGATCTGCTCCTCGGTGAAGAGGACGTTGACGAGATCGTTCTCCACGTCGGATGCGTGCATGGCGCAGACTCTAGTGGTCGTCGGCGGAGGTTCGTCGACGGCATCCGTGGTCCGGGTGCGTGCGTCGCAAGGCGGCGTCGCGACGGCGTACCGGGCGTCCGTCGAGCGATGCCAACGCAGCGACGGGCGTGCCCGGGCCGCGGAGGTCCGACGAACGGAGGCCGGCGAGCACGAGGTCAGCGACGGGCCTTGGTGACGACCAGGGTGATCGTCTGGGACGAGGAGCCCTTCACCGAACGCGACCCGAGGTAGACGGCCTTCAGGTCGTGGGCGCCCTTCGGGAGCCGGTCGAGGGTGATCGTGAGCCGCCCGCCGTTGCCCGCCCTGAGCTGGCCGCCACCGACCACGTCGCGGCCCTCGCGGACCTCGACGTCACCGGTCGGCTTCACGCCCTTGGCGGACACGGTGACCGTGACGACGCCGTTCTGCTTGGTGGTGACCTTCTTCTGCGCGAGCGCGGCGTCGGTGCGGGAGGCGACGAGTTCCTTCTTGACCTCGGTCTCGCCGAGGCTGACCTTCTGGCGGGCCTTCTCGACCCGGATGTCGTCCAGGACCAGCGGCTGGTAGCCCTCGCGCGTGAGCTTGAGCGTGTAGGTCCCCCGCCCGACCTCGAGGAAGAAGTACCCGTGCTGAGGTCCGTCCTTGCGCTTGCTCGCGTAGGTGAGCGCCGACGCCGCCGGCGTGCCGTCGCCCTTGATGGCCTGCACCTTGACGTCGTCGACGTACTCCCCGAACTGGTCGACGACCACGCCCTGGATGAGGGCCTGGCCGGCGCGCTCGACGGTGACGCCCGGCGAGGTCTGCGGGGCGGCCGAGGCCGGCAGCGCCTGGGGCGCGACGACGAAGGCGGCGAGGCCGGTGACGAGACCGGCCGCGACGGCGGCGGTACGACGGCTGCGGAGCATGGTCACCTCGGGATCGAGCGGCCGCGCGGACGCGACGGGGTCACGACGAGTGTCACCCCACACGTCGACCTCCCGTGGCCGAACCTGAGAACTCTCACCCGGGGCGGTCGAACCCCAGCCGCCCGTCGACCCGCCGGCAGCGGACGTGGCCCGGCAGGTCGACCCACTTCTGACCGTGCCAGTCGGTGAGCAGGGCGTCCATGGCGAGGACGTGCTCGTGGAACAGCCCCGCGGCGGCGGCGCCGGCGTCGAGGGCGGCGAGCCGCAGCACCCGGCGGCGGATCGAGGTCGGCTGGGCGAGCAGCCCGTCGACCGGCAGGTCGCGCAGGCCGCCGTACGCCGCCCCCGCGACGTCGTCGAGCAGGTCCATGTCGTCGCGGAGCTGGTCGGCGGTGCGGGCCAGCGTCGCGGCGATGCCCGGGCCGAGCTGCTCCTCGAGGACGGGGAGCACGGTCCGGCGTACCCGGACGCGGGTGAACCCCGGGTCGTCGTTGTGGGGGTCGTCCCAGAACGCGATGCCCTCGACCTGGCAGGCCGTGACGGTGTCGTCGCGCGCGACGTCGAGGAGGGGGCGCACGAACCGGTCGAAGGAGCGGCGCATCCCGGCCAGCGAACGGCCCCCGGACCCTCGCGTCAGCCCCAGCAGCACGGTCTCGGCCTGGTCGTCGCGGGTGTGGCCGAGCAGCACGACGTCGGCCTCGAAGCGCTCGGCGACCTGCTCGAGGACGGCGTACCGCGCCTGCCGGGCCGCGGCCTCCGGGCCCTGGCCGGCCGCCTCGACGCGCACCGTCGCGGTGACGGTCTCGTCGGCACCGAGGGCCGCCATCTGCTCGACCACGTGGGCGGCGTGGTCGGCCGACCCGGGCTGCAGCCCGTGGTCGACGGTGACGCCCAGGACCCGCCAGCCGCCGCGGCGGGCCTCGAACACGGTCGCCGCGAGCAGCGCGAGCGAGTCCGCGCCTCCGGAGCAGGCGACGAGCACGGTGCGACCCGGGTCGAGGTCCGCGAGCGAGCGGCGTACGGCGAGCCGGACGGTCGCGACCGCGGGGTGGAGGCTCATCGCGCCATGGTCACAGCACGCGGGCGATCCAGGCCTGCGGGTCGGCGATCTCGGCCTTGGACGGGAGGTTCTCGGCGCGCTCCCACACGGCATTGAACTCGGCCATGCCGGCCTTGTCGACGACCGCGCGGACGAACTTCGCCCCGTCGCGGTACTGCGCCATCTTGGCGTCGAGGCCGATCACCCGGCGCAGCACCTTGTCGAGGACACCCACACCGCCGCGGCGCCGGTTGAAGCGCTTGCGGATCTCCTTGACCGTCGGGATCACGCTGGGACCGACGCCGTCCATGACCACGTCGGCGTGGCCCTCGAGCAGCGACATGACGCCGGTGACCCGGTCGACGATCTCCTTCTGCTCGGGCGTGCTGACGACGTCGAGCAGGCTGCCCCCACCCTCGCGGGCACCCTTGAGCACGTCGGTGATGCGCGAGAGCCCGTCCTCGAGCAGACCGCTCGGCTCCAGGGTGTCGGCGAGCGCGTGCATCTCGCCGAGGAGGTGGTCGGCCAGCCACGGGGTGGCCGTGAACTGCACGCGGTGGGTCTCCTCGTGCAGGCACACCCACAGCCGGAAGTCGTGCGGGTCGACGCCGAGCTCGCGCTCGATGTGGACGATGTTGGGCGCGACCAGCAGCAGCCGGCCGGTGGGGGCGTGGAACGGGTCGAACTGGCCGAGCACCTTGCCGGCGAGGATGCCGAGGACGGCGCCCACCTCGGCCCCGGTGACCCGGGACCCGATGGCGAGCGCGAGACCCGTCGGGGCGCCCTTGCGCGACGCGACCTTGTCGGCGATGGGCGTCAGGATCGTCGCGAAGCCGTCGGCGTTGGCGGCCACCCAGCCCGGCCGGTCGACGACCAGCACCGGCGCGGTCCGCTCGGCGGCCACCAGGCCGGTGAACTCGCGGACCAGCCCGGTGGACCGGTCGGCGTCCGCGCGCAGCTCGGCGACCACCGCGGCGGCGGTGGCGCGGTCGACGACCGGGCCGTCGCCGGCGATGCGGGACCCGAGGGACACGGCGAGGTTCCAGTCGACCATCCCGCGGCCGCCGCTCGAGTGGGTGCTCATGCCGCGACGGTACCCGCGCCCGCCACACCGCTCCCGGCTCGTCACCGACTCCTCGGCGGGTCGTCAGCCGCAGCGGCAGCCCGCGAGGGCGCTCGTCGCGGCGTCCAGCGCGGCGCGCGCGCCGAGGGTGTCGACCAGGTCGATGCGGTCGGCGAGCAGCGCGAACACCATCGGGCGCCCCTCCCGGTCGGTCACGATGCCGGCCAGCCCGCTCACCCCCGACAGCGTGCCGGTCTTGGCGCGCACCAGACCGCGACCCGCATCATCCCCGTCGGGGAAGCGCACGACCAGCGAGCCGGAGAACCCGGCCACGGGCAGTCCGGTGAGCACCGCCCGCAGGTCGCCCTGGTCGGGCGAGGCGGCCAGCTCGAGGACCGCCGTCAGCGTGTCGGGGTCGAGCCGGTCGTCGCGGGAGAGCCCGCTGCCGTCGTACGTCGCGGCGCCCTGCATCGGCACCCCGAGCCCGTCGAGGACCGTGCGCACCGCGCGGGCACCGCCCGCGAACGAAGGGTCGCCGTCGACGGCGAGCCCGACCTGGCGGGCGAGCACCTCGGCGGCCTCGTTGTCGCTGGTCTCGAGAGTGTGCTCGACGATCTCCGACAGCGGGTCGCTGTCGAGGCGGGCGAGCTCGGCTGCGCCGGCGGGCGCCGTGGTCTCCCGGGGCGCCCCGGCCACGGCGACCCCGGCCTTGCCGAGCGCGGTTGCGAAGGTGGCCGCCGCGGTGGCGGCCGGGTCGGCGACCCGGCCCGTGCCACTCGCGGGGCGGCCCTCGTCGACCCACAGCGGCGTGATCGGCGAGACGACCGCCTCGGGGACGTAGGTCTCCGGCCAGTGCGGGCTGACCTCGGGGCCGGTGAACAGACTCACGTCGTAGCCGAGCCGCACCTTCCCGCCGACCCCGGTGGCGGCCAGCGCGGTCGCGGTGTCACGAGCCAGGCGGCGCAGGTCGGGCGCGGACAGCAGCGGGTCGCCGCCGCCGACCAGCACCACGCGCCGCGGACCGGCGGCGACCACGGTCGTCGCGAACGTGTGGTCGGGCCCGAGGGTCTCCAGCGCAGCGGCCGCGGTCAGCAGCTTGAGCGTCGAGGCGGGGATCGCCTCGCCGGTGCCGCGGGAGTAGAGGAGGGTGCCGTCCAGCCCCGCGACGGTGGCGAGCACGTGCGGGCCCAGGTCGGCGTCGCGCAAGGCCGGAGCGAGAGCGCGCCGTACCAACGCTGCGTCGGGTACGCCGGACGCGGGCGCAGCGACCGGGCCGGGCTCGGCGGGCGCGTCGATCGCCAGCCCGGGCGGGGGCGGGACGGCCTCCGGCTCGTCCGTCGGGTCGGGGCCGGCCGGGTCGAGCCGCCACGCGACGACGCCCGCGGCGAGGACGGCGAGCACCACCACGACGGGCAGCCACCCAGCGAGACGGGACGCGCGTCCGGGGTGGGATCCGTCACGTCCGCCCACGATCCGCCTTCCTCCGGGTGCCCATCTGGTGCCATTGTGCGCGACACTGGCCCCCGGCCCGCCGCGCGGGCCCACTGACGTGACGATCACCTTGATGATGACCCTGACGATGGCGGAGGAAGACGTGCTCGAGTTCGACGTGCTGGTGGAGATCCCGAAGGGTCAGCGAAACAAGTACGAGGTCGACCACGAGTCCGGCCGGATCCGGCTCGACCGGACCCTGTTCACCTCCACGCAGTACCCCGCCGACTACGGCTACATCGAGAACACCCTCGGCCTCGACGGCGACCCGCTCGACGCGATGGTGATCCTCCAGGAGCCCACGTTCCCGGGCTGCCTGATCCGCTGCCGCGCGATCGGCATGTTCCGGATGACCGACGAGGCCGGCGGCGACGACAAGGTCCTCTTCTTCGAGGTCTACAAGGACCTCGAGCCCGGCAAGTCCGTCGAGGGCGCCGAGTGGGTCGGCCGCACCGAGGCCGAGGCCGAGGTCCACGCCTCGTTCGCGCGTCTCAAGGAGACCGGCGGGCACTGAGCCCCCGCGGCAGTTCCCCGGCCGGCCGGGGAAACCGTCATCGCACCAGGTCCGGCGAGCAGCATCTCGGCCGGGATCGCCCAGGCGTCGACGAGGTCGACGGCGATCGGGCGGACCTTGCGGCACAGCGAGCCGATCTCGCGTCTGATCGCCTTGGAGCGCACGACGGTGAGCCGGCCGTGCTCCATGAACCAGGCACGGTCGGACTCGATGGTCGTCAGCGCGAAGAGGTCGCAGAGCAGGTTGAGCGCGATCTTCATGTCGCCGTCGGGCAGGCCGCGGACCTTGGCGACGAACGCCTCGAGCACCAGCCGCTCGACGTGTGCGTTGGCGGCCGCGATCACGTGGTCCTGCACGCGTGAGAACACCTCGCCGGGGTTCATGCCGTTGTCCATGCCGCGCTTGAGGCGGCGCGCGACGCCGGCGAGCATGTGCTCCTCGCGGAAGCGCAGCATCGCCAGCTGGTAGTCCGGGTCGAGCAGGCCCGCCTCCTGGTCCCACTGGTCGCCGCCGGGCAGCAGGTCGCGGACCCGCTCGAGCAGCTTGTGGACCGAGGTCTTCTCGATGACGGTCTCGACCGCGACCCCGGTCACGAACCGCATCATGCCCAGCTGGTCGAGGTCCTCGAACTCGCTGGCGTAGTCGGTGAGCAGACCCTTGGCCACCAGTTGCAGCAGCACGTGGTTGTCGCCCTCGAACGTCGTGAAGATGTCGCTGTCGGCCTTGAGCGCCGCGAACCGGTTCACCGACAGGTAGCCCGCGCCACCGCACGCCTCGCGACACTCCTGGATGGTGCGGGTCGCGTGCCAGGTGCCGAGCGCCTTGGTACCGGCCGCCCGCGACTCCAGCTCGCGCCG
>NZ_JANINT010000113.1 GCF_024509035.1 Nocardioides sp. | reverse complement strand
CGCCGGGCGGTCCTGGGCGGGCGGCGCGGCGGGGGCCGCGGCCGCCGGGGTGGGGACGCCGGTGATCGTGAGCCGCTTCTCGAGGCGGTCCAGCCGGGCCATCACGCCGTCGGTCGCGTGGTCGGCCCCGGGCAGCAGGATGCGCGCGCACAACAGCTCGAGCAGCAGCCGGGGCGCGGTCGCGCCCCGCATCTCGGTCAGACCGGTGGCGGCGATGTCGGCCGCGCGGCTCAGCTCGGCCGCACCGAAGCGGGCGGCCTGAGCGACGAGGCGCTCGCCCTGGTCCTCGGACACGTCGATGAGCCCGGTCGCCGGAGCATCGGGCACGGCGGCGACGATCACCAGGTCGCGCAGCCGCCGCAACAGGTCCTCGGTGAACCGTCGAGGGTCCTGGCCGGTCTCGACGACCTTGTCGACCACCGCGAAGACGGCGGCGCCGTCGCCGGCGGCGAACGCGTCGACGACCTCGTCGAGCAGGGTGTCGGGCGTGTAGCCCAGCAGCCCGGCGGCGAGCTCGTGGGTGACGCCGGTGGGTCCGGCACCACCGAGCAGCTGGTCGAGCACGGAGAGCGTGTCGCGCGCCGAGCCGCCGCCCGCTCGGACGACCAGCGGGAGGGCCGCAGGGTCGATGCTGACGCCCTCCTTGGCGCAGAGCTCGGAGAGGTAGGAGGAGAGCAGCCGCGGCGGGATCAGTCGGAACGGGTAGTGGTGCGTGCGCGACCGGATCGTCGGCAGCACCTTGTCGGGCTCGGTGGTCGCGAAGATGAAGCGCAGGTGCGGCGGCGGCTCCTCGACGAGCTTGAGCAGGGCGTTGAAGCCCTGCGTCGTGACCATGTGGGCCTCGTCGATGATGTAGACCTTGTACTTGCTGCGGACCGGGGCGAAGAACGCCTTCTCACGCAGGTCACGAGCATCGTCGACACCACCGTGGGACGCCGCGTCGATCTCGATCACGTCGATGGATCCCGGCCCGCCCCGCGCCAGGTCGCGGCAGCTATCGCACTCTCCGCAGGGGTCGGCCACCGGCGCCTGGTCGCAGTTGAGCGCACGGGCGAGGATGCGCGCGGACGTCGTCTTGCCGCAGCCGCGGGGCCCGGAGAAGAGGTAGGCGTGGTTGACCCGGTTGTTGGCCAGCGCCACGCGCAGCGGCTCCGTCACGTGAGCCTGGCCGATGACCTCCGCAAAGGTCTCGGGGCGATAGCGGCGGTACAGCGCCAGGGGTGACTCCACGCATGAACCCTAACGACCGGCCCCGACAGCCGGTAGCGGTGCCGTGGCGGCCACCCCTCCCGCTCTCGCGCGAGCGCCGCCGGAAATGCAGAGGCCCCCCGCGCACCCGGCAGAGCTCACTTGCCCTTGCTGCCTTCCGGCCCTGGGGGATTGGGTGAGGTGCCGCCACACGGGGGGTTGCCCCGAGTCTAGGTGAGCGCTGCACGCCCCACCAAGACGGGTCCCACCTCGACCGGCCGGTCCGCGGGAGACCCTCCGCGGCGAATTCGTCCCCGCGGCGCCGGACCGGTACTCTCCTCCGCGGAGGATTCGCCTAGTGGCCTATGGCGCTCGCTTGGAAAGCGGGTTGGGTTAACAGCCCTCAGGGGTTCGAATCCCCTATCCTCCGCCACTCGAACGGCGTCGCGCGATGTGCGACGCCGTTCGTCGTACCTGGGATCGGCCCGGCAGCGGTGCCCGCCAGGCTCCCGGCCCCGAGCCGGTCGAGGGCGCCGAGCACGTGATGGTCGAGTCGTTCGGCACCGCCCAGCACCTGCACGACGGAACGGCAGGTCGAGCAGCCCCGCGACCGATGAAGGAGGTCGCGACGGGCGTATCGAGACCCCTCACACGAACGGACGCTGCCCACTCGGTCCGATCACCCACACGACACCCGCCCACACAGCGCCCGGTCCCGCGACAGCGGCGCACCGGCGGCGAACAGCCGCATCCAGGCGTGCGGGACCGTCGGCGGGACGACGTCGGCGTACCCGAGTCGCTCGAGGGTGTCCTCACCCTCGACCGGGTGCGCGAGGCCGGCACTGTCGACGAGCACCGCGACGGAGTCGTGTCCCGCTCGCATGTCGCGTACCAGCGCGCCGTGACCCGGGTCGACGTGGACACCGGGAGCATCAGAGCCGGCGTCGTCCTCCGGCCTCGTGCCGAGCCGGACGACAGCCGCGGAGTCCCCGTCCGCGACGAGCACCGCGCACGGGTCGCTCCCGAGCGGAACGGGCAGGCGGGTCGGCCAGTGCAGGTCGCCTGCCGGCCACCTCACCCGGGCGAGGTCAGGCAGCCGGCGCACGGGGATCAGGGCGGGCGCGGACCCGGTCGGCATCCGGGTGTGGCCGTAGACGGCTGCCGCGAACGGATCGAGGCCGGCAGGGCCGGCGCGGGTCATCACCACGGCCTCGCCCACGGGGTCGACCAGCACGTCGCCGACCGTGGCCCGGCCGGGCACGCCGGCGGCGTCCCATCCAGCGGGGCGCGTCCCCGCCCCCGAGAGCCCGAAGCTCGCCCAGGTGAGCGGTGCCCCAGTCGGCACCAGGTCGAGCCAGGCACGCGGCACCCGCGACGCGAGCACCCGGGCGGGCAGCCCGAGAGACACCAGCAGGTTGTCGACGGCGTCGGTGTCGGGGAGTGGGAGGGAGTACGCCGCGGGCGGCTCACCGTCGACCTGGACGTCGGCCACCAGGTAGGAGCGCCCGTCGACGGCCACCACCTGGGCGGCACCCGCCACCGGTCGTGGCGCCTCGCCGCCTAGCCGGAGCAGGGGCCGCTGCGCGCCGGAGGGGCAAGCGCTCCACCCGGTCTGCACCAGCAGTGCCGGCGGTGGCGGGCTGGTGGGAGCGTCCGGGACGCCGATCTCGGGCCCGACCCGTTGCCCGTCGATCGCCTCTTGGGAGACCACCGCCGGCTCGACATCCGACCCGAGGACCAGCCGGGCCGACGTGAGGTTGGCCACCGGCCGCAGCTCGACCCCGGCATCCTCGTCTGCACCCTCGTGCGCATCCTCGGGCACGATCACGAACGCCTGCCCGGTGTCCGCGGAGACGATCAGGCCGCGGCTGGTCCAGTCGTCGGGCGGGCCGGGCGACAGGAGGCGGGCGACCACCGCGCCCGCGCAGAGGAGGACGGCGAGCGCCAGGCCACCGACCACCGCCCGCACGGGCCGCTGCCGATCCTCACGGCCCAGGCGGTCGCTGCCGGAGACGAGGGCGCCGGTGAAACGGCGCCTCTCGAAGGTGTGCGCCTCGACGAGCTCGGAGGGCGAGCCCACGGCCACCTCCTCAGGACCGGAGGGCGCTGAAGACGCCCCCGGCGAGCACGAGCACCGGCAGCAGCGCGAGCAGCACCGCCGCCTCCAGCAGGTCCGCGAGCCGGGCCAGGCGCGGCACCATGCCGGGCCCTGGCCCCCGCGCCGCGACGGCGAGCGCCAGTGCGCCGAGCGCGCAGAGGGCCAGCGACAGACCGAGGCGCCACCCGGGCTGCAGCCACAGCGCCGCCAGGACCGTCGTGGCGAGTCCGGCGCCGCCGGCGCCGAGCCCGGCGAGGACGAGCGCTGCCGAGCGGTGCCGCCGGGTCCGCACGAGGACGGCCACGCAGCACAGCACGGCGAGGGTGGCCCCCGCCGGCCCGAGCGAGACGCTCAACGGCGCGACGACGACCAGCACGGCGGCCACGGAGGCCGAGAGGCCCAGCAGGATCTCCTGCGCGAGCCGCGCGTCGGCGAGCAGGCCCGCCTGGTCGACCGGCGCGTCGCCGCGCTCGTCGAGATGACGGGCGGCGGCGCCCGTGAGCGTGAGCGTCATGGCAGGGAAGGCCGCGCTCGCGAGCACGACCACCACCAGCGCGGCCGCGAGGAGGACGGCGGGGTCGAGATCGGCGACCCGGCACGCCAGCCCGACCGCCAGCAGGATCGCGCCGACGACGACGGCCGGCAGACCCGAGACCCGCCCCGCGCGCAGCCCGACGACACACACGAGCCCGGCGACGAGCGCAGCCCCGCCCGCGGCGGCGACGGCCGTGCCGGTCGAGGCAGCAGCGCCGGACGAGACGAGCAGCCCCGCGACGGCGGCGTACGTCGCGCCCAGCACGCCGAGGGTGGCCGCGGCCCCGGGCTCGGGACGGGCCCGTGAGGCTGCGACCGCGCCGGCGAGCTGGGCGACGGAGACGCTCGCCGCGACCGGCCACCCGACGGACGAGCCACGGTGGACCACGAGCCCCACGGCACCCAGGCCCAGGCCCAGGACGCCGGCGCACCAGGTGGCCCGACGACCGAGCGCTCCGGCCCGGGCCGCGGCGTCGCGGTCGACGAGCTCGGCGAGCGCCTCGGCCGCGTCGTCGTCGAGGCGGGAGGCGCCGCCCTCGACGTCGCCCGTGGCCACCGTCAGCAGGCCGCCGTCCTCGATGCCCTGCGCCACCAGCCCTGCATCCGGCTCGAGCTCGTGACCGCTCGCCGTGAGGACCCGGTAACCCGCATGGGCCGTGGCTCGACCGAGCAGACCGACGCTGCGCGCGAGCTCCGGCACCAGCTCGGCGACCGGGATCGCGCCCGGGAGGACGAGGTCGACGCGTCGTGTCGAGGAGGCGACGGTGACGCGCACGGGACCGGGTCCGCGCGGCGCCGGCTCGGCAGGTCGGCTTCGTCGGTCCATCGGCCCCGCCTGCTCAGAGGTCGAACGATGCGGCGCCGCGCAGGTCCGCGGAACGGTAGTCGGCGTTGGACTGCACGACCGTGGCGCTGGTCTCGTGGAGCAGGCCCTTCATCTCCTGCATGGCCCGGTCCCACGTGGCCTTGGCTCGGACGTAGGACTGCTGGGCGCTGCCGGTCCAGTCACTGCGCAGCGGCGCGAGCTCGGCCTCCAGGCGGTGCAGCCGCTCGTCGATGCGGGAGACCGCCTGGCCGAGGTCGTCGGCGACGGTGTCGAGGCCGGCGTGGTTGACGCGAAGTCCGTCGAGGGTCATGTCGTTGCTCCTGGTGCGGTGGTGGGAGTTGGGTGAGGGGTGGGACGGTCAGGGACCGCGTCAGCCGAGGCGTCCGGCGACGCGGGCGAAGGTCGACGACTGCGCCTCGTCGGTGCGCAGGTTGTCCTTCTCGGTCGAGCTCAGCGCTGCCTCGAACTCGTGCAGCGCACCCGTGATCGCCCGCTGCTTGTCGGTCCAGGCCTGGTGCAGCCTGAAGAAGGCCGAGCCTCCGGCGCCCACCCAGGCGCCCTGCTGGCCGAGGATCTGCTGCTCGAGGCGGTTGCTCAGGACGTCGAAGTCGGCCCTGGCCTGAGCGACCAGGCCGGCGGCTCGCGAGAGGGTGCCCTCGCCTTGTCCCATCTCCGGTGCAGACGACATGTCGCAGCTCCTTCCCCCGCGGCGGCCGCGCCGCCCGGGACTCGCGTGTGTTGTCCGGCGATCCGCTCGGGGTCGGTCCCGGACGGTCTCCGATCGGTTGCCCGACCCGGTCGGGCCGGAAACCGGCGGTCCGCCGACCTGTGGAGAACCGCGCGTCGTCCACAGCCCGGACCGCTCCAGGGGTCGGCGGCACTCGCTCGGGGTAGGCGGTCGGCACAGCACCCGGCCCGGCCGGGGGACCGCCACGCGAGAGGACCAGCACCGATGACCACCATGCTGCGTGCCGCGCCCCTCGACGACCCGGAGATCCCGGCCGGCACGGTCGTGCTCGACCCACCGCCGCAGCTGCACCCCCGGGAGGGCGGGAGCGGGGTGCTGATGAACGCCCTCCCGCTGCTGGGCAGCCTCGGGTCGATCGCCCTCGTGGCGACGATGGGCCGCGCCAGCGGGGGACGCGCGCTCATCGCCGCCGGGCTCTTCCTGCTCTCGACCCTCGGGTTCGTCCTCGTGCAGGTCGACCGTCAGCGACGGCAGCGCCAGGTCGCCGGCCCCCGCACGGCCTACCTGCGCTACCTCGCCGACGTACGCCGGGTCGTCCGCGACGCCGCGGCGCGACAGCGCGCGGCACTGACCTGGCGCCACCCGCACCCCGCGAACCTGGCCGCGCTCGCCTGCGAGCGGTCCCGGGTCTGGGAGCGCGGCGAGAGCCACCCCCTCTTCCTGCGGGTGCGCTACGGCGTCGGCGCCCAGCCCCTGGCGCTCGACCTGGTCGCACCGTCGGTCCCGACGGGCCACGAGACCGACGTCGTCGCCACCCGAGCGGTGCAGCGCCTCGTCGCGGTGCACCGCTCCCAGCGCGACCTGCCGGTCGCCGTCGACCTGCGTGGTGCTGGCCGGATCGAGGTGTGCGGCCCCGAGGAGGCGGCGCGGGCGCTCGCCCGGTCCGTGGTCTGCTCGGCCGCGACCTTCCACTCCCCCGACGACCTCCGGGTCGCCGTGCTCGCCTCCCCGGCCCACCTGCCGCACTGGGACTGGGTCAAGTGGCTCCCCCACGCCCACAGCGATCGTCGCCGCGACGCGATCGGTCCGCTGCGGACCGTCGCCACCGCGGCGTCCGACCTGGGCGCCCTGCTCCCGGTCGAGCCCGCCGACGGCGAGGTCGGGCCGCACGTCCTCCTCGTGGTCGACGGCGTCGAGCCGCCCGAGGAGCTCGTCGTACGTCGCGACGGATCGCCCCGCATCACCGTGGTCGACCTGCCGTCTCGCTGGCACGAGCTCGACGACCCGGCGCGCGTGCGCGTCCGGCTCGTGGATGCGCGCGCCGACGCCCCCGCTCCCGGGGGCGACGACCGCCGCCGGGATCGCGGGTGGGCCGCGGTCGTCGTGCACGGGCGCGGTGAGCCGCTCCCCGTCCTCGGCGACCAGCTCACCGTCGCCGACGCCGAGGCACTCGCCCGACGGCTCGCCCCGCTGCGCCTGCAGGGTTCCGAGGTCCGAGCGGGGCTCGAGGAGGCTCGGCGTCCTCGGGACTACCTGACGCTGCTCCAGGACCCCTTCGACCCGGAGACCGGGTGGCGGCCGCGTGCCGAGCGCGACCGGCTGCGGGTCCCGATCGGCCTCGGCGAGGACGGCGCCGTCGTCCACCTCGACCTCAAGGAGTCGGCCCAGGCCGGCATGGGACCGCACGGCCTCGTGATCGGCGCGACGGGGTCCGGCAAGTCCGAGCTGCTGCGCACCCTGGTGCTGGGCCTCGCCCTGACCCACTCCCCCGAACAGCTCAACCTCGTGCTGGTCGACTTCAAGGGCGGCGCGACGTTCGCCGGCATGTCCGGGCTCCCGCACGTCTCGGCGATCATCACCAACCTCGCCCAGGAGCTCCCGCTCGTCGACCGCATGCAGGACGCCCTGGCCGGCGAGCTGGTCCGCCGACAGGAGCTGCTGCGCTCCGCGGGCAACGTCTCCTCCATCCACGAGTACGAGAGGGCGCGGGCGTCGGGCGCCGACCTCGCGCCGATGCCGTCCCTGTTCGTCGTGGTCGACGAGTTCTCGGAGCTGCTCGCCGCGAAGCCGGAGTTCATCGACCTCTTCGTCGCGATCGGGCGGCTCGGCCGCTCGCTCGGGCTCCACCTCCTGCTCGCCTCCCAGCGCCTCGAGGAGGGCAGGCTGCGGGGGCTGGAGTCACACCTGTCCTACCGCCTGGGCCTGCGCACGTTCAGCGCGGCGGAGTCCCGCGCGGCTCTCGGCGTACCCGACGCCTACGAGCTGCCGGCCGACCCGGGCGTCGGCCTCCTCAGGCCCGACCCCACCACGACCGTGCGTTTCAAGGCCTCCTACGTCTCCGGGCCCCGGCGCACGTCGGCCGCGCTCCAGCAGGACGAGCCGCGGCAGGGCATCTTGCCGTTCACGCTGACCGAGGTCGCCGACCCGGCCGTCGGCCCACCTGAGCAGCCCCCGGCCGTCGAGCCCGTCACCCGACGCGAGTCGCTGCTCGAGCTCTCCGTACGCCGGATGTCCGGGCGCGGCCCGCGGGCCCACCAGGTCTGGCTGCCCCCGCTCGACGAGCCCGACACCCTCGCAGACCTGATGTCCGACCTGACCGCCCGTCCCCCGACCGGCCTGGTCTCGCCGTCCTGGCGCGCCCGCGACGGGCTGGTGGTCCCGGTCGGGACGGTGGACCGGCCTCGCGAGCAGCGACGCGAGACCCTGACCGTCGACCTCACGGGATCCGCGGGACACGCGGTGGTCGTGGGCGGTCCGCGCAGCGGCAAGAGCACGCTGCTCCGGACGATGGTCGCGAGTCTCGCGCTGGCGACGACACCCCAGGAGACCCAGTTCTTCGTGCTCGACTTCGGGGGCGGCACGTTCGCGCCGTTCGACGGACTTCCCCACGTCGCGGGCGTCGCGACCCGCGGCGAGCCCGAGGCCGTGCGGCGTGTGGTCGCCGAGGTCCGGGGCGTCGTCGACCGGCGGGAGGCGTACTTCCACGCGCGTGGGCTCGACTCCATGGAGGCCTACCGCTCCCGGCGGGCCGCCGGGCGCTGCGACGACGGTCACGGCGACGTCTTCCTCGTGGTCGACGGCTGGAGCACGGTGCGTGCCGAGTTCGAGGATCTCGAGAGCGAGCTGCAGCAGCTGGCCGGGCGCGGCCTGGCCTTCGGCGTGCACCTCCTCGTCGCGGCGGCCCGGTGGGCCGACGTCCGAGCCGCCACCCGGGACCTGTTCGGCACCCGCCTGGAGCTCCGGCTGGGCGACCCGTTGGACTCCGAGGTCGACCGTGTGGCCGCGGCCCTGGTGCCGACCGGCCGGCCGGGACGGGGGCTGGTGCCGAGCAGGCTGCACTTCCTCGCCGCGCTCCCGCGCATCGACGGCCGCCGCGATGCGGCCACGCTGGGCGAGGGTGTGAGCGACCTGGTCGCCCGGGTCGCCGCCGCCTGGACCGGCCCGACGGCCCCGCCGCTGCGGCTGCTCCCGACCACGGTCACGCTCGACGAAGTGCGTGCGGTCGCCGGCCCGCGCACCTCCGACCGCCAGCTCCTGGTCGCCGTCCGAGAGCAGGATCTCGGGGCCGTGGGCCTCGACCCGGACGCCGAGCCGCACCTGCTGGTGTTCGGCGACCGCGGGGCCGGCAAGAGCGGACTGTTGCGCAGCTACTGCCGCGAGGTGATCCGCACCCGGTCGCCACGCGAGGCGCAGCTGGTCGTGGTCGACCACCGGCGCTCGCTCCTCGGCGAGGTGCCCGGGGACCACCTGCTCGACTACCTCACCTCCACCGAACGGGCGACATCGGCGCTCACGGAGCTGGCGTCCTACCTGCAGGCCCGGCTGCCGGGCCCCGACGTCACGCCGGCGCAGCTGCGGGACCGGTCGTGGTGGTCGGGGGCCGAGGTGTTCGTGGTCGTGGACGACCACGACCTCGTGGCCACGTCACAGGCATCGCCGCTCCAGGCACTCGTCCCGCTGCTCGCGCAGGCCCGCGACGTCGGGCTGCACGTCGTCCTCGCGCGCCGCACGGGCGGTGCCTCGCGCGCGCTCTACGAGCCGGTCATCCAGTCGCTCCGCGATCTCGCGGCGCCCGGCCTGCTGCTCTCGGGCAGTCCCGACGAGGGACCTCTGCTGGGCTCCCAGCGGCCGCAGCCCGCGGCTCCTGGCCGGGCGCGGCTCGTCACGCGCGACCGTGGGGTCGAGGTGGTGCAGGTCGCCTGGTCCGCGCCGCGCCTGTGACGCGGCCCGACGACCGGGCGAGGGGGTCACACGTGGGTGTGCTCGCCCGGACCCTTGACTGCGACCCCCGGGAGGTCGGCGAGGTTGTAGGTCATCTCGAACGTACGCCGGTAGCCGGTGTGCGCGACCCGCCAGCCCTCGGCGGTCCGGACGTAACGGTCCTCGTAGAACGCGGCGCCCTCGAGCATGAAGCTGAACTCGGGCACGATCACCTTGTCCTGGAGGTACCACCGACCGGTGGCGGTGTCCCCGTCGACGTCGATCTCGGGGTGGTGTGCCTGGTGCAGGGTGATCCGCCCCTCGCCGAGGTTCTCCCGCATGTAGGCCACGAGCGCCGCGCGGTCGTCGAAGACCAGGCCGTTGTAGTCGCCGGTCGCCTCGGGCACGAAGCAGCCGGCGAACTCGTCCCACCGCTTGGTGTCGAGAGTGCGCAGGTAGCGGTACTTGAGCCGGCAGATCTCGGTCATGTCATCGACGACGTCGTTCACGAAACGAGAACGTATTCCAGTTCTGCACCGAACGTAAGCCCGCGGTTGATCTCGCCGTAACGCGCATTAAACCTGCCGGCGACACATCTTTGGCATCCTGGAAACCGAAGTTGCTCCCTCCGAGCGACCCGACCGACCGATGGAGGCCGAGATGGACACCCCCACCACCACGCCGGACCGCGACCTCGACCGGCTCCGCCAGCAACGCACGGACCTGCGCGTGCGGCACGCCCAGCGCCTGACGAGCCTCATGGAGGAGCGCGCCGACCTGCGCGGCGTCCACGCGCTCGCCGACTACTTCGACGACGCGGTGCGCTGGTCGGCCTGACCCTGGAGTCGACCGCGATCGGCGTCGGGGTGGGCCTCGTTATAGTCGCGACGTGATCTTCAAGCGCGTCGGTGACGGGAGGCCCTACCCCGACCACGGTCTCTCCTCCCGGGCCTGGGCGGCGGTCCCGCCCCGGCAGGTGCGTCTCGACCAGCTGGTGACGACCAAGGACACCCTCCAGCTGGCGGCCCTCCTCGACGAGGACTCCACGTTCTACGGTGACCTGTTCGCCCACGTGGTCGAGTGGAACGGCGAGCTCTACCTCGAGGACGGGCTCCACCGGGCCCTGCGGGCGGCCCTCCAGCAGCGCAACGTCCTGCACGCGCGGGTCCACACGCTGGAGGGCTGATGGTCGAGGGGGCACGGTCGGCGATCACCCTGGCGGCGCTCGGCCTGCTCCTGGCGCTCGCCGCCCTGTGGGGCTGGTCGGCTGCCACCAAGCCGCTGCCCGCCAAGGTCGACACCCCTCTCTGCGTCGACCGCACGGTCGAGGCGGGCACCAAGGTCTATCCCCAGGACGTCACCGTCAGCGTCTACAACGCAGGCACCCGCGACGGCCTGGCAGGGCGCACGATGCAGCTGCTCACCGACGACGGCTTCGCCGCGGGCGTCGAGGGCAACGTGAGCGCGCGGGTCGGCACCGTGCAGATCTGGACGCAAGACCCCGAGAGCCCCGCGGTCGAGCTCGTGGCCAGCCGGTTCGGGCCCGACGTCGAGGTCGAGCGCCGCGACCCCCTGGGGGTCGGGGTGACGATCGTCGTGGGGGACGCGTTCAAGGACCTCCGCAGCGGGAAGCGGTCGGTCCTCGCCGCGGACGACGCCACGATCTGCAGCCCGCCGATCGACTGATCGGGCTGCTGGTCAGGCCGGAGGACGCCGGGCCGGCTTGTCGACGAGCCACTGGGCCAGGCGGCCCCGCTCGCTGACCTGGCGCAGTCGCTCCTCGGTCTGCCAGCGCAGCTTGCGCGGGGTGACCACCAGCAGGTCGTCACCGTGGCGCAACACGGTCCGCCGCTCCGGCACCAGCGTGTGCCCCTCGCGGATCACCATCGACACCGATGCGCCGCGCGGGAGCCGCAGCTCGCCGACCTCGACACCGTGCATCCGTGACCCGGGCGAGATGAAGACCTGGAGCAGGTCGGCCGCGATCCGCTCCAGCGGCGCAGCCTCGACCTCGAGGCCGCGCGGCTCGGAGCGCCGGGCGACCTTGAGCACGCGGGCCACGGCGGGCAGCGTCGGCCCGGTGAGCAGCGTGTAGAGCACCACCATCACGAAGACCAGGTCGAACAGCCGCGTGGAGTCCTCGACGTGCTCGGCCAGGGGGATGGTCGTGAGCACGATCGGCACCGCACCCCGCAGCCCGGCCCAGGAGACGAACGACATCTCCCGCCAGGGCATCGGCTGCACCACCGAGCTCACCAGGACCGACAGCGGGCGGGCGACCAGCGTGAGCACCAGGCCGGCGACGATCGCCAGACCCACTGTGGACAGCGAGATGCGACCCGGCGAGAGCAGCAGCCCGAGCGTGACGAACAGCCCGATCTGGGCCAGCCAGGCGAGTCCTTCGGCGAAGGACCGGGTGGCCGCGCGGTGCGGCAGCTCGGAGTTGCCGAGCACCAGCGCGGCGACGTACACCGCGGCGAACCCGGAGCCGTGGACGAACGTCGCGACGCCGTAGCCGAGGAACGCCAGCGTCATGACCGCGAGCGGGTAGAGGCCGGACGACGGCAGCGCGGCCCGCCGCATCACCCAGGCGCCGCCGAAGCCGGCCGCGAGTCCGAGCGCGACGCCGATCGCGAGCTCGTAAGCGATGATCCCGAGCAGCACCGGCGGAGCGTGCTCGGCGGCCGCGCCGCTGGACACCAGGGTGACGAGCACGACCGTGGGGGCGTCGTTGAGACCCGACTCGGCCTCGAGCGCACCGGTCAGGCGCTTGGGGAGCGGCACCACCCGGAGCACCGAGAACACCGCCGCAGCGTCCGTCGGCGAGGTGACGGCGCCGAGCAGGACGGCCAGCTCCCACGGCATGCCGAGCAGGTAGTGGCCGGCGACCGCGACGACCGCGACCGACACCGCCACCCCGAGCGTCGCCAACGAGACCCCGAGCCGGATCGAGGACCGCATCTCGCGCCAGTTGGTGGTGAGACCACCTTCGGCCAGGATCACCGCGAGGGCCGCGAAGCCGACGGCGTGCGCGACCTCGTAGTTCTCGAACTGGATGCCGGCCCCGGACTCGCCCAGCGCCACGCCCATGAGCAGGTAGATCAGGAGGCTCGGCAGGCCGGCTCGGGTGGACACCCGCACGGCGAGGATCGCGAAGAACGTGACCACGGAGCCGACCAGGATGAACGTGTCGAGCTCGTGGACGTCGAACGACACAGATCACCTTTTGCAGTCGTCGGGGGCGCGGGTGTCCAGTCTATCGGTGCGCGCACTCGCCGCTCGGGCGCCGGCCGTTCAGCCGGTGGGGGTGTAGCCGGGCCGCCCGGAGGCGTCCCACTCCTCCCAGAACGAGGTGAACTCCTCGCCGAGGAACGGGTCGCCGCCGGTCATCGCGATGCCACCGCGGCGCACGGTCCAGTCCCACGGCGCGAGAACCTGGGCGATCGCGAGCTGCGCGCGGGCCGCCTCGGTGCGACCGACTCGCTGGTGGTGGGCCGCGATCCGCCGGTGCGCCAGCGCGAGCTGCTCCTCGTCGGTGCGCTGGACGGGTGCGGCGGCGGACGACTCCGGGAGGCTGCCCTCGAGCACCCAGGCGCGGAGCAGGTCGTGGTGGCGGGCGCTCTCGATCCGCGTGAACTCCACGAACTGGTCGTCCCCGGGCGCGATCGTCGGAGGCTTCACGATCCGGTCGTCCTCATCCACCCACACCACCGACGGAACGTTGGTGATGCCGTAGCGCTCGGCGGTCACGTGCGCGGTGTCGACGGCGACGGGGTACGACGGCGCCGCCTGCTCGATCCAGGGGCGGGCGTCCTCGGGGTCGGCGTCGAGCGCGACCGAGAACAGCCGGAGTCCGGCGTCGGCCAGCTCGTCCTGGAGCCGCTGCCAGCCACCCAGCTCGTGGCGGCACCCGCACCAGGAGGCCCAGGTGACCAGCACCCGCTTGTGCCCGGAGTAGTCGTCGAAGGAGAGCGGGTTGCCGTCGACGTCGTCCAGCGTCAGCGACGGAGCGCGACCCTCGGCGAGCTCGCGACGATGGGACTCCGCCGAGGGAGCGAGCGCGACCACCTGGTCGGCGCCGTCACCGTCGCGGGCAGCCAGCAGGCCGAGCGCCTCGAGCACCGGACGTCCCAGCAGCGGCACGCACGTCTCGCCCCGGCACAGCCCCTCGGGCTTGAGCGTCCAGCCGAGCGCGGCCGCGAGCGAGCCGTCGTCGGGCGCCCCGTCACCGCCGAGCACCTGCTCGCGGCCGTCGAGGTCGATCAGGATGCCCACGACGGACAGGATCGCATGGAAGTGGAACTTGTTCTAGATTTGGCGCATGAGCCGAGGCACCGCCATCCCCGAGGTCCTGCCCGCCGAGGTCCTGACCGACGCGCCGACGTACGACGTCGTGGTCGTCGGGTTCGGCATCGCGGGCGGGTGTGCCGCGCTGGAGGCGGCCCGCGCCGGCGCCCGGGTGCTGCTGCTGGAGAAGGCCGCCGTGCACGGCGGGACCTCGAGCATGTCCGGCGGGCACTTCTACCTCGGCGGCGGCACGGCCGTGCAGCAGGCGACCGGCCACGAGGACTCCCCCGAGGAGATGTACAAGTACCTCGTCGCGGTCTCCAAGGAGCCCGAGCACGACAAGATCCGTGCCTACTGCGAAGGGTCGGTCGAGCACTTCGAGTGGTTGGAGGCGCTGGGCTTCGAGTTCGAGCGTTCCTACTACCCCGAGAAGGCCGTCATCCAGCCCGGCACCGAGGGCCTGATGTACACCGGCAACGAGAAGGTCTGGCCGTACAAGGAGCAGGCGCGCCCCGCGCCCCGGGGCCACAAGGTGCCCGTGCCCGGTGACACCGAGGGCACCAAGATGGTGATGGACCTCCTGCGCGAGCGCATCGAGGAGGCCGGGGTCGAGGTCCGCTACGAGACCGGCGCGACCCACCTGGTCGCCGACGGGTCCGGTGCCGTGCGCGGCCTGGCGTGGAAGTCGTTCGAGGAGACCGGGTACGTCGCCGGTGCGGTCGTCATCGCCGCCGGAGGGTTCGTGATGAACCCGGACATGGTCGCTGAGCACACGCCGCGGCTCGCGGAGAAGCCGTTCACGCTCGGCTCGACGTACGACGACGGCCTCGGCATCCGGCTGGGCGCCTCGGTCGGGGCCGAGCTCAAGCACATGGACGAGCCGTTCATCACCGCGCCGTTCTACCCGCCGGCGTCGCTGATCACCGGGTTCGTGGTCAACCAGGACGGCGAGCGCTTCTGCAACGAGGACGGCTACCACTCGCGCACCTCGCAGTTCGTGATGGAGCAGCCGGACTCCGCGGCGTACCTCATCGTCGACAGCGAGCACGTGGAGTACCCCAAGTTCCCGCTCGTGCCGCTCATCGACGGCTTCGAGACGATCACCGAGCTCGAGGACGCCCTGGGGCTGCCCGCGGGGTCGGTGGCCAAGACCCTCGAGCGCTACAACGAGCTGGCCGCCGCCGGCGAGGACGTCGACTTCCACAAGGCGCCGGAGTGGCTGGCACCCCAGGGCGTCGGTCCGTGGGCGGTCTTCGACCTGCGGCTGGGCAAGGCGATGTACGCCGGCTTCACGCTCGGCGGTCTGCGGGTGTCGGTCGACGGCGAGGCGCAGCGCCCCGACGGCTCGGTCATCCCCGGCCTCTACGCCGCCGGCGCCTGCGCGTCCAACATCGCCCAGGACGGCAAGGGCTACTGCTCCGGCACCCAGCTCGGCGAGGGCTCGTTCTTCGGCCGCAGAGCCGGGCGAGCGGCGGCGTCACGGGGTCGCTGACCCGGGCCGCTGGTCGAGCAGCGAGCGCCAGCGAGCGTCGTCGAGACCCCTGCACCGACGTACTGCGTTTGGCTGCGGGGGTCTCGACGAGCTCGACCTCCGGCGCCCGCCGTAGGGTCGAGCCGTGAGCAGGTTCCAGGTCGCGTCGAGAGCCAACGTCCCGCCGTTCCACGTCATGGACCTGCTGGCGGCGTCGGCGGAGCGGCAGCGGACCCACGGAGACGTGCTCAACCTGCTGGCGGGCCAGCCGATGACCGGCGCGCCGGCGCCGGTGCGCGAGGAGGCCAAGCGGCTGCTCGACTCCGGTGACCCGCTGGGCTACACCCCGGCCTCCGGGATCCTGGAGCTGCGCGAGGCCATCGCCGGCCACCACCGACGGATGCACGGCTTCGAGGTCGACGCCGACGAGGTCGTGGTGACGACCGGCAGCAGCGGCGGGTTCCTGCTGGCGTTCCTCGCCGCGTTCGAGGTCGGCGACCGGGTGGCGATGGCTCGGCCCGGCTACCCCTGCTACCGCAACGTGCTCTCCGCACTGGGCTGCGAGGTGGTCGAGATCCCGACCGGCCCGGAGACCCGGTTCCAGCCGACCGTCGACCAGCTCCAGGAGCTCGGGGACATCCGGGGCCTGGTCGTCGCGAGCCCCGCCAACCCGACCGGCACCATGCTGCTCCCGACCGAACTGGCGGCGCTCGCGACGTACTGCGAGGCCGAGCGGATCCAGCTGATCAGCGACGAGATCTACCACGGCATCGAGTACGCGCCGCTGACCGGCGGCGAGCCGATGGCGCGCAGCGCCTGGGAGACCAGCCGTGAGGCGGTCGTGTTCTCGAGCTTCTCCAAGTACTTCTCGATGACCGGCTGGCGGATCGGCTGGATGCTGGTCCCCCGGCGGCTGCGGCGCGCGGTGGACGTGCTGACCGGCAACTTCACGATCTGCCCGCCGGTGATCGCGCAGCGCGCGTGCCTCGCGGCGTTCGACGACGCGTCGTACGCCGAGCTCGACGGCCACGTCGCGCGCTACGCCGACAACCGCCGGATCCTGCTCGAGGGGCTGCCCCGGCTCGGCATCACCGACCTGGCTCCCGCCGACGGCGCGTTCTACGTGTACGCCGACATCGGTCACCTCACCGACGACTCGATGCGGTTCGCGCACGACCTGCTCGCGCGCACGGGTGTCGCCGTCGCGCCGGGCGTCGACTTCGACACCGTCGACGGGCCGCGGTCGATCCGGCTCAGCTTCGCCGGCCCCGGGGCCGAGATCGAGGCCGCACTGGAGCGGCTCTCCACAGCCCTCGACCGCTGAGGTTTCTCCACAGCCGCCGCCCGGCGACCCTTCCTGCAGGCCCACCCGGGCCGTCGAGAGGGGGCTGCGATGTACGGCGACACCACCGCGATCAGGGCGCTCGCCGACCGGCTGCGCGAGCGGGCCGACGAGCTCCGCGCGATGGCCGACCGGCTCGCCGCACGCACCGAGCAGGTGCCGTGGGAGGGCCTCGCGGCCGACGCCCTGCGCCGCCACGTCCGCGAGCGGGCCGGCGCGCTGCGCCGCACGGCGGTGCTGCACGACGACGCGGCGGAGGCCCTCGACCGGCACGCCCGCGAGGTCGACCGGCTCCAGGACCTGATCGCCGCGATCGAGCGCCGCTTCCACCGCCTCCTCGAGAGCGTCGGGGGCGCCATCGACGGCGCGATCGACACCCTTCGCCACCACCTGCTCCCCGACCCGCTGACCGACTGGCTGCACGGGTTCGTGCCGCCGCCCCACGGGAGCAGAGCCTGGCTCGACGTCGAGCTGCCCGGGCTGCCCGGGCTGCCCGGGCTGCCCGGGGCCGGCCGATGACGCGCCCCGGGGCCTGCTCGTGAGCGCCGAGATCGTCTCGGTCACCGGCGGGTCCGCCGGGGTGGCGGCGACGTACGCCGCGGTCCGCGCGCTGGCCGAGGCCTACGACGAGGCCGGCGACCGGCTGCGGGGGTGGGCCGGGCTGGGGGCCCGCACGTTGGCCGACCCCGACCTCGTCGAGTCCGCCCTGCTCGCGCCGCTGACGTTCGCCGAGGCCGAGTGCGCGGTCCTCGCCGCGACAACCGGGCCCGACGGGGTGCTGGTGGGGTCGTGCGGATGGGAGCTCGACGCGGTGTCGGTGCGGGCGGTGCTCGCCGGCTTCGAGACCGCCGACGCGCTCGTGGAGTCGGCCCTCGACCAGATCGACCACGCGATCGGCCGGGCGGCCGGGTTCACGCTCGGCGCCACCGCCCCGGCCGTCCTGCCCGTGGTCGCGGCCACCCTCCCGCTGGTCCCTCCGAGCGCCTGGCGCGACGTCGAGGACTGGGTCGAGGACTGGGTGGTGGGCCATCCCGGCGTCGTCGAGCACGTCGCCAACGGGGGTGGCGGTCTGCTCGAGGGCCTGTGGGACGGCACCACGCCGCTGGCCCCGGGCGGCCCCCTCGGCGTCCCGCTCACCGTGCCCGACAGCGGGTCGGGCGCCGGCCTGCTCGCGCTGCTCTACGGCCCCGACGGACCCGCGGACGTCACCGAGGTGCACCCTCCGGGCGGCGCCGACCCCGCACAGCCGGGGGACCTCACCGGGCTCATCACCCACCTGTCCGGCGTCGCCGACCTCTCGCCCACGCCCGACTCATCCCTCAACGGCACGATCGAGATCCAGACGCTCGACGCCGGCACCGACGACGTGCGCCACATCGTCTACCTCCCCGGCACCGACGACATGGTCACGCTGCCGTGGACCCAGGACGGCGACATCCGCGACCTGGCCACCGACCTCGTCTCGGCGTCCGGCCACCAGACGGCCTACCAGCAGGGCATCCTCGAGGCGATGGCCCAGGCAGGCGTCGGCGCCGGCGACCCGGTGCTGCTCGTCGGGCACTCCCTCGGCGGCATGGAGGCCGCCGCGATCCTGGGCCAGGGCGGCGACGGGTTCAACGTCACCCATGTCGTCACCGCAGGCTCGCCGACCGCCCAGGTCGACGGCTTCCCGGTCGGCAGCCACGTGCTCTCCCTCGAGCACCACGGCGACGTCGTGCCGCTGGTCGACGGAGCGCCCAACCCCGACTCGGTCCAGCAGGCGACCGTCACCTTCGACGACGGCCCCACCGGCATCCTCGACGCCCACGGCTATCCCCACTACATCGCCGGCGCAGCCGCCGCCGACGCGTCGAGCGACCCGTCGGTGCAGGAGCAGCTCGCGAGCCTGCACGCCGCCGGCTTCCTCGGCGACGGCGCGGGCGCGGTGGCGACGCACGTCTACCAGATCGTGCGGCAGCCGTGACCGGCTCACGCCAGATCGTGGACGAGCTCGCCGAGCTGGGTGAGGTTGCGGCACTCCACCATCGGCACGACCTCGCCGTACCTGCCCGCGGCCGAGTCGCCGGTGTCCCAGTGCCGCCGGTGCTCGGGGTTGAGCCACCAGGCGTGCCGGGCCGAGCCCGCGAGCCGCTTCAGCACGTCGAGGTGGAGGTCGCTGTAGTTGGACCGGGCGTCCCCGAGGATCAGCAGCGACGACTTGGGCCCGAGAGCGTCGGCGTACTGCTCCTCGAACTTCACCAGCGCGCGGCCGTAGTTCGTGCGCCCCCACAACGCGGCGTACGCCGTGCTCGCCGCCAGGTCGGCCATCACGTCTCCCGGATCGGCGCCGGGGGTGAAGTAGCCCGTGACCTCGTGGACGTGGTCGATGAACGTGAAGGCCCGCACCTTCTCGAACTGGTCGCGCAGCGCATAGACCAGCAGCAGCGTGAACTGCGCGAAGTTGGCCACCGACCCGCTCACGTCGCAGAGCACCACCAGCTCGGTGCGGTGCGGCCGCTTGGGCTTGTGGTGGGTGACGAGCGGGACCCCGCCGGTCGACATCGAGGCCCGGACCGTACGCCGGAAGTCGAGCGGGCCCCGCCGCCGCGCATGGTGCTCCTGGGTCAAGCGGGTGGCGAGCCGGCGCGCCAGCGGGTAGATCTCGCGCCGCATCTCCTCGAGGTCGGCCTTGCGTGCCGCGGTGAAGTCGAGCCGGTCGATCGCGGGCCGGACGGCGACGTTCGCGACGTGGTCGGGGCCCTTCTCCTCCGCGATCCGGCGTCGCGCGTCGCCCTCCACCAGCGCGGTGAACGACCCGATCCGCCGGGCGGCCTCGCGACGTGCCTGGTCCTCCGCGCGGCCCTCGGCGAGCAGCGCGGCGAGGATCCGGTCGGTCAGCTCGGCCGGCGCGACCCGCTGCAGGGCCGTGTACGCCGACCACGACGACAGCCCCGGCCCGCGGCCCGGCATCGCGCCGAACCGGGCGATCATCTCGGCGGCCAGCTCGACCAGCGCCTGCTCGTCGCCCTCGGCCAGCGCCTCGGCCACCTGGTCACGGAAGGCCGCGAGGGCCTCGGCGTTGTCGCGCACCGCGCCCGCGTCGCCGGCCCCGTCGCTCTCCTGCGCCGCGAGCGCCGCTGCCCCGTCGCCGACCATGCGGGGGAAGTAGACGTCGAACAGCGCATCGAACGTGGGCCGCTGCGACTGCTTCTTCACCAGCGTGGCGGCGTACCCCGCCCGCACGGTGGCGCGGTCGTCCCACTCGAGCGCGCGCAGGGCCCGGATGGCGTCGAGGTCCTCGGCGAGCGACACCGACATCCCGGCGCCCCGCAGGGCCTCCAGGAACGCGATGTGCCGGTCGACGAGACTCATGGGTGCCTCAGGCCCGGAGCCGGAGCTCCTTGACGGCCCGCGCCTGGTCGGACGCGTGCTTGAGGACGACGCCGAGGGTCGCGGTGATGGCCGCGTCGTCGAGGTCGCCGATCTCGAGAGCGAGGAGCGTGCGTGCCCAGTCGACCGACTCCGCGATCGACGGGGCCTTCTTGAGGTCCAGCTCGCGCAGCCGGGTGATCGTGGCGACCAGCTGGGCCGCGACCCGCTCCTCGAGGTCGGGCACCTGGGAGGTGACGATCTCGCGCTCGCGCTCGGCGTCGGGGTAGTCCAGGTGGAGGTAGAGGCAGCGTCGCTTGACGGCCTCGGACAGCTCACGGGTGGCGTTGGAGGTCAGCACGACGTACGGCCGCCGGGCGGCACTGACGGTCCCGAGCTCGGGGATCGTGACCTGGAAGTCGGAGAGGACCTCGAGCAGCAGCCCCTCCACCTCCACGTCGGTCTTGTCGACCTCGTCGATGAGCAGGACCGTCGGCTCCTCGCGCCGGATCGCGGTCAGCAGCGGCCGCGTCAGCAGGAACTCCTCGGTGAAGATGCTCTCGTCCCACCCCTCTGCCGCTCCTGCACGAGTTGTGGTTGCGGTCGCCTCTCGGCTGACGGAGGCAGACTGGATCCGGAGCAGCTGCTTCTTGTAGTTCCACTCGTACAGCGCCCGCGCCTCGTCGAGGCCCTCGTAGCACTGCAGGCGCACCAGCTCGGCGCCGCTCACCCGCGCGACCGCCTTGGCCAGCTCGGTCTTGCCGACGCCGGCCGGACCCTCGACGAGCAGGGGCTTCTCGAGCGCCCCGGCGAGGTACGCCGTCGTGGCGGTCGCGCCGTCGGCGAGGTAGCCCGCCCCCGCGAGGCGGGCCGCGGCGTCGGCAGGCGTGGCGAACCACGTGGGTGACGAAGGCATGGTCGACATCCTCACCCATCTCGACAGCCGGCGGGGCACGGATGTGAGCCGCGCTACCCGATCCGTTGCTCCGTCACCTCAGCCGGGTCCCCTCGTTGTCCGTGGTGGGAGAGGGACGCGCGCCACCTGGGGGGCGGCGCGCGGCGGACTGTCACAGGAGGAGCACACGCATGCCCCACCGACTCCCTGCTTCGGCGCGCCTGGCGTGCGGAGCGGTCAAGGTCGCCGTCGTCGGCACGATGGCCGTGCTCGCGCTGGGCACCGGGCCCGACACGGCTGCCGGACGGTCCGGCTCCACACTCGCGGACGCCGACCAGCAGTCGGCGGCCGACCCGGCCCTCGCCCGCAAGCTGATCCGTCACGAGTGCTCAGCGGCGGGCTTCGGACCGGACCGTCAGCCCACCTCGGCCCTGGTCCGTTCGGCCGCCGGCTCCCTGAGGTTCGTCGACTTCGACACCGGCTGGCGGATCTACACCCGCCACGGCGCGGCGAAGCTCGTCGCGGTGTGTCTCGACGAGCCTCCGGCGCGGTAGGGCCGCGATCTCAGGACGCCCCGTGGCGCCCCTCGCCGGACGCGAACCGGGCGGCACCGTCGAGCGCTCCGGACGCGAGGGAGACCAGGCCGTGGCGCAGCTCGCCGGCCAGGGCGTCCTCCTCGGTGAGCCCCTCCTGCTCGAGCACCGAGAGCCGGTCCTGGCGCAGGCACTCCTGCGGCAGCGCGGCGAGCGTGTGCGCGAGGGCCTCGGCCTCGACCCGCGCCTGACCGACCGGCACCACCCGGTTGACCAGCCCCATCCGCTCGGCGTCCCACGCGTCGACCGGGCGGCCGGTCAGGATCAGGTCCATCGCCCGGCTGGTCCCGATCAGGCGCGGCAGCCGCACCGTGCCACCGTCGATGAGCGGCACGCCCCACCGCCGGCAGAAGACGCCCAGCACGGCGTCACCCGCCGCCACCCGCAGGTCGCACCACAGCGCGAGCTCGAGGCCGCCGGCGACGGCGTGCCCCTCGATCGCGGCGATCACCGGCTTGGTGAGTCGCATGCGCGTCGGGCCCATCGGGCCGTCCGCTCCCTGACCGATCTCATCCACGCGGTTGCCGCGCTCGGTGCCGATCGCCTTGAGGTCGGCGCCGGCGCAGAACGTGCCGCCGTCGCCGTACAGCACCGCGACGCGCCGGCTCGGGTCGGCGTCGAACGCGCGGAAAGCCTCGGCGAGCGCCGCGGCCGTCGGTCCGTCGACCGCGTTGCGAGCCTCGGGTCGGTCGAGCACCACCGTGGTCACCGGACCGTCGACCTCCACCCGGACGGTCATGCCCGGTCCGCCTCGACCTCGACGGCTCCAGCGGCGTGCCGCTGCGCGAGCTCGCGGTAGTACGGCGGGTTCTGCTCGACCCAGAACTCCGAGGACGTCCCCTCGATGGGCTTGGTGGGCCGGGCGGGGACGCCCGCGGCCACCATCCCGCCGGGCAGCTCGGTGCCCGGCGTGACGACCGAACCAGCCGCGACCAGGGTCCGGGGACCGATGACCGCGTGGTCGAGCAGCGTGGAGCCGTTGCCGACCAGGGCCTGCTCGCCCACCTCGCGGCAGTGGACCACGCAGCCGTGGCCGATCGTCGCGTCGCGGCCGATCACGAGCGTCTCTCCGGGCGCCGCGTGGAGCACCGAGTTGTCCTGCACGTTGGCGCCCTCGCGCACCACGATCGTGCAGATGTCGGCGCGCAGCACCGCGCCGTACCAGACGCTCGCGCCGCGCTCGACGGTCACGTCGCCGATCAGCGTGGCGGTCGGGGCGACGAAGGCCTCGGGATGGACGGTGGGGCGCTTGCCCTCGAACTCGAAGCAGACCATGGCGGACATTCCACCAGGCCGCCCCTGACGGGAGTGGGGCCGTCCGGGCAGGCGAACGGCGAGAGGAGCCCTGCCGTATGACACGGCTGTGGTCGGGGCCGGTGCCCGGGCTTGCGTCCGGTTCTCGCGGTCCGATTCCTTCTGACGGCTCCTCTCGCCGTGGTCACATCACACCTCGCCGGAGGCCCTCGTGTGCAGGGGCGAAGGTCTCGGATCTCGGGGGCGCCCGGCCCTGCCTGCCGCCATCGGCACTCGCCTAGCGTCAGGTACGACTGAGCTCGAAAGGGAACGTGCATGTACGCGATCAAGGGCGACCGGTTGCTCGTCCAGGGCAGCCGCGCCGGCGACCCGTTGCGCGACGGCGAGATCATCGCCGTGCGCGGTGACGACGGCGCGCCGCCGTACCTCGTCCGGTGGACCGACGACGGCCACGTGTCGCTGACCTACCCGGGTCCGGAGACCTGGATCCAGCACTTCGTGCACGCGCCCGGCCCGGACTGACCGCGCCCGCTCGGTGCACCGGGGCCAAGGTCACGGTCCACGCGGGCACCTCTCCCCTCCCGGGCGGGTCCCGGCCCTCCTAGCGTCGGATCAGGACCGACCTCGGAAGGAGCCACCATGCACGCGACCACGGGCGATCGACTCGTCATCCAGGGCAACCACGTCGGCGAGCCGCTCCGCGACGGCGAGATCATCGAGGTCCGCGGCAAGGACGGCGCCCCGCCGTACCTGGTCCGCTGGGCCGACAACGGGCACGAGTCCCTCACCTACCCCGGCCCGGACGCGCACGTCCAGCACCTCGAGCACCGGAGCGGCGAGGGCTGAGAGCACAGGACCGCCGACCCGGCCCGCTGCGTGAGGGGCCGGGAGCGGCGGGCGGTGGGCCCGCACGGAGGCCGCGGCCTCAGTGCGCGAGGTGGACCGGCTTGCGCGTGACCGCGCCGATGTCGACCGCGGCCGTCTCGAGCAGCTGGTGCGCGAGGTCCGCGAGCGCCCGCGCGGCGGCGAGCTCGCTGCCGATCTCCGGCACCTCGGGGTCGGCCGGGTTGAGCCGGGCGATGCCCCATCCGGTGAGCGTGGCTGCGGAGGGCTCGGTCGACAGCCGTGCCTCGGCGCGCGTCTTGCCGTCGTGCTCCCCGATGAAGATCTCCACCGACCAGGTCTGGGTGTGCATGGTCCCTCCTCGGTGTCGTCGTCCCTGTCTCCTCAGCGAGACACCCACCCGGGCCACCCGCCAGAGGAGAAGGTCCCCAACCGTGCGGGACGGCGGTGCGCGAGCGGGTGCCCAACGCCTCGATCCCGCCGGGTCCTTGGCCACCTCGTGGCCCGGATCACTTGTCCGGGGCCACCCGGTCGCCGACATCGGGGGTGGAGAGGCCGCGGTGGCTCGGAGCCACCGCCTGTGAGACCCCCGCTCTCGGGATGGCCATGACGGCAGCACGTCTGCCATGCCTTGGAGGAGATACACGTGAGCACCCCCACCCCCTCATCAGCACCGGTACGTCGCGGGCGCGGAGGCGTCCCTCGCGTCCGAGACCTGAGCACTCGTCTGAAGCTCACCGCGGGCTTCACCGTGATGACGCTCGTGGTCCTCGCCGTCGGCGTGCTCGGCGTGACCCGGCTGGGCGCGACCCAGGACCGCCTCGAGAGCGTCTACGGCAACAACCTCACGAGCATCCAGCTCATGGCAGGCGTGGACGCGGCGACGCTGAACATGCGCTTCACGACCATGGACGTGCTGGTCACCGAGGACCCCGCGGCCATGGACAAGCTCAAGGGTGAGGTCTCCGACCTCGACACGACCATCGACGACCTGCTCGCGAAGTACCGCGGCTCGGACCCGACACCGGGCACCAGCACCCACCTGGCTGCGATCGACGAGGCGCTGGACGCCTACCGGACGGCGCGCGACGCCAAGCTCCTGCCCGCCGCCACGGCCAACGACGTGGCGACGTTCAACCAGGTCCGGGCCGAGAGCATCGCCGGTCCCGCGGCGACGCTCACCGAGGAGATCTCCGCCATCTCGGACCTGGAGACCAAGGCCGCCGCCCGGGCGGTCGCCGAGGCCCAGGACGCCTACCGCTCCTCGCGGCTGCTCATCATCGCCATGATCGCCCTGGCGATCGGGATGGGTGTCGCGCTCACCCTGGTCCTGGGCGCCATGGTCGCCAACCCGCTGCGCAAGGCCGTGGCCGTGCTCCAGAAGGTCGCGGCCGGGCACCTCGAGGAGCGGCTCGACGTCGACAGCCGCGACGAGGTCGGCCAGATGGCCGGGGCCCTCAACGAGGCGCTGACCACGCTGCAGGAGTCGATGCGCGGGATCGACCAGAACGCGATCGCCCTGTCCTCGGCCTCCGAGGAGCTCTCGAGCGTCTCGACGCAGATGTCGGCGTCGGCCACCAGCTCGGCCACCGAGGCCGGCGTGGTCTCCTCCGCCGCCGAGCAGGTCTCGCAGAGCGTGCAGACGGTCGCGGCGGGAACCGAGGAGATGTCGGCCTCGATCCGCGAGATCGCCCACAACGCGGCCTCCGCCGCCGGCATCGCCGCCGAGGCCGTGCGCGTGACCGAGGAGACGACCGCGACGGTGACCGAGCTCGGCTCCGCGTCGAGCGAGATCGGCAGCGTGGTGAAGGTGATCACCTCGATCGCCGAGCAGACCAACCTCCTCGCCCTCAACGCCACCATCGAGGCCGCCCGCGCCGGCGAGGCCGGCAAGGGCTTCGCGGTCGTCGCCAACGAGGTCAAGGAGCTCGCCCAGGAGACCGCCCGCGCCACGGAGGACATCAGCCGCCGGGTCGAGGCGATCCAGGCCAACTCCGAGGCCGCGGTCACCGCGATCGGCGGGATCTCCGAGATCATCAACAAGATCAACGACTCCCAGGCCACCATCGCCTCCGCGGTGGAGGAGCAGACCGCCACCACCAACGAGATGTCGCGCAACGTCGCGGACGCCGCCACCGGCTCGACGCACATCGCGGCGAGCATCAGCGGCGTGGCCACCGCAGCCGACGAGACCACGACCGCGGCGGACTCGACCAGCCAGGCCGCCCAGGAGCTCGCCCGGATGGCTTCCGAGCTGCGCCAGCAGGTCGGACGCTTCACCTATTGACACGACGAGATCGGCCCCCGCTCCGCAGCGCGGTCCCGGGGGCCAGTCTCCGAGCGGGCCGGGTCGGACGGTCGACGTCCGCTCGGTCCGGGGTCGCCGTCAGGTGAGCAGCCGTGCCTTGGCGGCAGCGAACTCCTCGTCGGTGAGGATGCCCGCGTCCCGCAGGGACGCGAGCTTCGTCAACTCCTCGGCCAGTCCACCGGGCGTGGAGGTCTCCGCCCGCGCGGCCGCCTCCGGGGTCGCGGGTGCCGCGACCTGGCTCGCGGCGGCCGACGCCTCGCGGCGCTGTCGGCTCTCGGCGATCGCGTTGACCTGGCCGGCCAGTCCGGTCAGCTGGTGGGCGTTGTCGGGGTCGAGGCGCTCTTCGATGCGCCACGCGGGATGCACGAGGATGAACTGGGCCCGTCGGCTGTCCTTCGTCTCCGTCTTCGGCATCGCCAGGCCCACGAGAAGGGCCGAGCCGGGGAGGATGGAGCCGAAGGCCATGCGGGTCATGGTCGGGCGCGACGACTGCAGGATCTGACCGTCGACCTCGACGGAGGCGCGGACGTCCGCGTCGAGGACGTAGGCCCTGCCCCGCTGGACGATGCGATCGCTCATGATCGTGAGGTCCGCGCCCACGATGCCGAGCAGGTCAGCGCCACGTCGCAGGTCCCCCCGCCGCGCACGCTCCAGCACCCGCTCGTCGTACCACTTGGGTCCCTTGACGGCGATCAGGCCCGCCTTCCTGGCCAGCTGCCTGCCGTCCCAGATCGCCCGTTCCTCCGCAGGGACGTCCCCGCGCGCAGCGGCCTGCGCAGCGCTGTCCAGGTGGGCCAGGAGAGGCTCGACGAGGTGGCGGTGCTTCTCGGGGAACCCCTCGGCGATGGCCTTCGCCTGGAGCGTGGTGGGCGCCGCGGCCTCCACCGCCGCTGCCGCCGCGCTCTCCGCGAGGTCCTTGCGCACGTCGTCGGCGATGCCGGTGCCCGCGAGGCGCTCGGACCGGAAGGCGTTGAGGTGCGCGCGGATCGTGTCGTGGTCCTCGGGGCGCACCATCTTGAAGACCTGCTCGGCCCCGTTGGCCGTGTGGACGGTGACCGTCTGCTTCTTCTGGTTGAAGCCCACGTCGAGGAGCAGGGTGTGGCTCGACTCCCACTTGGGCGCCGCATCCATGCTGTGGGCGGCCAGCAGCCGCTGGTTGGTCACGATGAGGCGATCCACCGTCGGCCTCAGGTTGTTGCAGATGCCCATGAAGACGATCTCTTCACCGTCCGCGAGCGCCGAAGCCAGCTTGGCGGCATGCTTCTCCGCCTTGTCCTGCTTCAGCTTGTGACCGACGTCCACGTCCGATGTCCTCCGCTCGGTAGAGGTGGCACCGCCTCGAAAGATCATCGGTCGACGGCGCCCTGGTACTTCCCTCGTCGCCCACCGGGGCGCCCCACAAACCACCGGAGGACGACGAAACCCGGTGAACCTGTCGGTTCACCGGGTTTCGGATGTCCTGGGACATCACTGGCGGTGGCGGAGGGATTTGAACCCTCGGTGGGCTTGCACCCACAAACGCTTTCGAGGCGTTCTCCTTAGGCCGCTCGGACACGCCACCGCCGGAGAGAGTACCGGAGCGCGTGCGTCGCGACGAAATCCGTCACGGCTTCCAGGACGGGTCCCGGCCGGTCGCCCCGACCAGCCGGTCGAGAGCGGGCGCGTCCGCAGGCACCGCGACGGGCGGTCCGAACGGCCCGCCGCCCGGCACGTCGGGCGGCACCTGGAAGCTCTCGGCGAACGCGAGGCTGGCGAGGACGGAACGAACGTCGGGCTCGTAGGGCTGGCCGGTCGCCCGGGCGAGGTCCCAGCCGTGCACGACCACCTCGTCGAGCGCGACCAGCGCCGCGACCTCGGCAGGCATCTCGATCGGTCCGGCCTGGGTCGTTCCGGTGTACGCCGCCGGGTCGCGCCACGCGTCGGCGAGAGCGGCCAGCCGCGTGGCGATCTCCGTGCGCCAGTCCTCGGGGAGCCGCGACCCGTCGACGACGGGGGCGCCGTCGCCGGGCAGCCGCTCCTTGCGCGCCGACCGGGCGAAGGCGTCCGCCAGCATGCTCAGGTGGTCCAGCAGGTCCGCGACGGTGAACGCCGGGCACGGGGTCGGCTCAGCGAGCTGGTCGTCCCGCACACCGCGCACGAGGGCGGCCACCGCGGTGGTCGCCGGTCCGAAGTCGATGGTCTCCATGCTCGGACCGACCCGGTCCGGCCGCCGTACTCATCGGCCCGGATGCCCTCAGAGCGCCGGGATCGTCAGCACCGAGGGCCACAGCGGGCCGGTGCGGACGGTGAGCGGCACCAGGGTGGTCGGCAGGTCCGGCACCGTGGGCAGCAGGTGCGGGGCGTCGAAGGCCTGGATGGCGATCCGCAGCCGGTGACCGGGGGCGAGCCGAGCGGCCGTCGGGAAGACCTCGACGTCGACGGGCGCGACCTCTCCGGGCGCGAGCGACTTCTTCGCCGCGCGCGTGAACGGGTGGAACGGCTGGATCACCGAACCGTCGAGGTAGCGGGTGCGGTCCCGGTCGAGCGCGCGGTGCGAGATGACCTGCCAGCCGCCGGTCAGGCGGGTGACGCTGCCGTCGGGTGCGACGTCGGAGACCGACACCGAGAGCATGCCGTCGCCCGACGGGCTGGAGGTGAAGAGCCGGGCGTTGATCGGGCCGCGCAGGCGCAGGGGCGCGGTGAGCGGCTCGGTCTGGAAGACCACGCCGGTCTTGTCGTTGGGCGCGTTGTCCTCCCAGCACGGCAACCCGTCGAGCACGGTCGAGGGCAGCCCGGCCATCCACTGCGCGGTCGAACGCGTGCACAGCCCGGAGACCGGCACCGGCGGCACGATCGCGCGGCCGTCGACGGCCGCGCCCTGGGTCAGGACGCCGATGCCGCCACCCACGGCCGCGGAGCCCGAGAGCCGGAACGTCTCGGCGTGCTGGTCGCCCATCCACTCACGCGCGTGCGTCCAGCGGCCGCTGCCCTGCTCGTAGTAGGTGATCGGCGGGATGTCGGCGTCGAGCGTCGGGTCGGGGACGCCGCGCACGTAGCGGTCGAACCACCGCAGCTGCAGCTCGCTGAGCGAGCCGTAGCCGGCCTGGTCGATGTCGGCGGCGGAGGAGCCCTCGAGGTGGTTCCACGGCCCGATGATCATCTTCACCGGGACGCCGCGGCGCTCGAGGTTCTCGAAGAGCAGCGGGGTCCCGCGCTGGAAGATGTCGAACTCGCCGCCGACGAGGAACGTCGGCACCTGCACCCGGTCGATCACGCGGTCCGGGGACCGGTCGCGGTAGAACGGCCCGTCGTACGCCTCCTCGCCGCCGGTGAGCGCCTTGAGCATCAGCGGGATCGTGAAGGTCGCGGCCGCCGTCAGGTGGTCGACGAGCGCACCGAACCCGGACTGGGGGTCGGTCGCGGCGACCGCCGGCGGGACCACGCTGGTCCCGGTCACCAGGCCGAGCCACAGCGGGATGAAGCCCACGTCGATCTGGCCACCGGAGGCGACGACGTCGCGGTAGACGTCGGCGGCCGGCACCTGCGGGAAGATCGCCTTGAGTCCCGCGGGGCGCGAGCCCGCAGCGAAGATCTGGCTCATGCCGAGGTACGACGGCCCGCTCATGCCCACCTTGCCGTTGCTCCACGGCCGCGTGCGCGAGTGGGCCCACTCGACGATCTCGCCGGCGTCCTTGTCCTCGCGGCGGCTGAACGCCGCCCACTGCCCCTCGGAGCTGCCGGTCCCGCGGGCATCGACTGTGAGCTGGGCGTAGCCGCGCTGCACGAGGTAGCTCGGGCTGCCGCCGGTGAGCCCGCCGCTGAAGCTGCCGGCGGCCTTGTTGTAGGCGGTGATCGTGACGATCACCGGGAACCGGCCGCGCACCGGCTCGCCGTTCTCGTCGGCGGGCAGCTCAAGGTCACCGCGCAGCACGACGCCGTCGGACATCGGGATCGCGAGATCCTTGCGCGTCACCGTGCCGGGGTAGATCTCGGGGCGCGGCGTCCAGTCCGACCGCACGGCCGGCGCACCGTGGGCGCGGGGCACGACGGAGGAGATCGCCGGGGCCGGACCCAGGAGGGCACCGGCGACGAGGGCGGCGGCGAGTCGGCAGCTGAGCCTGCGGAACCGGGTCATGTGAGGTCCAACGACCTCGCGTGGCGTCCGTCACTCGCGGGTGACCGGCGTCACGCAGCGGCGCCGGCCGTCCCCGATCAGCGCCGCCGCGGCACCAGCCGCTCGAGCTGGGTCACGTGTCCCGGCTCCAGCTCGTCGAGCGACTGCACGCCCAGCAGTCGCATCGTCCGCTCCACCTGGCCGCGCAGGATCTCGAGCGCGCGGTCGACGCCGTCGCGTCCGCCCGCCATCAGACCGTAGAGGTAGGCCCGGCCGACCATCGTGAACCGGGCGCCGTGGGCGAGCGCGGCCACGACGTCCTGGCCGGACATGATGCCGGTGTCGAGGTGCACCTCGACCCGGTCGCCCACGGCCGCGACGACGTCGGGCAGCAGGTGGAACGGCACCGGCGCCCGGTCGAGCTGGCGCCCGCCGTGGTTGGAGAGCAGCACGGCGTCCGCGCCGAGGTCGGTGACCCGGCGGGCGTCGTCGACCGACTGCACGCCCTTGACGACGACCCGGCCGGGCCACTGCTCCTTGATCCAGGAGAGGTCCTCGAACGTCACCGTCGGGTCGAACATCGTGTCGAGCAGGTCGGCCACCGTCCCCGACCAGGAGTCGAGCGAGGCGAACGCCAGCGGCTCGGTGGTGAGGAAGTCGAACCACCATCCCGGACGCGGGATCGCGTTGAGGACCGTGCGCGGGGTGAGCGTGGGCGGGATCGTCATGCCGTTGCGCACGTCGCGCAGCCGGGCACCCGCGACCGGGACGTCGACGGTGACCAGCAGCGTGTCGTACCCGGCCCGCGCGGCGCGCTCGACCAGCGCCATCGACCGGTCGCGGTCCTTCCACATGTACAGCTGGAACCAGTGGCGCCCACCGGGCGCGGCCGCGGCGACGTCCTCGATCGAGGTGGTGCCCATCGTGGACAGGGCGAACGGGATGCCGGCCGCGGCGGCAGCGCTCGCGCCGGCGACCTCCCCCTCGGCGTGCATCATCCGGGTGAACCCGGTGGGCGCGATCCCGAACGGCAGAGCCGCCCGTCGACCCAGCACCTCACGGGAGGTGTCGACCGTCGCGACGTCGCGCAGCACCCCGGGGTTGAACTGCACGTCGCGGAACGCCTGCCGGGCCCGGGCCAGTGACACCTCGCCGTCCGCCGCGCCGTCGGTGTAGTCGAACGGTGCCCGCGGGGTGCGCCGCTTCGCTGCGACCCGCAGGTCCTCGATCGTCAGGGCGTCGCGCAGGCGCCGCTGCTTGGCGGAGAGCTCCGGCGTACGGAACCGCAGCAGGGGGGCGAGGTCGCGCCGGCGGGGAAGCTGCCTCTTCACGGGCCCAGTCCACCACGTCGAGCACCCGCTGCGTCGTCTGCCGACGGGTGGGTACGGGCTCGCCATGAGGAAAGCCACGCTCGCCGCCCTCCCCGCCGCCGCGCTCGGCGCCCTCGCGGCCCACGACCTGCTGCAGAAGCGGCACGCGATCCTGCGCAACTTCCCCGTCGTCGGGCATGCGCGCTACTGGCTGGAGTCGATCGGCCCGGAGCTGCGGCAGTACATCGTCGCGAGCAACGACGAGGAGCGACCGTTCAGCCGCGACCAGCGGCGCTGGGTCTACGCCTCGGCCAAGCTGCAGAACAACTACTTCGGGTTCGGCACCGACAACGACCTCGAGCACACCAGCGGCAACGTCATCGTCCACCACCGCACGTTCGGCCGCTCCTTCCCCACGCACGGCTCGGTCGGGCAGGAGGCGCACCTGCCTGCGGCGAAGGTGCTCGGCGGGGCGCGCGGGCGGCGGCACGCGTTCCGGCCGGCGTCGGTCGTGAACATCTCCGGCATGAGCTTCGGGTCGCTCTCGGGCAACGCCGTCGAGGCGATCAACCGCGGGGCCGCGACGGCCGGCTGCCTGCACAACACCGGCGAGGGCGCGGTCTCGACCTACCACCACCACGGGGCCGACCTGGTGTTCCAGATCGGTACGGCGTACTTCGGCTGCCGCGACGACGGAGGCCGCTTCAGCCTCCCGAAGCTGAAGGAGCTCGTGGAGCGTGCGCCGATCCGGGCGCTCGAGATCAAGCTCAGCCAGGGCGCCAAGCCCGGCCTCGGGGGCGTGCTGCCCGGCCCGAAGGTGTCCGAGGAGATCGCCGAGACCCGTGGCGTGCCGGCCGGCGTCGACTGCCTCAGCCCGTCGCGGCACGCGGAGTTCGACGACGTGGACTCGCTGCTCGACTTCGTCGAGCTGCTCGCCGACGAGACCGGCCTGCCGGTCGGCATCAAGTCGGCCGTGGGCGACATGGGGTTCTGGGTCGAGCTGACCGAGGCCATGGCGGCCGGGGAGCGCGGCGTCGACTTCGTGACGATCGACGGCGGCGAGGGCGGCACGGGAGCGTCGCCGCTGATCTTCACCGACGCCGTGTCGCTGCCGTTCCGGCTCGGCTTCTCACGGGTGTACGGCGAGTTCGCCCGGCGCGGCCTGCATGAGGACGTCGTCTTCATCGGCTCCGGCAAGCTCGGCCTCCCGGACAACGCCGTCGTCGCCTTCGCCCTCGGGGCGGACATGGTCAACGTCGGGCGGGAGGCGATGCTGGCCGTGGGCTGCGTCCAGGCCCAGAAGTGCCACACCGGCGAGTGCCCGACCGGCGTCGCGACCCAGCATCCGTGGCTCGCCCACGGGCTGGACCCGGACGAGAAGTCCGAGCGGGTCGCCAACTACGTCAAGACCCTGCGCCGCGACCTGCTCAAGGTCGCCGAGACCTGCGGCGTCGAGCACCCCGGCCTGATCGGCCCCCGCGACGTGGAGATCATCGACAACCTCAGCGGGGGCCGGCTGCTCGACGAGGTCTACGGCTACGAGCCCGGGTGGGGCTTTCCGTCGGCCGCCGACCAGCAGCGGATCGCGGCGATCATGGCCGCGGTCGAGGAGGAGGAGACCCGCACCGAGGGGCCGCCCGAGACGGCCGAGGAGGGCGAGCCGGGCACGGAGCACGCCGGCGGCGGGGGTAGCGAGTCCGTCGACGTCTGAGCGGGCCGCTCAGCTCGACCGGTCGTCCAGCTCGGCGACGCGGAAGTGGCTGATGCAGCTCGCGAGCTGACCTGCCACCCCGTCGAGCTCGACCGAGGCGTGCCGCACCGTCCCGGCCGCCGCCGCCGTACCGCTCGCCTCGTCGACCACCAGGCCCGCCGCCCGGGTGATCTGCTCGGACCCGGTCGCCGCCTCGCTCATCGACCGGGTCATCTCCAGCGAGGTCGCCGAGTGCTCCTCGACCGCGGAGCTCATCGTCGAGGACATCCGGTCCACCTGCTCGACCACCTCGGAGATGCTCGCGATCGCGTCGGATGCGAGGGCCACGTCGTGCTGGATGTCCGCGATCTTGGTGGCGATGTCCTGGGTGGCCTCGCCGGTCTGCTGGGCCAGCGCCTTGACCTCGGCCGCGACGACCGCGAACCCGGCGCCGGCCCGGCCCGCGCGAGCCGCCTCGATGGTGGCGTTCAACGCCAGGAGGTGGGTCTGGTCGGCCACCGCGTTGATGACCCGGACGATCGCAGTGATCGCCGACGACCGCTCCTCCAGGGAGCTGACGGTCTCGGCGGTCTCGCGGACCCGGTGGACGGCGTCCGACGCGGACGCCGCCGCGGCGCCGCCGCTGGCCGCGATCTCCGCCACCGCGGCCCGCGCCTCCTCGGCACCGTGGGCCGCCTCGACCGTGCTGGTCGAGACCTGGTGGGCCGCAGCCCCGACCGCGACCGCCTCGCTGCGCGTCCGCTCGGCCGACTCGCCCAGCTCCCCCGACAGGTCGGAGAGTCGCCGGGACACGTCCGCCAGCAGATCGGAGGAGCGCCGCACCTGGCGGACGCTCTCGGCGGTGGCATCCACCGTCTCGTTGAGGGCTTCGCCCAGCTGACCCAGCTCGTCGCGTGAGGCCACCCGCACCCGCTGGGTCAGGTCGCCCCGCGCGACGAGGCTCAGGGCCTGCACGGAGGCCTTGATGGGCCTGCTGATCTCCCGCGCGATGACCAGCGCGGCCCCCACCGCGAGCGCAGCGACGGCGAGCGCGGCGAGGACGAGGCGGGTCCTGGTGCTGGAGTACTCACCGTCCGCGTTGCGGCGCTCGCCGGCCGCGATCGCGGCCGAGGCCGCCGACAGGTCCTGCACGGCGCTGGTCGCGTCGTCGAAGTGAGAGTCCGACCCGTCGAACATGGCCTGACCGGCACCGGGGACGTCACCCTGCGCCAGGAGCGGGAGGACGGTGTCGCGGATCGCGGCGTCGTACGCCGCCCAGGCGTCGAGGAAGCGCTGCGCCTCGTCGGCGAGCGCCGGGGCCCGCACCTGCTCGATGCCCTCGCGGGCGGCGTCGAGGTGGTCGACGATCTCCTGGGCCATGCCGTTGGTGTCGTCGCCGGTGGCGATCGCGACCATCAGCTCGTGGACCACCATCTCGGTGGACACCACGTCGGCCCGCACGGCGCCGACGGCCGCCAGGACCTGCGCCCCCTGGGTGTCGATCCGCACCGCGGCGGAGTTCATCGTCCTCATGCCGCTCATCGCCACCGCCGCCACCGCCGCGGTCCCCGTCAGGGCCACCGCCAGGACACCTGCGATCACCTTCACGCGCAGACCGAGGTCGCGCCACGTCGTCCGGACTGCCACGCCCGCCCACTCTCTCGCTCGATCGGTGTGCGCCCGGAACGCCACCTCTTCACGTGTCGAAGACCCCGTCGACTTCGCCAGGGTCGACCTGAGGCGCTGTGACAGGGATCATGGGCACGCTCCCACCGCTGGCGGGACGAGCCGGGCGGGCGTCGCCGGCAGGCTCGGCGATGAGTTCCCGGCATCGGCGGGGTCACCACCACCAGAGACCGACCCGACCGATGAGGGGCTGACCCGGTGCGGAAGCTGATCTACTCGATGAACGTGTCCCTGGACGGCTACATCGCCGCACCCGGGGACGACATCTCCTGGGGCGTGCCGAGCGTCGAGCTGCACCAGTGGTTCAACGACCGAGCGCGCGAGGTCGCGGTGTCGCTCTACGGCCGCAAGCTCTGGGAGCTGATGAGCGCGCACTGGCCGACCGCCGACCAGCAGCCGGACGTCACGCCGGTCGAGGCCGAGTTCGCGCGCATCTGGCAGCGCACCCCCAAGGTCGTGTTCTCCTCGACCCTCGCACGGGTCGAGGGGAACGCCCGTCTGGTCACCGGCGACGCCGTCGCCGAGATCGCCCGGCTCAAGGCCGAGGGCGGCGCACCGATGGAGATCGGCGGCGCCACCCTGGCGGGCGCAGCGATGCGTGCCGGCCTGGTCGATGAGTACGACGTGGTCACCCACCCGGTGCTGGTCGGCGGCGGCACGCCGTTCTTCAGCGCCCTGGACAGCAGGGTGAGCCTGGACCTGGTGGAGACGCGGACCTTCCCCGACGGCGTGACGCTGTCTCGCTACGAGTCCCGGTCCTGACCGGTCCCGCGAGGTCGGTCAGGCGGGCCGGACGATCTGCTGCAGCGCCCAGCGGTTGCCGTCCGGATCGGAGAAGTAGACGAACCGGCCCCACGGCTGCTCGTCGACGCCGCGCAGGGAACCCCGCGTCCGCGCAGCTCGGCGAGGGCGGCGTCCGCGTCGTCCACGACGACCTGGATGAACTGCGACGAGCCCGTCGGCATCATGTCGAGCCCGACGCCGAAGCAGATCGAGCAGGCGGACCCGGGCGGGGTCACCTGCACGAACCTCAGCTCGGGGGAGACGACCTGGTCGTGGTCGACGCTCCAGCCGAGCGTGTCGCCGTAGGAGTCCGCGTTTTGGGGAGATGCTCCGACGGTGTGGTGACGGTCGCTGCGCGGGTCAGCGCTGCTCGGCGAAGAACTCCCCGAGCAACGCGGCCGACTCCGCCGCCAGCACCCCGGTCACGACCTCGGGCCGGTGGTTGAGCCGACGGTCACGGACGACGTCCCACAGGCTGCCCACCGCGCCGGCCTTGGGGTCCCACGCACCGAAGACCACCCGCTCGACCCGGCTGAGCACGGCCGCTCCGGCGCACATCGTGCACGGCTCGAGCGTCACGACCAGGGTGTGGCCGTCGAGCCGCCACTCCCCGCGGGCACGCGCGGCGGCACGCAGGGCGACCACCTCGGCGTGCCCCGTCGGGTCGTGCTCGGCCTCACGGACGTTGCGACCACGCGCGACCGGCGTACCGTCCGGGGCCAGGACGACCGCGCCGATCGGCACGTCGCCGGTCGCGAGCGCGGCACGCGCCTCGTCGAGGGCGACCCCCATCGGGCCGTCCCAGCGGGCCGCGCTCACGCGGAGGTGAGACCGACCGCGTCGTCGAAGAGCTCGCCGAAGCCGAGGCGGCGCGCGACGTCGGAGAGCATCTCGTCGGGGTAGAGGTCGAAGTCGTCGAGCAGCACGCCCATGTCCATCGCGTGCATGCCGAGGTCGCCGAGGAGGTCGAGGTCACCGGCGGGCACCTGGTCGTCCTCGTCCTCGGGCATCGGCAGGCCGAGGAAGTCGACCGCCGAGCCGGCGAGCTCCCACTCGTCGGCGGCGGTGATGTCGGAGAGCAGGACCCGGGTGGTGGGTCCGGCGACCCGGACGACCACGAAGAAGTCCTCGTCGATGGCGACCATCCCGACCGCCCCGCCGTCGCCGGGGAACCGGCGCAGGGCAGCGGCCAGCGTGTCGATGTCCTCGAGCACGTCGTGCGCGAGCTCGGCGACCGTCCACGCGCCGTCCTCGCGGTAGGCGGCGAGGGCGAAGTCCACCCCGTCGACCTGGTCGGTCATGGCCCCACCTCCGTCCGGTTGCGGCATCGCGACTGCCCGGAGATCCACGCAGTCGTCTTCCAGGGTGGCAGACCACGAGGATGCGGCCAACCCCCTTTCGGCGCACCTCCACTAGGGTTCGGACCATGCGCACGCATGTCGTCGACCACCCGCTCGTCGCCCACAAGCTCACCCACCTGCGCGATGCCGAGACCGACTCGCCGACGTTCCGGCGGTTGGCCGACGAGCTCGTCACGCTGCTCGCCTACGAGGCGACCCGCGACGTCCGCGTCACGCCCCACGACATCGTGACCCCGGTGGCGCCGACCACGGGCGTCTCGCTCGCCACCCCGAAGCCGCTGGTGGTGCCGATCCTCCGGGCCGGGCTGGGGATGCTCGACGGCATGATGCGGCTGCTGCCGACCGCCGAGGTGGGCTTCCTCGGGATGGTGCGCAACGAGGACACGCTGGAGGCCTCGACGTACGCCGAGCGCCTCCCCGAGGACCTCCAGGGCCGCCAGTGCTACGTCCTCGACCCGATGCTCGCGACCGGCGGCACGCTCGCCGCGGCGATCCGGTTCCTCACCGACCGCGGAGCCGACCACATCACCGCGATCTGCCTGCTGGCCGCCCCCGAGGGATGCGCCCGCCTCGAGCGTGAGCTCGAGGGCCTCGACGTGCCCGTCACCGTCGTGACCGCGGCCATGGACGAGCGCCTCAACGAGAAGGGCTACATCGTCCCCGGCCTCGGTGACGCCGGCGACCGGCTCTACGGCATCGCGGGCTGACGCTCCACCGACGGTGTCCCCGGCCAGCCGGGGAAGCTGACCCGGCACCGACACCCGCCTCACCCCGGGAAGATCTGCACCGTCCCGGTCGCGATCAGCACGAGCAGCACGAGCACGAGGATGCCGAGGATCGCGTAGGCCCACTCCTTGCCGGCCCGGGTCTCGTCGGACTCGGGAGCGTCGTACCGGTGCCCGTCGGGGAGGCCGAGCCGCTCGTCGTCGTCGCTCATGCCTCCTTCAACGACGCAGGGCGCGCGACGTCTCGTGTGACGTCGCGCGCGCCGCTCAGTGGTCTGGACGACCACGACTGGTGCGGTGACCGGGTCGCGGCGGCCAGGGCTCTGGGACGGCGCCGAGCCGGCCTCCGTACGCTGGACGGGTGAGCGAGACGGCGAAGAGCCCGTCCGGCGAGGACTTCCGCCGGTTCATGCTCGAGCACCGCTTCGGGATGGACGAGATCGTCACGAAGCTCAACATCCTGCGCGACGAGTTCACCCACCTCCACGACTACAACCCGATCGAGTCGGTCTCGTCGCGGCTGAAGTCGCCCGAGAGCCTGGTCGACAAGCTCCGCCGCAAGGGCGTCCGCCTCGACGGCGGGCCGGACGAGATCCCCACGTTCGACGAGATCCGGTCGGTGATCACCGACATCGCGGGCGTCCGGGTGGTGTGCAGCTTCGTCTCCGACGTCTACCGGGTCTTCGACATGCTCGTCGAGCAGCAGGACATCTCGACGATCGAGGTGCGCGACTACATCGCCCGCCCCAAGCCCAACGGCTACCGGAGCCTCCACGCCCTGGTGGAGGTGCCGGTGTTCCTCTCCGAGGGGCCGGTGCCGGTGCTCGTGGAGGTGCAGTTCCGCACGATCGCGATGGACTTCTGGGCCAGCCTCGAGCACAAGATCTACTACAAGTACCGCCGCGACGTCCCCGCCGAGCTGCTCGAGGGGCTGCACGACGCCGCCGAGACGGCCGACGCCCTCGACGCGACGATGGAGCGCCTCCACGAGGAGGTCCGCGGTCTCGACGCGCTGCCCGCGGCCGTGGTCGAGGAGCTGCGCTCCGGGGGCGAGGGTCCGGACGCCGCCCTGCTCGACGCGCTGCGCCGGCTGGGGGCTGCGCCCGAGGCGCGTCCGGGCCGGCCCTAGCGTCCCAGCGGCAGCTCGGCGACCGTCTCGTAGCGGGGCCGGCCCCGGGGGCCCTCGCCGAGGTACGACGCCACCAGCTCGACCCGGTCGGCCTGCCACGCGGGCCCGGCGTACCCGTCCAGGAGCCGCACCCAGCTGGTCACCTCGGTCGGCTGCCCGACCCGCGCGAGGGTGACGTGGGGCCGGAACCGCTGCCCGTCGGCCGGGACGCCCGCGCGGTTGGCCGCCGCCCGGCAGCCGGTGGCGAGCCGGTCGAGCTCGGTGCGGCCGCCCTCGTCGAGGTCGAGACCCGCCCACAGGACCCGCGCCCGCCCGACGTTCGGGAAGGCTCCGCCGCCGGCGATCGCGGTCGCGAACGTACGGCGCCTGGCGGCCGCGCGCTCGAGCCGCTCGAGGAGGTCGTCGAGCCGCCGCTCCTCGACCTCGGCCAGGAACGCCAGCGTCACGTGCAGCTGCTCGACCCCCGCCCACCGGAAGGCCGCAGCAGCACGCCGCGGCTCGAGGAACGCGTCGAGGTGCTCGACCGCGTGCGCCGGCGGCACGAGCGCCACGAACATCCTCATCGCGCCAACCTATGCCCGTCGATCCCACGTTGACCCGCCCGAAACTTCACGACGGGTCAACGCGATTTGTCGACAGGGCACGTCGACCCGCCCGGAAGTTTCGGGCGGGTCGACGTGGATCAACCGATCTGGGTGCCCAGCGCGGAGCCGATGCCGTAGGTGACGGCCATCGCGAACAGGCCGCCGAGCACGTTGCGCACGAGCGCGCGGCGGGGGTCGCTGTAGCCGAGCCGCGCGCTGACCCAGCCGGTGACGGCGAGCGCGACCACCACGACGCCGACGGTCAGCCACACCCGCAGCGCATCGGAGCCCAGGATGATCGTGAGCAGCGGCAGCATGGCGCCGATCGTGAAGGAGAGCATCGACGCCCACGCGGCGTGCACGGGGCTGGTGATGTCGTCGGGGTCGATGCCGAGCTCGACCTCGGCGTGCGCAGCGAGGGCGTCCTGCGCCGTGAGCGCGGTCGCGACCTCGAGCGCGAGCTCGTCAGAGAGGCCCTTGGCGGCGTAGAGACCGGCGAGCTCGGCGAGCTCGGCCTCGGGCTCCTCGCGCAGCTCGCGCCGCTCCTTCTCGAGCAGCGCGAGCTCGGAGTCGCGCTGGGTGCTGACCGAGACGTACTCGCCCGCCCCCATGC
>NZ_JANINT010000112.1 GCF_024509035.1 Nocardioides sp. | reverse complement strand
CGACAGGTCGCGCGCCCGGTCGGCGGAGACGACCACGAGGGCCTGGCCGCCGTCGGTCTCCTGGCAGCAGTCGAGCAGGTGCAGCGGCTCGGCGATCCAGCGCGAGGCCTGGTGCTCCTCGAGCGTGATCGGCCGGCCGTGGAACCACGCGTGCGGGTTGGTGGCCGCGTGCTTGCGGTCCACCACCGCGACCCGGCCGAAGTCCTCGGAGGTCGCGCCGTACTCGTGCATGTAGCGGCGCGCGTACATCGCCACCCACTGCGCCGGCGTCGAGAGCCCGTACGGCGTCATCCAGCTGTACGCCGCGCGATCCGCGCTCGTGTCCATCGGGCGGCCGGCCTGGCCCAGCCCGTAGCGCTCGCCCGAGCGCTCGTTGAAGGCACGCCAGCACACGACGACCGAGGCGAGACCCGCCGTGATCGCCGCGACCGCGTGGGCCACCGTGCCGCAGGCGGCTCCCCCGCCGTGCCCGACCCGGGAGAAGAAGGTCAGGTCGCCGATGCCGACGTTGCGGGCGACGTGGTTCTCCGAGCTCGACTCGGCGGTGAACGTGACCATGCCGTCGACCTCGCCGGGCGCGATGCCGGCGTCGTCGAGGGCGGCGCTCACCGCCTCGCACGCGAGCTGCAGCTCGCTGCGGCCGGACTCCTTGGAGAACTCCGTGGCGCCGATGCCGACGATCGCGGCCGCACCCCGCACCCCGCTCACGAGACGCTCTCCGGGAGCTCGACGGTGACGGCACCGCTCAGGTGGGTGCCGAGGGAGTTCTCGCCGCGCACCGCGACCTCGACCCGGGTCCCCTCGACGGCGACGACCTCGCCGCTGAGCACCATCGTGTCGCCGGGGTAGTTGGGCGCGCCCAGCCGGATCTTGATCCGCCGGACCCGCGCACTCGGGCCGGCCCAGTCGACGACGTAGCGCTCGGCGAGCGCGTTGCTGGTCAGGATGTTCATGAAGACGTCCTTCGAGCCGCGCTCGACGGCCAGGCCCGGGTCGTGGTGGACGTCTTGGAAGTCCCGGCTCGCGATCGCGCTCGCCACGATGAAGGTGCGCGTGAGCGGCACCTGCTGCTGCGGGAGCTGCTCCCCGACCGCGCTCACGCGTGGCCTCCGGGAGTCGCCACGAGCTCGCCGAGGTCGGCGAGCAGCGCGGCCGGTCCGCCGAGCGTCCCGGCGAGCTGCTTGCCCCACAGGAAGTAGCGGTGCACGGGATAGTCCACGTCGACGCCGATGCCGCCGTGGACGTGCTGGACCCGGTGCACGACGTCGAGCCCGGCCTGGGCGCGCCACCAGCTGGCGACCAGCGCGGAGGCACCGGCTGCGGGGCCGGCCTCCTCTGCGTCGCTGATCGCCTGCCACAGCGTGACGCGCATGGCGTCGATGTCGATCCAGCAGTCCGCGAGCTGGTGCTGCACGGCCTGGAAGCTGCCCAGCGGCCGGCCGAACTGCTCGCGCTCGGCGAGGTACGACGCCGCGAGCGCCAGTGCGCCCTCGGCGACGCCGACCTGGACGGCTCCGATGAGGACCCGGCCCAGCCGCACGGCGTCCGCCACGGCGTCGGCTCCACCGACGGGCTCGCCGGGCGTGCCGTCGAGCACAAGCTCACCGGCGAAGTCGTGGGTCGTGACCGGTGCAAGGTGCCAGGTGACCCCGGGTGCGTCGGTGGCGACGAGGAACAGCCGCGGACCCTGGTCGGTGGCTGCGGACACCAGCACGTGCGCGGCTCCGAGGGGAGTCGGCACGGCCGCCTTCACCCCGGAGAGCCGCCACCCCTCGGCGCCACCCGCGGCCGATGCCTGGGGCTCGAGCGGGTCGGCGGCGCCGTACTCCTCGAGCGCCACGGTGACCCGGGCCGTCCCGTCGGCGAGCTCGGCCAGCAGCGCGGCGTGCCGGTCGCCGTCCTCGCCGAGCAGCAGCGCCGCGAGGGCCGTCGGCCACAGCGGCACGGGCGCGACCGTGCGGCCCTGCTCCTCGAGCACGACCGCGAGCGCGGCCGGCCCCAGGCCGGCGCCGCCGTGCGCCTCCGGCACGGCGAGGCCGGTGAGGCCGGACGTCGCCAGGGCGCGCCACAGCTCCTCGTCGACGCGGGTCTCGCTCGTCTCCACCGCCCGCACCCGATCGGTGCTCGCGCGGTCGGTGAAGATCTCGCGGGCCAGGGTCTGCAGCGCGACGAGGTCCTCGTCGAGGGTGAAGTCCATCAGTCCTCCTGATCGGCGGGGCCGAAGACGGGCAGCGTGAGATCGGGGTCGGCGTCGAGCCAGCGCAGCCGCAGCGGCATGCCGACCTCGAGGTCGGCGGCGTCGAGGTCGACCAGGTTGGTGATCAGGCGAGTGCCCTCGGCCAGCTCGACGACCGCGACCAGATAGGGCGACTCGAAGGCCGGGTGGCGCGGGTGGTGCGCCACGACCCAGCTGTAGAGCACCGCCTCGCCGCCGGCGGTGACGGTGTCCCACGCCAGGCTGCGGCACTCGGGGCACATCGGACCCGGCGGATGGCGCAGCGCGCCGCAGTCCGAGCAGCGCTGGACGACCAGCCGGTGCTCGCGCGCCGCGTCGAACCAGAAGGCGTTGTCGCGGTTGATCGCCGGGCGCGGGCGCACGGCCGTGGGCTCCGCCGGGGCCGGCTTCTCCTGCGGGCGGAAGCGCAGCGTGCGCCAGCGCTGGGTGGCCACGACCTCGCCCTCGGCGTCCCGGTAGGTCTTGAGCGTGGTGACGAAGCGTCCGACGCCCAGGCCGGTCCGCTTCTCCGGGCCGATCTCCTCGACGACCTCCTCGACGGACACCCGGTCGCCCGGGACCAGCTCGCGGAGGATCTCGAGGTCGGAGTCGGTGGCGACCACCGAGGTGTAGCCGCCCTCGGCGAGGAGGTCGACCAGCTCCTGGAAGCGGCCGGCGGAGGCGGTCGGACGCACGGTGGCGGCGTACCCGCGCATCACCCAGGCCTGCACCATCGCCGCGGGCGCGACGACGTCCGCGCGCCCGGTGGCCCGGGCCGCGTCGGCGTCGAGATGCACGGGGTTGGTGAGCTCCATCGCCTCCACCCAGTGCCGGATCATCGGCACGTTGACCGGGTCGGGGCCCGGTGTCGGCGGCTGCAGCTCGGTGCCGACGAAGGCGGCGAGGCGCTGCTCGTACGCCGGGTCCGTGGCGGTGCTGTCGGCGGCGGGGGCGCTCATCGGCGCGACCGCGGCTGGCCGAGACCCTGCATGGCGATCATGTCGCGCAGCACCTCGTTGACGCCGCCGCCGAAGGTGTTGACGATGCCCTGCCGCGAGAGCTGCTCGACCTGGCCGTGCAGGACCGCGGCCGGCGAGCCGGGACGGATCCGGCCACCGGCGCCGAGGACGTGCGACAGGATCCTCTGCACCGCGATGTGGGTCTCGGTGCCGTAGGTCTTCGCGGCCCCGGCGGTCGCGCCGCTCAGGGTGCCGCCGGCCACCTCGGTCGTCAGCTTCCAGTTCATCAGCCGCATCGCCTCGAGCCGGGCGTGGGCACGGGCCAGCTCCGAGCGGACCCAGGCGTGCTCAGCGGCTCCGGTCTCGCGCGCCCACGCCACGACCTGCTCCCAGAGCTGGATCATCCGCCCACCGAGGGCGGCGAGCGCGACGCGCTCGTGGTTGAGCTGGGCGGTGATCAGCTGCCAGCCGCCATCGACCTCGCCGACGACGTTCGAGGCCGGCACCCGGATGTCGCTGTAGTACGTCGCGGTGACGCTCATCCCGCCCACCGCCTGGATCGGGCTCCAGCTGTAGCCGGGATCGTCGCAGGGCACCACCAGGATCGAGATCCCACGGTGCTTGGGGGCGTCGGGGTTCGTCCGGCAGGCCAACCACACGTAGTCGGCGGTGTTGCCGCCGGTGGTGAAGATCTTGGCGCCGTCGACGACGAAGTCGCCGGTCGCCTCGTCGCGCACGGCCCGCGTGGTCAGGGAGGCCAGGTCGGTGCCGGCCCCGGCCTCGGTGTAGCCGATCGCGAAGACGATCTCGCCGCGGATGATCCCGGGCAGGTAGGTGCGCTTCTGCTCCTCGGTGCCGTACGCCATGAGCGTGGGGCCCACCGTGTTCACGGTCACGAGGGGGAACGGCACGCCGGCGCGCTGCACCTCGTCGTAGAACACGAACTGCTCCTCGGCGCTCAGGCCGCGGCCGCCGTACTCCTGCGGCCAGCCGACGCCGAGCCAGCCGTCGCGGCCGAGCATGCGCACGACCTCACGGAACCGTGGGCCGCCGGCGCCCTGCTCGGACACCTCGCGCAGCTCGTCGGGCGGCAGCAGGCCCGCGAAGTAGGCGCGCAGCTCCTGGCGCAGCGCCTGCTGGGCCGGGGTCTCTCGCAGGTCCATGCACCCTCCAGGGCGTCGTTCGGGATGGAGGGGCGGCCGCGCACGGATGCGCGCGGCCACCGGCGCCGAACGTAGGCGCCGGGCGCGCACCAGGGCCGGCCGCGGTCCCGCTGATCGGGAGGTCGCGTCAGCAGCGGTGATCAGTTGCGGGGTGCGTGGCGCTCCCAGGGCGCGGTCCGCTCGACCTGGGCGGCCAGCGCGAGCAGGAGCCCTTCCCGGCCGAGGTCGGCGGCGACCTGGACCCCGATCGGCAGCCCGTGCTCATCGGCCCCGAGCGGCAGCGACATGGCCGGCTGCCCGGTGAGGTTGAAGACGCTCGTGAACGAGGAGTACCGGCCGGCGTGCTCCCAGATCGACTCCGGACGGGTGGTGTCGAGCAGGCCGAGCGGCGGCACCGGTTCGGCGAGCGTCGGCGTCAGGAGGACGTCCACGCCACCCGCCTGTCGGTCCAGCTGCCGACCCAGGCGCCAGCCGACCTGTTGCGCCGTCTCGAGGGCGCGGGCCACGTCGGCGCCCGTCAGCGTGCCGCGGTAGTGCTCGTAGAGCATCCGGGTGAACGGCTCGAGGTCGTCGTCGCGCAGCTCCCGGCCGAGCTCGGCGAGCCGGGCGTCGACGCCGGCGACCAGGCCGGCGCCCATCAGCACCGCACCCCCGCCCTGGGCCTCGGCCAGGGTGTGGTCGAGCGCCGTCTCGACGACATCGTGCCCCAACCCGGTGAGCAGGTCGGCGGCCGCGCGGAGCACGGCCAGCACCTGCTCGCTCGCCGGGGCTCCGTCGCCGGGCGCGGTCGCGAGCCCGATCCGCAGGCGTCCGGGAGCGCGACCCGCGAGCTCGCGGAAGGACGCCGCGGGCGTGGGTGCGCCGAACGCGTCGCCGGGCAGCGACCCGTGGGCGACGTCGAGCAGCAGCGCGCTGTCGCGCACGGTGGTGGTGAGGGCGTGGTGCACGCTCACGGGGCCCGACAGCAGGGTCGGGTACGGCGCGGGGCTCACCCGCCCGCGGCTCGGCTTGAGTCCGAACAGACCGTTCATCGAGGCCGGGATGCGGATCGAGCCGCCGCCGTCACTTGCGGTCGCGACCGGCACCATGGCCGCGGCCACCGCGGCCGCGGACCCACCGCTGGAGCCGCCCGTCGAGCGGGAGAGGTCGCGCGGGTTGCGGCACGGCCCGAACAGGCGGCCCTCGGTGCTGGCGTTGTAGCCGAGCTCGGGCACGTTGGTGGTGCCCAGCACGACGGCACCGGCAGCCTTGTAGCGGCGCACCAGCTCGCTGTCCGCGGCGGGGCGGTGGTCGGCCCACAACCGGCTGCCCCGTGTCGAGGGCAGGCCGGCCACGTCGGCGTACAGGTCCTTGACGAGCACCGGCACGCCACGCAGCGGTCCGTCGGGCAGCCCGGCGTCGACCTCGGCCAGGGCTTCCTCGAACCGCGTGTGGGCGATCGCGTTCACCGCCGGGTTGCGCGCCTCGATCCGGGCGATCGACTCCTCGACGAGCTCGCGAGGGGTGACCTCCCCGGCACCGACCGCCGCGACCAGCCCGGTGGCGTCGAGGCGGTCCAGCGGGTGCTCGCCGCTCACCCGCGGTCGCGCAGGGCGGCGGCGATCTGGTCGGTGTGCGCCTGGCCCTCGACCAGCTGGCGCAGCAGCCACAGCCGCAGCACCTTGGTGATCGCGGTCGCGACGTACATCGCCGCACCGACGACGACGAGGCCGACGCAGGCGACGGCCAGGATCAGGCTCGAGGTGATGTCCCGGGTGTCGGACTGAGCCAGCGAGGCGTTGTACGAGACGAACGCCCCGGCGAGACCGCCGATCATGAGCAGGATGCCGATGATCCGTACCGGTCGGTCGGACCGCGAGCCGTCGGCCTTGAGCTTGTGGTCCGCGACCTGCTGGTGGAACTCGGCGCGGCGTTCTTCGGTGAGCATGGTCAGCCTCCCAGGTAGGTGGTGGAGAGTTCGTCCTCGACGTCGGCCGGGCGGCCGACCTTCACGACGCGACCGCCGAGCATGAGCGCGGCGGTGTCGGCGATGGGCAGCACGACCCGGGCGAACTGCTCGGCGACCAGGATCGAGATGCCCTCGGCGGCGAGACCGCCGACGATGTCGTACATCTCCGAGACGATCATCGGGGCCAGGCCCATCGACAGCTCGTCGAGGAGGAGCACGGCGGGGTCGGTGCCCAGGGCCCGCGAGAGGGCCAGCATCTGCTGCTCGCCGCCCGACATGGAGCCCGCCAGCTGCCCGCGCCGGTCGGCCAGCCGCGGGAACCGGGCGTACGCCGCCTCCTCCAGGTCGGCGAGCCGCGCTCCGGTGCCGGTGGCCACCCAGAGGTTCTCGCGCACCGTGAGGTTGGCGAACACGCCGCGACCCTCGGGGATCGAGCAGACACCGAGCCGGCTGGCCTCGGTCGCGGTGATGCCGGTGACGTTGCGCCCGGCGAACCACACCTCGCCGGCGGTGGTCGGCATCAGGCCACTGACGACCTTCATCGTGGTGGTCTTGCCGCCGCCGTTCGGGCCGAGCAGCGCCACGACGGAGCCGGCCGGGACCTGCAGGTCCACGCCCTTGAGCACCTCGATGGCGCCGTACGCCGCCCGCACGCCGACGAGCTCGAGGACGGGGTCCTCGTCGATGGCCGGGACGGGGGCGGTGAGCTCCGTGCTGGTCATGCGACCACCTCCGCGCCGATGTAAGCCTCCACCACGGCCGGCGAGGCCTGCACCTCCGCGGGCGTGCCGGAGGCGATGAGCACGCCGTGGTCGAGGACGTGGATGCGGGAGCAGAGCCGCATCACCAGCGGCAGGTCGTGCTCGACCAGGCAGACAGCCAGGCCGTCGTCGGCCAGGCCCTGCAGGAGCTGGGCGAACAGCTCGGTCTCCTGCTCGGTCTGTCCCGAGGCGGGCTCGTCGAGCAGCAGCAGCCGCGGCTGCGTCATCAGCGCGCGGGCGACCTCGACGACCCGGGCCCGTCCGGTGGGGATGTCGGAGACGTCGAGGTGGGCGATGTCGGTGAGCCCGGTGAGCTCGAGCACCCGGTCGGTCTCGGCCTCCACGTCGACGCGGCGGCGGGTGTTGGCGCGCACGATGTCGCCGGCGACCCGGACGTTGTCGCGGACGCTGAGCGAGAGGAACAGCTCGAGACGCTGGAAGGTCCGCGCCATCCCCATCCGGGCGCGGGCGCCCGGGGAGAGCCGGGTGATGTCGCGGCCATCGAAGACGATGCGGCCGGCGTTGGGCCGCTGCATCCCGGTGATGCAGTTGTAGAGCGTGGTCTTGCCGGCGCCGTTGGGGCCGATCAGGCCGGTGACCGCCCCGGCCCGGACGTCGATGCCCACGTCGGACACGGCGGTGTTGCCGCCGAACCGGACGACGACCCCGCTGGTCTCGAGCAGCACCTCAGACAGTGACATGACGGACGCCCTCCTCCGGACGCGACGAGTGGTCGGCCGCGATGACCACGGACTGGACCGGGGTCACCTGGCGGTGGCGGGCGGGCAGGCCGAGCTCGCGGTCGAGGCGCTCGCCGAGCCGGTCGGGGTACGGCGTGTCGACGCCCAGCAGCTCCAGCGGCGTGGCGGCGCGCGCGGCCAGCTCGTCCTGGGACAGCAGCCGGTCCGGCCGCAGTGCGCGGCCCAGCGCCGGGAGCGCCTGCCACAGGACCACCACCAGGATCCCGAACGTCCAGGTGCCGATCACCTCGGCGTAGGCGAGGAGGTAGAGGAGGACCGTGACCGCCAGCGCGGTGTAGCGCACCTCCGGCGCCCGGGCGAGCGTGCGCTGGCCGTGGAAGATCTCGAAGAAGTTGCCGCTCGGGTTCTGGGCGACCCCGATCCCGACCAGGGCGGTCATCACGAGGAAGGAGTGGGAGAGGATCCCGAACGTCTCGGCGTGCACCGGGTGCTCGATCGAGAGCTCGTTGAAGGTGCCCACGACCAGCGTGAACCCGCCGCCGGCGAGCAGGCCGCCGAAGAGCGCACCGCTGACGTAGCCGATGCCGCCGACGACCGTGAGCATGACGAGCGAGAGGCTCAGCACATAGACGAAGTGCTCGGAGGTGACCGACGTGAGCGCCATCGACATGAAGATGCCGCCGAGCCCCGCGATCGCCGTCGAGACCATGAACACCGACAGCTTCAGCCGCACCAGCCGCTGCCCGAGCATCGCGGCCGCGGCGGGGCTGTCCTTCATCGCGGCCAGTCGGCGACCGTAGCCGCTGTTGCGCAGGGCGACGACCCCGACCCCGAGGACGGCGAAGACGGCCGCCGCGGAGTAGAGGAAGGTGTTCTGGTCGGCGAAGTCCAGCGGTCCCACGGCGAGCGGCGAGACGATCAGGTTGCCGTTGGGGAAGATCGCGAAGTCGTGGCCGAACCAGGACCGGGTCTGGGTCTCGCGCAGGACCATCGAGGAGACGAAGCCACCGAACGCCAGGGTCGCGAGCGCGAGGTAGAGGCCGCGCAGGCGCAGCGCCGGGAGCGCCACCAGCGCACCGGTCACCGCCGCGGCCAGCACACCGGCGACCAGGCCGACGAGGTTCATCCGGGCGGCCAGACCGGTCCCGCTGATGCCGCTGTGGAACGCGACGATGGTGGCGATGGCACCGAAGGACACCGGAGCCAGGTTGAGCTCGCCGGCGTACCCGGTGAGCACGGTCAGCGACAGCGCGATGATCGCGAACGAGAGGCCGAGGATGAGGGTGCCGACGCTGGAGTCGTCGATGAGCTGGCGGAACGCGACCGTCGCCACGACCATCACCACCGCCCAGACCGCGGCCCGGCGCACGGTCGGCACCTCGTAACGCTCACGGGTGCGCACGGCAGCGCCGCGGAGCCGGTCCTGCGGGAGCACCAGCAGCACGACGAAGAGCACGATCATCGGCAGGGCGTCGCGCAGGTTCGTCACCCACGTCCACTCGCTGGGTGCGTAGGCGACCAGGTAGGTGCTCGTGAGACCGAGCACCATCGCGCCGACGAAGGTGCGGGGGATGCTGCGCAGCCGGCCGAAGAGCGCGGCCGCGAAGGCGTCGATGACCAGCAGCGTGAGGGCGTTGGCCTCGAGCGCACCGCCGGCGACCGGGGTGATCAGGATGCCGGCGAGCACCGCGAGGGTGGAGCCGAGTGCCCAGGCGAGCCCGGCCACCCGCTCGGGGTCGTGCCCGTTGAGCCGGAGCAGGTCGGGGTCGTCGACGGTCGCGCGCATCAGCACCCCCATCCGGGAGCGGGTGAAGAGCAGACGCAGTCCGACGGCGATGCCGGCGGCGGCCAGCAGGCAGATGATCTCGTGGTAGCGGATCGTCACGCCGCGGACCGTGACGTAGCTGTCGGCGCCGAAGAACATCTTCGACATCCGCGCCTCCTGCGGGTCCCACGCCCACTGGGAGAGGGCGACGAAGCCGAGCAGGATCGCGACCGTGACCACGATCTTGGTGACCTCGGCGGTGTCACGCAGGCCGCCCATGACGAACCGGTGGAGCAGGAAGCCCATGAGTGGCCCGACGACCAGGAGCATCAGCGCGACGCTGACGATCGTCGGGACGCCCCACACCGCCTGGAGCTGGTAGTACAGGAACGCCCCGATCATGGCCTGGGCGCCATGGGCGAAGTTGAAGATGCCCGAGGTGTTGTAGGTCAGCACCAGGCCGGACGCGGCGATCGCGTACACCGCTCCCAGCACCAGGCCCAGGACGGTGAAGGTCATGAAGAGGGTCATGTGCGGCTCACCTCGGAGGTCACCTCGGACGGACGTGGATCCGGCCGCGGCCGGTCGCGCAGGGCGACCGGCCGCGGTCGGGAGGGGCTACTGCTTGGCGAAGGCGGTGGAGATCCGGTTGTCGTCGAGCTTCACGCCCGCGGCCGCCGGGTCGGTCGGAACCACGTAGTCGTCGGAGCAGTTGAACTGGCCCCGCTCCTCGGGGAACACCTGCGTGAACTCGTCACCCTCGAGCTCGACGACGAGCGCGCAGCTCGCCGGCATGTTCCCGCCCGGGTCGGTCGGGGCGTGGAGGCCGCCACCGGTCCACTCGTGGACGTTCTTCAGACCCTCGACCATGCAGTCGCGGGTGAGGTCGGCACCGCACTCCTTGGCCACGTCGGCCCACAGCAGGAAGCTGGAGACCGCCTGCATGCCGAGCAGGCCGGGCTTGGCGCCGGCGCCCTGGACGATGTCGAGGTAGTCCTGCACGGCGGGGACGACGTCGGCGTTCTCGAGCGGCTGGAAGACCAGCGCGCTGATCATGCCGTCGGCGGCGTGCGACTGGGCGTTCCACTGCTTGGTCACGTCGTTGTACCAGGTCGCCTCGAACGCGTACTTCATCTTCGCGTCCACCCGCTGCAGCGCCTCGAGCAGGCCGAACGCGATCGGGCTGGGGCTGTTGGTGATCCACAGCGCCTCGGCCTTGCACTCCTTGAGCTTCTCGGCGAACGGCACGTAGTTGGCCTCGCCGTCCTGGCTCAGGGTCACACCGCAGTCCTCGACCTTCGCCCCGATCTGGCCGAAGGCGTCGACGACCTTCGCGACACCCTGCTGGATCGCCGGCGAGGTCGAGCCGAGCGCCGTGACGCCGCCCTCGACCTCCGGGTAGACCTCCATGTCACTGGCGAGGTTCGCCGCGTTGTAGTGGTCCACCGGCAGCGGGACCGCCTCGAACTTGTCGGGGCCCATCGTCGCGTTCGGACCGATCGCGAAGCCGGCCACCGTCGGCAGGTCGCAGCCGACCCGGAACTGCTCGGCCGCCTCGTCGTAGGCGAAGCCCTGGCCGACGAGCATGAAGTCCTGCTTGCAGGCCTTCTGCACGACCGCGGCGGCGTTGGTCATCGCGGCGTCGTACTGGTGCCCGACGATCTGACGGCCGTTGATGCCGCCCTGCTCGTTGCACCAGTCGATCATCGCCTTGACGGCGTCGCCCATCTCCTGGTTCAGGCCCGGCGCCGAGGCGAAGCCGCGGTCGTCGCCGTAGCCGATGGCGATCGAGTCGTCGGTCACGCCCTGGTCGGTCGCGCCGGCGGCGTCGCCGTCGCCGCACGGCGACGCGAGGTCGCCGAACGTCGTGCCGGAGGCCGACTCGCTCGTCGCGCTGTCGGGCGCGGTGTCGCCGCCGTCCGCTTCCTCGCGGTCCGCGCCGCAGGCGGTGGCGGTGAGCGCCAGGGCCAGGGCGGCGATGCCCAGCCGGGCCCCGTGCGCGCTTCTGAGGTTTCTCATCTGGATCGAATCTCCTTCTCGACAGCGGTCGCTGGCCATCGCTCACCGCCGACCGGCGGACGACGGTGGATCTCGACCGGGCGCCCTCGACGACTCCCGGTAGCAGCAGGAACCCGGACCTGCGGGCTGAGCATGTGTGTGACGGCGACCACCTCCGGGGCCGCTGTCCCGGTCAGCGGGACAGCGCCCCTCGGCGCCGGGCCGGGGCGCCCGTCCCGCTGATCGGTACAGTCCCTGTGGCGCCGGTCACGGCCCGCCGACACTGGCCACGCCGTCGACCCGAGTGCCCGCAGGAGAGTCCATGACCGCGCAGACCGACCCCCGTCTCGCCGCCCGCCAGGTCGTCGCCGGGCTCACCGCGCCCGGCGCTCCGTTCGAGCTCGTGCGCGAGGACGTGCTCGGCGCGCCCGTCGCCCTCTTCGCCCACCGGCACCGAGCGCTGCACGAGGTGCTCGCGGCCAGCCTCGAGCACGGCGACCGCACCTACATCGCCACGCTGGAGGAGCGGATCAGCTTCGCCGAGCACGCGGCGATGGTGTCGTCCCTGGCCCACGCCCTGCGCACGGAGCACGGCGTCGGGGCGGGCGACCGGATCGCCATCGCCGCCGCGAACACGCCGGAGTGGATCCTCACGTTCTGGGCCGCCGCCTCGATCGGCGCCGTCACGGTCGGCTTCAACGCCTGGTGGTCGGCCCGCGAGCTCGCCTACGGGCTCGAGCACGCACGACCGACGCTGGTCGTGGCCGACACCAAGCGGCAGGAGATGCTCGCGGGCGCGGCGGTGCCCGTGCTCGGGCTCGAGGACGTACGCCGTCTCGCCGCCGCCCACCCGGACGCACCGTTGCCGACCGCGGACGTGGCCGAGGACGACCCCGCGGTCATCCTCTACACCTCAGGAACCTCGGGGCGGCCCAAGGGCGCCACGCACTCGCACCGCAACCTGCTCTCGGTCGTCGAGTACCACCGGCTCAACGACGCGATCCTCTCCGCGTTCGGCGACCCCACCGATCCGCGCGACCGCACCTACCTCCTGGTGATGCCGCTCTTCCACATCGCGAGCCTGCACAACCTCGCGGTCCCGCGGCTCGCGACCGGCAGCACGGTCGCGCTGCACCTCGGGGCGTTCCGGGTCGACCCGGTGATGCGACTGGTGGAGCAGGAGCGGGTGACCAACTGGGGAGCGGTGCCCACGATGGCGGCGCGGCTGCTCGAGGCCGACCTCTCGGCGTACGACACCTCCTCGCTCACCGCGTTCGCCCTGGCCTCGGCCCCCTCCTCACCGCAGCTCAAGCAGCGGCTGCGGACCGAGCTGCCGTTCGCCTCCTCGCTGGTCGACAGCTACGGCCTGACCGAGTCGTGCACCGCGGTCGCCGTCGCGAGCCCGCTCGACCTCGCCGAGGCGCCCGGGACGCTGGGCCACCCGATCGTCGGCGTCGAGCTCGAGGTCCGCGACAGCCTCGGGCACCCGGTCCCCGACGGCGTCGAGGGCGAGATCTGCGTGCGCAGCGCCTACAACATGCTCGGATACTGGGGTGACGAGGTGGCGACCGTGCAGGCGATCCGCGGCGATCGGTGGCTGCACACCGGCGACCTCGGGGTCCGCGACGAGCAGGGCCGGATCAGCCTGAGCAGCCGCCGGTCGGACCTGATCATCCGCGGCGGCGAGAACGTCTACCCCGCCGAGATCGAGGGCGTGCTCGCCGACCACCCCGACGTCGTCGAGTGCATCGTGCTCGGCGTCGACCACCCCGACCTGGGCCAGGAGGTGGCCGCCGTGGTGGTGCCGACCGCCGATGCCGACCTCGCCACGCTCGAGGAACGGCTGCGCGCGCACGCGACGGCGGAGCTCGCCTACTTCAAGGTCCCCACACAGTGGCGGATCACGACCACCCCGCTGCCGCGCAACGCCACCGGCAAGGTCGTCCGCCGCCAGGTGGGCATCTGAGGCGGGTCCTCAGCCGGCGGCGTCGTCCCGCTCGCGCAGCAGCAGGCGGCAGATCAGCACCGTGTCGTCCTCGAGCTCGGCCAGGGTGATGTGCCGGTTGAGCGCGCTGATCAAGATGCCGTACCACGCCTGCTCGAGCAGCCGGAGCATGCGCCGGTCGCGGGGGGTCGGCTCGTCGATGCCACCGACCTCCAGCATCAGGTGGGTGAACACCGAGGTCACGCCGGCGCTCGGCGTGTGCGCGACGGTGGCGTTGTTGGACTGCATCATCGCGTGAGCGAGCAGCGGGGTCCGCAACAGCTCCTGCCCGGCGCGCAGCAGCAGGCCCGCGATCGCGTCCTCGGGCGCCTGGCCCGGCAGCCGCTCGACCGCCAGCCCGCCGAGCCGCTCCACCTGCGCGCGCATCAGTGCGGTGAACAGATGGGTCTTGGAGGGGAAGTAGCGGTAGAGCGTGGCGATGGCGACGCCCGCGTCACGCGCGACGTCGTGCATCTGGACGCGCTCCAGACCCTTCTCAGCGCCGTGTCGCGCGGCGGCCCGCAGGATGCGGTCGTACCGCTCCTTCTGCTCGGGCGACGACGGCTCGGCCGGCGGCCGGTCCTCGGCAACTCGTGGCACTGCTCCCCCTGGGCTCGATCGCACCATTCTCCGCCGTGCACGCGGGGTGCCCCGGAGCACGCTACCGGTCAGTGGGACAGCGCACAGCGCCGGTCGGGCGGTTCCGCTGGGCTGGTGCGATGACGCAGGAGTACGACGTGGTCGTGGTGGGCTCGGGCGCGGGAGCGATGACGGCCGCCGCGCTGGCGGCGCGCGCCGGGCACCGGACGCTGGTGCTGGAGAAGACGTCCCTGCTGGGCGGCACCTCGGCGTACTCCGGCGCCGCCTGCTGGCTCCCGGGCAGCGACGTGCAGCAGCGCGCGGGCGTGCCGGACTCGACGGAGTCGGCTCGCACTTACCTGACCGCGCTGCTCGGCGACGCGGAGGTCGAGCGCCGCGAGGCGTTCCTGGAGGCGGCGCCGCGGGTGGTGGCCGCGCTGGAGCAGGACCCGGCGATCATCTTCGAGTGGCAGCCCTTCCCCGACTACTTCGACCGCCCGGGGAGGGTCGCGCGCGGACGCTCGTTCGTGCCCACCCCGCTGCCCCGCGAGGAGATCGGGGCGCTGGCCGACCTCGTGCGCCCCGCCGTCGACCGCGACCGTGCCGGTCTCGGTCACCCCGACGGACCGCTCGCCCAGGGCCGGGCGCTCATCGGCCGGCTGCTGCTCGCGCTCGAGCGCAGCGGCCGCGGCAGTGTGGTGACCGGCGCCGACGTGGACGGGCTCATCGAGGAGCAGGGACGCGTCGTCGGCGTGAGCGCCACCGTCGACGGCGTACGCCGGCGGTGGACCGCCTCGCGAGGCGTGGTCCTCGGCTGCGGCGGGTTCGAGCGCGACGCCGCGACCCGCGAGCGGTACGGCGTCCCCGGCGACGCGGCGTGGACGATGGCGCCGGCGGGGAGCAACACCGGGTCGGCCCTCGCGGCCGCGGTCGCGCTCGGCGCCGACACCGACCTGCTCGACGAGGCGTGGTGGTGTCCCGGCCTGGCGATGCCCGACGGCGGCGCGTCGTTCACCCTGGGCTTCCGCGGCGGTCTCGTCGTCGACAGCCGCGGCCGCCGCTACGCCAACGAGTCGCTGCCCTACGACCAGTTCGGGCGACAGATGGCCGCCGACCCCGCGCGGGTCTCGTCGTACGTCGTCTTCGACGCGCGCTCCGGCGGCCGGCTGCCGGCGATCTCCCTGCCCGGCGGCACGCCGGAGGAGCACCTGGCGGCCGGCACCTGGGCCCGAGCCGAGAGCCTGGCCGCGCTCGCGGATCAGATCGGCGTGCCGGCGGAGGCGCTGAGGGCCAGCGTCGAGCGCTTCAACGAGCTCGCCGCCGCCGGGGAGGACACCGACTTCGGGCGCGGGCGCGACGAGTACGACCGCTACTTCGCCGACCCCGTGCTGGTGCCGGTCACCGAGCCGCCGTTCACCGCGGCCCGGCTGGTGCTCTCCGACCTCGGCACCAAGGGCGGCCTGGTCACCGACGTCGACGCCCGCGTCCTCGACGCGGCCGGGCAGCCGCTGCCCGGGCTCTACGCGATCGGCAACGCGAGCGCGTCACCGACGGGTCGGGTCTACCCGGGCCCGGGAGCGCCGATCGGCACCGCGATGGCGTTCGCCCTGCGGGCGGTCGAGCACCTGCCGACCACGGGCTGACTCAGCGGGGACCCAGCGGGACCCGGGCTCCCCTGGTGCATGTGTGGGTGGGTCGGTGTCCTTCCGGGGGCCGCCAACCTGTGACCACCCGGGACGTCATACCTTCTGGTCGCCAGGACACCCTCCTCGTATGACCTCCCCGGGGCGGCCCGGCGGAGGTCATACGAGGCGGCTGTCCGAGCAACCGGGTCGTATGACGTCCCGCGACCTGGCCTCGGCGGCATCTCGACAGGTGGCTCCGGCACGCGGTGGCGGACCACCCCACCGGCAGACGCGCCCGACTCGGCGGTCAGCGCGGGCGCGGCAGGTGCTTGTCGATGAAGAGGCCGTCGGCGGAGACGCAGACCTCGTCGCCGGCGAGGATCTCCCCGGTGGTCCGGATCTTGCGGCCGTCGACCGACACCTGGCGGGCGCGCACGGTGAGCTCGACGAACAGCGGCGTCGGCCGGTGGTAGCGCAGCGTGAGCGTGCCGGTCATGCCCGAGACACCCGCCCAGGCGTTGGCGACGCCGAGGGTGTGGTCGAGCAGCAGCGCCGAGACGCCGCCGTGCACGCAGCCGGGCGGTCCCTGGTACGGCAGGCCGAGCGTCGCCGTACCGACGATGGAGCCGTCGGGCAGCCCGCGCAGCGGCAGCGGCGGGGCGATCGCGTTCTCCGGTCCGGTGACCGGGTCGTGCCGAGTGACGCCCTCGCCGGCCCACATGTCCACCAGCCGCTCCTCGCGGCTCGGGGCGTGCTCCTCGAGGTGCTGGGCGACCTCGGTGAGGCGAGCGGCGACGTCGGTCATCTCCGCGGCCGACCCGTTGCCCGCGTGCAGCAGCGCGGCGATCACGCGTCGGGCCGCGGCCACGGCGGCGTCGACCCCCTCGTTGTCGGGGGTCGCCGTGAGCGGGCCTCGCGCCAGGATGCCGTCGCTCATCCGCGCACCTCCGCGCTCGCGTGCGAGAGCACGGGGGCGTCATCGCGCTCCGGGCAGGTGGCGACGAGCTCGAGACGATCGCCCTCGCGCCACACCGAGGTGCGGATCGTCTCGCCGGGGACGAGCGTGCCCGCGAAGCGCACCGCGATCGACGCCAGCCGCGTCGGGTCGCCGCCGAGGAGGCCGTCCACCAGCGCCTTCGCCACGATGCCGTAGGACGCCAGGCCGTGCAGGATCGGCCGGGCGAACCCGGCCGCGGCCGCGAAGGAGGGGTCGGCGTGCAGCGGGTTGAGGTCGCCGTTGAGCCGGTAGAGCAGCGCCTGGCCCGGTGTCGTGGGCGAGAGGAGCACGTGGTCGGGGTCGCGCTCGGGTCCCGGACGCGAGTCCCCCGGCCCGGGGTCGCCCCCGAAACCGCCCTCACCGCGCGCCCAGATCTGCATCCGCGAGGTCCACAGCGGCTGGTCGTCGAGGTCGGCCGCACTCGACTCGAGCACGATGACCGCTGCCTTGCCCTTGTCCCAGACCTCGGCGACCCGCGAGGAGATCCGCGCGCTGCCCGAGGCGGGGATCGGCCGATGGAACGTGTGCGCCTGGCCGGCGTGCAGGATCCGACGCAGGTCGATGTCCACGCCCGGCATCGACATGCCCGGCGCCGCGACGTCGCCCGCCGAGACCCCCTGCCCGGCGACGGCGGCGAACGTCGGCAGCACCCGCAGGTCGCGCTCGAAGGTCCAGGCGAGCTCGGGGTCGGCGTCCGCCTGGCGCCCGGCACCGAGCGAGAGGTGGTAGAGCAGGACGTCGCGCGAGGTCCACGAGACCTCGCGCACGGTGGGGTCGGCGGCCAGGGCCACCTCGGGGTCGATCGCCACGACGTCCTCCTCAGGCTCTGCGGACGGGGGCGGCAGCCGGCTCGGGGTCGCGGGGCAGCCCCAGGATCCGCTCGCCGATGATGTTGAGCTGGACGTCGGTGGTGCCTCCCGCGATGGAGAGGTTGCGGCTGGAGAGGAACGACCAGGTCGGCGTACGACGCCGGGTGGCGCCGTGGACCGCCGCGGCACCCTGCCACTCCATCGCGATCTCCCAGACCTCCTGGATGTGCGCGACGCCGAGCAGCTTGGCGACGCTGGACTCCGCGCCGGGCTGGGCTCCGGAGACCCGGCGGATCGCGGTGCGCAGGGCGAACAGGCCGCCGGACTGCGCGTCGCAGACGACCTTGCCGAGCCGCGTCGACCGCTCGTCGTCGAGGGCGGCCTCATGCGCGACCAGCTCCAGGAGCGTGTCGACGCCCGAGCCGAGGGAGGCGGAGTCGGACGAGAGCGCGACCCTCTCGTTGGCCAGCGTCGTGCGGGCCAGTCGCCAGCCGTCGACGGGACCGCCGACGAGCAGGTCGTCGGGGACGAAGACGTCGTCGAGGAACACCTCGTTGAACAGGGCCTCACCGGTGAGCTCGCGCAGCGGGCGGATGTCGATGCCGGGCGCCGCCATGTCCAGCAGGAAGTAGCCGATGCCGCGGTGCTTGGGCGCGGTCGGGTCGGTCCGGGCCAGGAGGATGCCGACGTCCGCCTCGCGAGCGCCGGACGTCCAGACCTTCTGGCCGTTGATCCGCCAGCCGCCCTCGACCTTGTCGGCGCGGGTCGTGAGGCTGGCGAGGTCGGATCCCGCGCCGGGCTCGCTGAAGAGCTGGCACCAGACCAGGTCGCCGCGCAGGCTCGGCGGCACGAACCGCTCGACCTGCTGCGCGGAGCCGTGCTCGACGAGGGTCGGCACGACCCAGTTGCCGATCACCATGTCGTGCGGGACCAGGCCGGCGGCGTGCAGCTCCTGGGCGATCACGAGCTGGGTGACGGCGTCCGCGCCCTTGCCCCAGGGGGCCGGCAGGTGGGGGCTCGTGTAGCCGCGCTCGGCCAGGTAGCGCCGCTGCTCGTCGGCGTCGAGGTCGGCCGCCGCGGCGAGCTCGGCTCGTACGTCGGCCCGGATCCGCTCGGCCTCAGGCGGCAGCTCGATGCCGAGCTCGCGACGTACGCCGGCCCGGGTGAGCTCGGCGACGCGGCGCTGCCAGGCGCTGGTCGGGCCGAGGAGCAACCGCAGCGTCTGTGCCCGTCGCAGGTAGAGCCCGGCGTCGTGCTCCCAGGTGTAGCCGATGCCGCCGAGGGTGTTGATGCAGTCCTTGGCCGTGCGGAAGGACGCCTCGACGCTCACCGCGCCGGCGACGGCGGCCGCGAGCGCGGCCTGCTCCGGGTCCGCCGCGGGCCCCTGGGCGCGGGCGGCGTCCCACGCGCAGACCCGGGCCTGCTCGGACGCGGCGAGCATCCAGGCGGTGCGGTGCTTGACGCCTTGGAACTGGCCGATCGGGCGACCGAACTGCTCCCGGACGCGCGCGTACTCGGCTGCCGTCCAGGTCGCCCAGTCGGCGAGACCGGACGCCTCGGCAGCGAAGAGCGTCGCGGCCAGGTCGCGCGGCAGCGACGGGTCGATGTCGAGCACGTCGGCCGCGTCGACGGTCACCTCGACCCGCACCGGGGACAGCCGACGCGTCGGGTCGTGGCTCGGCTCCTCGTCGGTCTCGACCGCGGCCCGGTCGAGGACCACCCAGACCAGCTCCTGGTCACCGCCGTCGCTCGCCACCGCGACCGGCACGAGAAGGACGCCGGCGACCTGGGCACCGAGGGCGGGGGTCGAGACACCGGAGACCGTCAGTGCGCCCGTCGCGGCGCGTACGCCGGTGAGCGTGCCCGGCTCGAGGGCGATCGCGGCAGACGTCGCCCCGGACGCGAGGTCAGGGAGCCACGCGTCGTGCCCGGCCCGGTGCAGCACGGCGGAGACGAGCACCGTCGGCAGGTGGGGTCCGGGCGCCAGGCCGCGGCCCAGCTCCTCGACGACGACGGCGGTCTCCAGCAGGGTGCACCCGGCGCCGCCCACCTCCTCGGGGAGGTGCAGCCCCAGCAGGCCCTGGTCGGCGAGCTCACCCCAGAACGGCGGCAGCTCCTCGGTCTTGGCCTCGACCGCGTTGCGCACGACCGTCTCGGGGACGTGGCGCTCGAGGAAGGTGCGCACCGAGTCGCGCAGGTCGAGGTGGTCGCGGTCGAGCCCGAGGCTGCCGCTGCTGGTCGGTCGGGGCATCCTCAGATCCGTTCGATGATCGTGGCGGTGGCGTGGGCGCCGCCGGCGCACATCGTCACCAGTGCGGTGGACGCGTCGCGCCGCTCGAGCTCGTGCAGGGCCTGGGTGATCAGCCGGGCGCCGGTGGACCCGACGGCGTGCCCCAGGGCGATGGCGCCGCCGTTGACGTTGACGCGGTCGAGGTCGGCGTCGTGCACCTGGGCCCAGGACAGCACGACGGAGGCGAAGGCCTCGTTGATCTCCACGAGGTCGATGTCGCCGAGCTTCATGCCGGCCGCGCGCAGCACGTGCGCGGTGGCGTCGACGGGTCCGTCGAGGTGGTAGTAGGGGTCGGCGCCGACCATGCCGGAGGCGACGATGCGGGCCCGGGGGCGCAGCCCCTCGGCCTCGGCGCGCTCGCGACTCATCAGCAGCACGGCCGCGGCGCCGTCGCTGATCTGCGAGGAGTTGCCGGCGGTGTGGATGCCGTCGGGGACCACGGTCCGAAGCCCCGCCAGCGCCTCGGCACTGGTCTCGCGCAGGCCCTGGTCGCGGGTGACCTCGACGGTCTCGCCGGTCGGGCCGTCCTCGCCGAGGACCGGCGCGGTCACCGGGACGACCTGGGCGTCGAAGCGGCCCTCGGCCCACGCGGCCGCCGCCTTGCGCTGCGACGCGAGGCCCAGCGCGTCGGCCTGCTCGCGGGTGATACCGCGGCGCTGCGCGATCCGCTCGGCGGCGGTGAACTGGTCGGGCAGGTCGATGCTCCACGAGTCCGGCGTGGGCAGCCCGCCGCCGGGGGTGATCGCCGCGCCGAGGAAGACCCGGCTCATCGACTCCACGCCGCAGCCGATGCCGGCATCGACGGCGCCGGAGGCGATCAGGCCCGCGATCAGGTGGACGGCCTGCTGGGAGGAGCCGCAGGCGCAGTCGATCGAGGTGCACGCGGTCGTGGGGGGCAGCCCGGCGTGCAGCCAAGCGTTGCGGGTCACGTTGTTGGACTGCTCCCCCGCCTGGGTCACGCACCCGCCGATGACCTGGCCGACCGTGGCCGGGTCGATGCCCGCGCGGGCGACCACGGCCGTCTGGGCCGCGCCGAGCAGCTCGGCGGGGTGCAGGCCGGCGAGCACGCCGTACCGGCGTCCGACAGGGGTGCGGACCGCCTCGACGATCACGGCCTCGGGCATCGGAGCTCCTTCGGGTCGGGGCGGGTCGGGGTGGCCGCAGGCTAGGCGCCGCCGGGGCGAGGAGGTCCCGCGAAGTCCCACCCAGTCGGACGCCGTACGCCGACGGGCCGCGGACCGGACCTACGGTGCGCTCACCGCCACCACTGGATCGAGGAGACCCGATGAGCAGCAACCACCTGGCCGGCCGCACCGCCGTCGTGACCGGCGCCGGAGCCGGCCTCGGCCGGGCCGAGGCCCTCGCACTCGCGGCCGCCGGCGCCAACGTGGTGGTCAACGACATGGGCCCGGCCGCCGAGGAGGTCGTCTCCGAGATCGAGGCGCTCGGGGTCGGCGCCGTCGCGGTGGTGGGCGACGTCGGCGACTGGAGCATGGGGCAGCGGCTCGTGGACACGGCCGTGGCGAGCTTCGGCAGCCTCGACGTCGTGGTCAACAACGCCGGCATCACCCGCGACACGATGATCTTCAACCTCACCGAGAGCCAGTGGGACGACGTGATCCGGGTGCACCTCAAGGGCCACGCCGCCCTCTCGAGGGCCGCGGCCGTCCACTGGCGCGCCGCGTCCAAGGCGGCGGGCGCTCCGGTCTACGGCCGCGTGGTCAACACCTCCTCGGAGGCGTTCCTCTTCGGCTCCGCGGGCCAGCCCAACTACGCAGCCGCGAAGGCCGGCATCACCGCGCTGACGCTCTCGACCGCGCAGGGCCTCGCGCGCTACGGCGTCACCGCCAACGCGATCTGCCCGCGCGCACGCACTGAGATGACCGCGAACGTCTTCGACGAGGACCCGCACGGCAACGAGCTCGACATCCTCGCCCCGGAGCGGGTCGCCACGTTCGTGACCTGGCTCGCCTCGCCCGCCGCCGCGGCCGTGACCGGCCAGGTGTTCGTCGTGTACGGCGACATGGTCGCGCTGATGGCCGCGCCGACGGTGGAGCGGAAGTTCACCTCGGCCACCGGCGCGTTCACCCTCGCCGAGCTCGACGAGCAGCTGGTGCCGCACTTCGCCGACCGGTCCCCGCACCAGACCTTCGCGGCGTACTCGGTCGCACAGCTGGACACGACCGGCGTGCAGAACATCGCGCGCTGATCGACGACGGCGGCCGCAGGTGGTCAGCCGAAGAACGCCTGGCCGCCGTCGAGGGGGACGGTCGCGCCGGTGAGGTAGCGCAGGTCGGGACCGACCAGCGCGACGACCGCGCGCCCGATGTCCTGCTCGCAGTCGCCGATGCGGCGCATCGGGATCGCGGCGACGAACTCCGCGGCCTCCTCGGGGTTGTTCTCGGTCCACCACTGGAGCCCGGGCGAGAGCGCGTGCGGGGCGATGGAGTTGACCCGGATGCCGTCGGGCGCCCACTCGACCGCCGCGGTGCGGGTCAGCGAGCGCAGCGCCTGCTTGGCGGCGGCGTAGGCGCCGTACGTCGTGGGGTCCCAGCGCACCATCGCCGAGGTCACGAGGTTCACGATCGAGCCGTAGCCCGAGGCCTTGAGGTGGGGGTGGGCGGCCTTCATGAAGGCGAACGCCGCGAACGGGCCGGTGCGGAAGCCCTTCTGGAAGGCGTCGTCGCTGAGCTCGAGGAGCGGTCCGTAGCTGCCGGCGTAGGCGTTGTTGACCAGCACGTCGAGCCGCCCGAAGCGCGCCACGACGGCCTCGACGACGCCGGGCAGCGCGTCGGTGTCGGCGACGTCGCAGGCGAAGGCCTCGGCCTCGACCCCGCGGTCGCGCAGCAGCCCGCAGGTCTCCTCGAGCTTGCGGGCGGTCCGTCCGACCACGGCGACCGAGACTCCTTCGCTCGCCAGCGCGAGGGCGATGCCTTGGCCCACGCCCTGTCCGGCGCCGGTCACCAGCGCCACTCGTCCGGCCAGGGGTCGATCCTGCGTGCTCATGGTCCTCCTCGGTCGTGGCGCGGGGATGCGCGGGCATGCTCAGAAGCGGGACGGTCCGCGCAGGGTGGTCTCGGCGCCGCCGTCGACGTACAGGACCTGTCCGGTGACGTGGGTGAGCGACGGGGACAGCAGGACGCCGACGGCCCGGGCGATGTCCTCGGGCTGGGCGTAGCCGTGCAGGGGCATCGGCACCGCGGCGTCCATGACGGCCTTCATCTGCGGGTCCGCGATGAGGGCGGCGCTCATCGCGGTGAGCACGACGCCGGGGGCGACGACGTTGACGGCGATGCCCGCGTCGGCCCACCCCGGCGCGACGGCGGTACGCCGCGCCCAGCGGGCGAGTGCGGCCTTGGAGGAGGGGTAGAGCTGCTGGGGCCGGCCATCAGAGAGCGCCGCCTCGGCCAGTCCTCGCGCCGCCGGCTCGTCGCCGGCGAGCAGCGCGTCGACCAGGGCGTCGTCGACCGGCTGGGTGCCCGAGATCGAGCCGATGAGCACCACGCGGGGAGCGCTGGCGCCGGCCAGCGCGGGCCGCAGCCCGTCGACGAGCTCGGTCGTGCCGAAGAAGTTCACGCTCGGGAGCGCCACCGAGGGGACCGAGAGCCCGGCGCAGGTCACGAGGCCGTCGACCACGCCGCCCGACTGCTCGAGCACCCCGGCCACGGCGGCCGCACGACCGGCGGCGGTGCCGAGGTCGGCGACCACCTCGGCGTCGCGCAGGTCGACCCCGAGGACCCGGTCGCCGCCCTCCTCGAGCATCGCGCGGACGGCGGCGCCGATGCCCGATGCGGCACCGGTGACGACGACGAGACGGGACATGGGCTGCTCCTGGGATGGGCGGAGAGGTGGTCGGACGGACGGGTGCGACGAGGTCAGGTGTGCGAGCCACCGTCGACGCGCAGCTCCGCGCCGGTCAGGTAGGACGCGTCGTCGGACGCGGCGAAGGCGATCACCCCCGCGACCTGCTCGGGCGTGGCCTCGCCCAGCAGCGAGCGGATGCGGGCGAAGTAGCCGAAGTCGAGGTCGCCCGGCGTGACCGCGGCCGTCAGCGGCGTGGCCACCGTGCCGGGAGAGACCGGGACGACGCGGATCCCGCGGCCGACCAGCTCGGCGGCCAGGCTCAGCGAGAACGCCAGCACCGCGCCCTTGGAGGCGGAGTACGCCGACATGTAGGGGTTGCCGTGCGCGGCGGCGCTCGAGGCGACGTTGACGATGGCCCCGCCGCGGGCGAGGTGGCCGACCGCCTCGCGGCACATCAGGGCGGTGCCGACCAGGTTGACCTCGAACAGCAGGTGCAGGTCGTCGACGCGGAGCGTCTCGATCGGGGTGGTGCGGTGGATGCCGGCGACGTTCACGAGCGCGTCGAGACCGCCCGACCGGGCCGCGGCACCGGCGACCGTCGCGATGACGTCGGGCTCGGAGGTGACGTCGCACGTCGCCGTGGTGATGCGCCCGGGGCCCGTGCACTGCTCCGCCGTCACGGCGAGACCCAGCTCGTCGCGGTCCACGGCGTGGACCGTCGCCCCCTCGGCGACCAGCCGCACGGCCGTGGCCCGACCGATGCCGGACGCGGCACCGGTGAGCAGCACCCGGCGGCCGTCGAAGCGGCCCGCCACCCGCGGGCCCCCCACCGGGATCATCGGGACGCGCCCGCGGCCGCGCGGCCGGCGCGCCTGCCGAAGAAGGTGCCGTCACCCAGCGAGGTGCCGCTGATGTAGCCGTCGCCGTGGATGCCGGAGGTGGAGCGACCCGCGGCGTACAGGCCCGGGATCGGCCGGCCCGCCCAGGTCAGCACCTCGCCGTCGGGCGTCGTGTGCAGTCCCCCGAGGGTGAACCCGGCGACGCCGTCGCCGCTGGCGCCGCTGTCCCGGTCGCCGGGGTGGAAGCCGGCCGCGACGTCGATCGCGGCGTACGGCGCCCGCAGCGGCCGCAGCCACCGCGGGTCCTTGTGGAACCAGGTGTCCTCGCCGCGCTCGGCGTCGCGGTTGTACGCCGCGACCGTGGCGCTCAGCGCACCGTCGGGCATGCCGAGCTCGGCGCCGAGCTCGTCGAGGTCCTCGGCCGCGTGGGTCGGCCGCACGCCCCAGCGCTCCCGCTCGGGCACCTCCTCGAAGGCCGTCTCGTCGACCACGACCCAGTAGGGCGGGGGCTGCGCCTCCACCGCGCGGTGGCTGACGATGCCCGGATAGGTGTCCTCGTTGACGAAGCGCTGGCCGAGGCCGTTGACCACCAACCCCCGCACGGCGAGCGCCGGGAGATAGGTCAACGCGGTCTCGTGGGCGTGCATGCGCCGCGTGGCCGCTCCGACCTCGAGCGCCATCGCGATGCCGCTGCCGTCGTCGAGGCCGTCACTGACCTTGCCCCGCCCGAGCAGCGCGGGCGCGTGCTCGGACAGCATCTGCTCGTTGTCGACGAACCCGCCCGTGGTCAGCACGACCCCTCGGCTCGCGCGGTACTCCACGTCATCGCCGAACCGCCGGGCTCGGACGCCGACGACGACGCCGTCCTCCACGACGAGCTCCGTGGCCCGGGTGTCGGTGTGGGTGACCACCCCGGCGGCGGCCGCGGCCGCGACCAGCGCGTCCATCAGGACCTTGCCGGCGTAGTAGGGCACCGGCCCACGGTGGCCGCGTGGCGCCGGGTCGGCCACGTCGGTGAACGGCCAGCTGTTCTCACCCAGCCACATCAGTCCGTCGTCGGTGGCCGGCATCCAGGTCGGCGCGTCGTACAGGCTCGGCTTGAACGTCACGCCGTGCGCCACGAGCCAGTCGAAGTGCTCGACGGAGCCCTCGCAGTAGTGGCGCAGCTTCTCCGCGTCGGCGTGCGGTCCGAGCGCCGCGGTGAGGAAGGCGAGCATCGCCGCCGGTGAGTCACGGAACCCGCACGCCTCCTGGACCGGCGTGCCGCCGCCCAGGTAGATCTCACCGCCCGAGAGCGCCGAGGAGCCGCCGGGAGCGCTGGCGCGTTCCAGCACCACGACCTCCGCGCCGGCCTCGGCCGCCTCGATCGCGGCGGTCGCGCCGGCGCAGCCGAAGCCGACGACCAGCACGTCGCACGCGACCGGGCCGGGCACCGCTCAGCCCTGTCGGGGGGAGAACGCCGCCAGCGGCTCCGACCCGGACCAGTCGTGGCCCCAGTAGGAGTCCGCGGTGATCTCCTCCGCGGTGTAGTAGGCCTCGTCGACCCGCATGCCCTCGTAGCCGTACTCGAGGTCCCACCCGCCCGGGGCCCGCACGTAGAACGACACCATCTTGTCGTTGGTGTGCCGGCCCAGGGTGGAGGAGATCGAGAAGCCGAGCCGGTGGACCGCGTCGAGCGCGCGACCGACGGCGTCGAGCGAGTCGACCTCCATCATGAGGTGGACCAGGCCCGGCGGCTCGCCGTGCGGGGCCGGGCACACGGCCAGGCTGTGGTGCCGCTCGTTGACGCCCATGAAGCGCACGCGGCGCGGCGCCTGCCCCTCCGGCGGCTGCGGGCCGCCGAGGCGGATCGCGCCGCGCGGGAGGAAGCCGAGCACCTCGGTGTAGAACGAGACGGTCTCGTCCATGGCGGTGGTGGGCAGCACGACGTGGCCCATCCCCTGCTCGCCGGTGACGAAGCGCTGCATCCAGGTGGTGTGCACCGGGCTGTGGTCGAGGACCGGGCCGAAGAACACCTCGACGGGCGTACCGGCCGGGTCCTCGAAGAGGATGCCGGCCTCGACGCGCCGCTCGTCGCACTCGGCCACGGTGAGCTCCTTGACCCCGAAGCCGGCGGCCTCGACGGCGCGGCCGACCCGGGCCAGCGCGAACTGGTCGCGCACCTCCCAGCCGACCGCGAGGACGCGGTCGGCGTCCCCGGGCAGCACGATGAGCCGAGCGGACCGCTCGTCCATGCGCAGGTACAGCCCGTCGGGGTCGGGGCCGGTGCCCTCGGCCAGGCCGAGTGCGTCGACGCTCAGCTCACGCCAGCGCGGCACGTCGGTCGTCTGGACCCGGAGGTAGCCGAGTCCACGGATGTCGGTCATGAGGTCTCCTCAGATCATCGAGAGCAGGGGGCCGGGCGGTGGGGTCACGCCGATGTCGGTGAGCGCCGAGACATGGAAGACGGCGCCGGGCACGTGGATGGCGTGCGCCAGGCCCATGTGGCCGTCGCGCCAGAAGCGCTGGATCGGGTTGTCCATGCGCAGCCCGTTGCCGCCCGAGCGCGCGACGACCTCGTCCATGGCGCGCACCGCGCGCCAGGCCGCGGCCACCTGCGTACGCCGCGACGCCGCCCGGTCCGCGAACGTGACCTCGCGACCCGCCTCGGCGGCGTCGTAGAAGCGGCTGACGTTGTCGAGCATCGCGAGGCGGGAGGCCCGGATCTCCTCGGCGGCGGCGCCGATCGTCGACAGCACGTAGGGGTCGTCGGTGACCTTGGTGCCGGTGACCTGCACGCGGGTCTTCTGGTAGGCCAGGTGGGCGGCGAGCGCGCCCTCGGCGATGCCGATGACCGCGCTGGTGATGCCCAGCGGGAAGGCCGTCGTGAACGGGATGTGGTACGTCGGGTTGGTCAGCCCGGCCTCGCGCGGCTGGGAGCCGTCGAGGAACTTGCTGAACGCGACCACGCGGTTCTCGGGGATGAACGCGTCCTTGACGACGATGTCCTTCGAGCCGGTGCCGCGCAGCCCGACGACGTCCCAGCTGTCCTCGACGATCTCGTAGTCCGAGCGCGGCAGGATCACGTGGTAGTTCTGCGGGGGCATCACGCGGTTGCCGTCGGCGTCGCCCATGAACGCGCCGAGGAAGATCCACTGGCAGTGGTCGGTGCCGGAGGAGAACTGCCAGCGTCCGTTGAAGATGTAGCCGCCGTCGACGGGACGCAGCACGCCCATCGGGGCGTACGGCGAGGCGATCCACGTGTCGTGGTCGGCTCCCCAGATCTCCTCCTGGACGGTCGCGTCGCACATGGCCATCTCCCACGGGTGCACGCCGACGATGCCGGCCACCCACCCGGTGGAGCCGTCGAGCGACGCGATGCGCATCACGGTTTCGGCGAAGTCGCGCGGGTGCGCCTCGGCGCCGCCGTACTTCGCGGGCTGCAGCATGCGGATCACACCGGTGTCGCGGAGCAGCTTGGCGGCCGCGTCGTCGAGCCGGCCGAGCCGCTCGTTGGACTCGGCGAGCGCGGCGATCTCCTCCGCGCGCTCCTCGACGGCCGCGAGAGCGGGGTTGGTCATGGCACCTCCTGGGCGACGCTGGGGACGACGCGAGAGCGACGTGACCTCACGCTCGCACCGGACGGGCCACGGGCGCCGCGCCGTCTCCCGGTCAGCGGGAGAAGCGGGCGGATCAGGCTCCTCTGCCGCACGTCGGGGTCGCCTCCGCGAGGGTCGGCGTCCGCCGAGGCCTGGTCGTCCGGACGTCATACGACCCGATCGCCCGGGCAGCCACCTCGGATGACCTCCGCCGGGCCACCCCGGGGAGGTCATGCGAAGTGGGCGTCCGAGCCGCCAGGAGGTATGACGTCCCGGGGCCGACCACAGCTGGGGGTCAGGCGTCGTAGGAGACCTTGACGACCGGCGAGGTGGCGCGCGCCTGGCAGGACAGGATGATCCCGTCGTCGAGGTCGGCCTGCTCGAGGACCTCGTTGTGCTCGAGGTCGACCGTGCCCTCCTGCAGCACGCAGGCGCACGCGCTGCACGCGCCCTCGCGGCAGGAGAACGGCGCGGGCAGGCCGGCCGCGAGCAGCACGTCGAGGAGCTTCGCGCCCTCCGGCCACGCCAGCGTGGAGACGGCGCCGTCGAGCTCGACGACCAGCTCGGTGGTCTCACCCGCGGGGTCCGCGACGGGCACGGCGACCTCGGCGAACGGGTCGCCGTTCAGGGAGGTGAAGACCTCCTGGTGCACGCGCTCGCGCGGCACCCCGGCCGCGGTCAGCGCCGCGGCAGCCAGCTCCATGAACGGCCCGGGCCCGCACACGAACGCCTCGCGGTCGGCGTACGGCGCCACCAGCGTCCGCAGCCCCGCCGCGGTCGGGAGCCCCTGCACCGACTCCAGCCAGTGCACGACGCTCAGCCGCTCGGGGAACTCCGCGGCCAGGGCCACCAGCTCGGCCCGGAAGATCACCGAGGCCTCGTCGCGGTTGGCGTAGACCAGCACGACGCTGCCCGAGCCGGAGTGCAGCGCGGTCTTGAGGATCGAGAGCACCGGCGTGATGCCGCTGCCGCCGGCCAGGAGCAGGAAGTCGGCGTCGAGGTCGGCGGGCACGAACGTCCCCGCCGGCGGCAGCACGTCCAGCTCGTCGCCGGCGACCACGTGGTCGCACAGCCAGTTGGAGGCGTAGCCGTCGCGGGTCCGCTTGACCGTGACGCTGAGCCGGTCGTCGCGGACCGGCGAGGAGCACAGCGAGTAGCAGCGGGCCGCTCCCCCGGGTCGCTCGCTGGGCACGCGCAGGGTGAGGAACTGTCCGGGCCGGTAGTCCCAGCGGCCTCCGTCGACCGGCTCGAGGACGAGCGTGTGGGCCTCGGCGGTCTCGCGGACCACGTCGACGACGCGCACCGTGGGCATCGCTCAGCCCTGCTGCGCTGCGTGCCGTGCGGCGAGGTAGCCGAACACGATCGAGGGACCGATGGTCGCGCCGGGGCCGGCGTACTCGTTGGCCATCACCGACGCGCTCGCGTTGCCCGTGGCGTAGAGGCCCTCGATGACCGACCCGTCCTCGCGCAGCACCCGGCCGTGCTCGTCGCACACCAGGCCGCCCTTGGTGCCGAGGTCGCCGATCTCGATGCGGATCGCGTAGAACGGCGCCTTGTCGATCACGTCGAGGTTGGGGTTCTTCAGGTTCGGGTCGCCGTAGTAGTGGTCGTACGCCGACCCGCCGCGACCGAAGTCCTCGTCGACGCCGGTGCGCGCGAAGGAGTTGAACCGCTCGACGGTGGCGACGAGGTTGTCCTCGTGCACGCCGATCGCGCGGGCCAGCTCGCGCAGGTCGCCGGCGCGGTGCACCAGGCCCGCCTCGTAGAACGACTTCGGGAACGGGGCGCCGGGCAGGATCTGCGCGAACGGGTAGCGCGACCGGGCGCGGGAGTCCATCACGCACCACGTCTCGAGGTGCTTGCCCTCGAGCTGGTCGTGCACGTAGTTCACGTACGGCGAGGCCTCGTTGGTGAACCGGCGGCCGTCGGTGGAGACGATGACCTGGCCGGGGATGGCGCGCTCGGAGACCAGCGGGATCGTCGCGCCGCTGGGGTGCTCGACGCTCGGCATCCACCAGGCGTCGTCCATGAAGTCGACGGCGGCGCCCAGCCGCAGTCCCTCCAGGATGCCGTCGCCGGTGTTCTCCCGCGCACCCAGGCTGTGGTCGGCCCGGCCGCCCTCGGGCAGGTAGGCCTGGCGCATCTCGGGGTCGTGGTCGAACCCGCCGCAGGCGAGCAGCACGCCGTACCGGCCGCGGATCCGCTGGGTGGCGCCGTCGCGCTCGACCTCGATGCCGACGACCCGGCCGTCCTCGACGACCAGCGCGGTCATCGGCGTGCGCAGCCACAGCGGGATGTCGGCGTCCTTGAGCGCCATCCGCAGCCGGGCGACCAGGGCGCGACCGCCGGTGGCCATGTGGCGGCGGCGCACCACGTTGGAGGAGACCCGCCACGCGGCGACGACCGACTTCCACCGGCCGCGCCAGGTGCGCTTGACCATCGCGAGGTCGCGGTAGTCGGCGGCGGTGATCCACAGCCCCAGCGGGCCCTTCATGCTGTTGGGCCGCTGGAAGCGCTCGTCCTCGCCGAGCTTGCGGGTGTCGAACGGCTTGGGCTCGACGGAGCGGCCGAGCGGTCGGCCGCCGTCGTACTCGGGGTGGTAGTCGGCGTAGCCCTTGGTCCACGCGCACTTCCACCATTTGCTGCGGGCGAGCAGCTCCATGGCCGCCGGCCCGTGGTCGACGTAGGCGTCGAGGCGCTCGGCCGGGACCTTGCCCTGGGTGAGCACGTCGAGGTACCGCCGGATCGACTCCCGGCTGTCGTCGTGGCCGGCCGCGCGCAGCGTCGGGTTGTTGGGGATCCAGATGCCCCCTCCCGAGATGCCCGTGCTGCCGCCGTACATCTTCGCCTTCTCGACCACCAGCGTGGACAGGCCGGCGTCGTGCGCGGCGAGCGCGGCGGTCATGCCGCCGCCGCCCGAACCCACCACCAGGAAGTCGACCTCGTGGTCCCAGCCCTGCTGCGTGCTCGTCACCGCTCAGTCCTTCCTCGTCAAGAACGCGAGCACGACGGCCTCCCAGGCCGACTTCTGCTCGATCATGGCCCAGTGGCCGCAGTTGGGCAGCACGTGCAGCTCGGCGTCGGGGATGGTGCGCATCGGCACCAGCGCCATGTCGAGCGGGCTGACCCGGTCGTCGCGGCCCCAGGTGAGCAGCGTCCGCGCGCGGACCTGGTGGAGCATCGCCCAGTACGGCGGCTCCGAGGACGCCGCAGCCGCCTTGCCCATCCCCTCGAGCGCGGCCCGGCTGTACATCCGGCGGGCGGCCGCGAGCGTGCTCGGCTCGGTCGCCTGCGCCCACCGCTGCTCGATCAGCTCCTCGGTGACCAGGCTGCGGTCGTAGACCATCGAGTTGAGCCACTCCACGAGCCGCTCGCGACTGGGCGCCTCGGTGAACTCCATGAGCAGGTTGAGGCCCTCGCCGGGCGAGGGGCTGAAGATCGCGCGGCCCATGCCGCCGACGGTCACCATCCGGCGCACCCGATCGGGCTGGGCGATCGCGTACCTGGTCGCGACGACGCCGCCCATGGAGTTGCCGATCACGTCGACCCGGTCGAGGCCGAGGCCGTCGAGGAAGCGGTCGACCGACGGGAGCGCCGCGGCCATCGGGTGCTGGTCGGTCGGGTCGCTGACCCCGAAGCCGGGGAACTCCAGGACCAGGCACCGGAAGTGCGGCGCGAACACCGGCAGGTTCGCGCCGAAGTTGCGCCAGCCGGTGACCCCCGGGCCGGAGCCGTGCAGCATCAGCAGCGGTGGCCCGTCCGGGTCGCCGGCCTCGTGGTAGCGCAGCACGCCCGCGTCGGTCGCGAGCTCGCGCAGCGTGGCGTCGTGGGACAGGTCCGCAGGCTCCGGCGGTGTGGTCGTGGCACTCACGCGGTCACGCTAGGTCGGCCGGATCCGGGCGACCGCCGGGCATCCCGATGACCGGGAATGCCCCGACCGCTGACCGGGACCGCCGCGGATCCGGGCCCCCGGGGGCGACGTACGGTCGCGACCATGAGCGACATCAAGGCGATGGACCGGCAGGCCGAGCGAGTGGTGGTCAGCGAGCCCACCCCCGCCGAGATGCGCCGCGCGATGGGCTCCTTCGCGACCGGCGTGACGATCGTGACGGGGTACGACGACGGGCCGGTCGGGTTCGCCTGCCAGTCGTTCGCGTCGGTCTCGCTCGAGCCGCCACTGGTGCTGTTCTGCGCCGACCACCGGGGCCGCGCGTGGCCGCGGATCCGGCGCGCCGGCCGGTTCACGGTGCACGTGCTCGCCGAGGAGCAGGACAACCTGTGCCAGCGGTTCGGCTCCAGCCGGGGCCGCAAGTACGAGGACCTGGACTGGACGCTGTCGCGCTGGGGCACCCCGTCGCTCTCCGGAGTGCTGATGCGGGTGCACGGCCAGGTCGAGGACGTCCACGTCGCCGGCGACCACGACGTGGTCATCGGGCGGGTCCTCGAGCTGGAGACCGACGCGGGCGAGGACCGGCCGATGCTGTTCTTCCGCGGCCGGTTCGGGGTCGACGACCCCGACGCGATGATCGCTCCGAACCTGTGGGGCTGGGGCGAGCACTGGGGTTGAACCCTGGGGTTGAACCCTGGGGTTGAACCCTGGGGTTGAACCCTGGGGCTGAACGCTGGGGCTGAGCCCCGGCCCGGGCCCCGGGTCAGATCGAGCGCAGCGTCCGGCCGCGGCGGGTGCCGAGGTCGGGGTAGAGCTCGAGGGAGATCTGGCGGGCCACGTCGACCACCAGCGGCGCCACGCGCTCCAGCGGCGTGGTGGAGTCGCCGACCAGCGAGATCGCGGCGATCGGGCCCTCGGGCGCGTGGATCGCCGCCGCGACGCAGGCGATGTCGTCGAAGCACTCGCTGCGCTCGATGGCCAGGCCGTTCCGGCTGCGGACCCGGCCGAGCTCGTGGTGCAGCGCCTGCAGGTCGGCCACGGACTTGCCGGTCATCGCGCGCAGCTCGGAGCCGACCCGCTCCTCGACCTCCTCGGCCGCCAGCCACGCGAGCATCGCCCGGCCCAGCGCGGTGCAGTGCGCCGGGGCGTAGCCGCCGACCCGCGAGGGCACCGACGTCGCGAACCGGGCGCCGATCTTGTCCAGGTAGTGCACGCGCCCCTCGTCGAGGACGGCGAGGTGCACGGTCAGGCCGGTGCGCAGCATCAGCGAGTGCAGGTGGGTCGAGGCGACCGCGCGGAGCTCGGAGGTGTCGCTGGCGGCGCCACCGAGCTGCAGCGCTCGCGAGCCCAGGCTGTAGCCGAAGCTGGAGTGCTCGAGCCAGTCGAGCTTGAGCAGCTGGTCGAGGATGCGGTGGGCCGTCGAGCGCGGCAGGTGCGTCACGCGGGCGACGTCCTCGAGGGTGAGGCGCACGGTCCGGCTCGGGAAGGCGTCGAGGATGAGCGTCATCCGCTCGACCATCGACGGCGGGAGCTCGCGGCGCTCGGGGGCTTCGGCGCGGGCGACGGTCATCTGCATCCTCCGACGAAACTGAAATGAATTCTAGGCACGGTGACGGTCGCCACAGTAGCGTCCGGATCGCACCGACGGAAGAGAAAACTGAAATTCATTCTGGGTCGGGTCGACCGCATCGCCCGAGGCCGCCGAGCCTTCCGGTGAGTGGGACCGCGGTGCTCGACGCGCGGGCGAGCGGCCGAGACTCGCACTCTCGCCACCAGCCGCCGCCACCCGGCATCTGCCCGGACGCGCAGGAACGGAGGATCAGATGAGCATCCACCAGGACCACACCGACGATCACACCGACCGTCACGCCGACGAGGTCCGCCAGATCGAGGCGGAGGCCGCCCCCACCCGGTTCGCCCGAGGCTGGCACTGCCTCGGTCTCGAGCGGGACTTCCGAGACGGTCAGCCCCACCAGGTCACGGCGTTCGGCCAGAAGCTGGTCGTCTTCGCCGGCGCGGACGGTCAGGTCAGCGTGCTCGACGCCTACTGCCGCCACATGGGCGGCGACCTGTCCCAGGGCACGGTCAAGGGCAACGAGATCGCCTGCCCCTTCCACGACTGGCGCTGGGGTGGCGACGGCCGCTGCAAGCAGATCCCCTACGCGCGGCGCGTCCCGCTCCGCGCACGCACCCAGGCCTGGCCGACCCTGGTCCAGGACGGGATGCTCTTCGTGTGGAACGACCCCGAGGGCAACCCGCCCCCGGCGGACGTGGTGATCCCGCGCATCGAGGGGTACGGCGACCCCGAGTGGACCGACTGGGTCTGGTACTCCACGACGATCGAGGGCGCCAACTGCCGCGAGATCGTCGACAACGTCGTGGACATGGCGCACTTCTTCTACGTGCACTACTCGTTCCCGACGTTCTTCTCCAACGTCTTCGAGGGCCACACCGCCACGCAGTACATGAAGGGCGTCGGGCGTGAGGACATCCGCCCGACGCGCGCCGCGAGCGGTGCACCGGCCGTGCTCGGCAACTCCTCGGTGGCCTCCTACCACGGGCCGTCGTTCATGATCGACGACCTCACCTACCACTACGACGACGGTGACGTCCCCAGCGTGCTGATCAACTGCCACTACCCGATCGACAGCAACTCCTTCGTGCTGCAGTACGGCGTGATCGTGAAGAAGCAGCCCGGCGTCGACGACGCCCAGGCCGAGGCGATGGCGCGCAAGCAGGGCGACTTCATCCGGCTCGGCTTCGAGCAGGACGTCGCGATCTGGAAGAACAAGGCGCGCATCGACAACCCGCTGCTGTGCGAGGAGGACGGCCCGGTCTACCAGCTGCGCCGCTGGTACGAGCAGTTCTACGTCGACGTCGCCGACGTGACGCCCGAGATGACCGAGCGGTTCGAGTTCGAGATCGACACCACGCGGCCCAACGAGGCCTGGCGCGCCGAGGTCGAGGAGAACCTCGCCCGCAAGCGCGCCGAGTCCAGCCCGGTCTGATGGCGGTCCGCGCCGACAACCGGCTCGACGACGGGCCGATGACGCCGGTGTCCTGCGGCACCTGTGGCGCCGGCGTCGAGGCCCGCAAGAGCAGCTGGGAGCAGACCAGCGTGCAGTGGCACGCCGACGCCGTCGACCGCTGCCTCGAGCGCCGCGCCTCCGGACCCCGGCCCGGACCCAACGGTGGGGCCTTCCCCGGCTGCCAGGCCCTGCGGGAGAGCCTCCGGCAGGCCGCCGTCCGCGGCGAGCTGCCCGTGCAGGACGGTGCCCCGCTGCCGACCAACCCCGACCACCCCGAGGTGAGCCACCCATGATCGACGTCGAACGGCACGGACCCTGGGCGGTGATCGCCGGCGGCTCCGAGGGCGTCGGCGCGTCCTTCGCCACCCAGCTCGCCGAGGCCGGGCTGAACCTGGTGCTGCTGGCCCGCAAGCCCGGACCGCTCGAGGAGACCGCGGCCGCCGCCCGCGCGCTCGGCGCCGAGGTCCGCACCCTCGCGGTCGACCTCACCGCCGCGGACGCCGTCGAGCAGATCGCCGAGGTCACCGCCGACCTCGAGGTGGGCCTGCTGGTGTTCAACGCCGGCGCCAACACCTACGGCCACGAGTTCGTGACCGGCGACCCCGACCGGTTCCAGCAGGTCATCGACCTCAACATCACCGCCCAGCTCGCCCTGGTGCGGCTCTTCGGCGAGCCGATGAGGCAGCGCCGCCGCGGCGGCCTGCTGCTGGTCGGCTCGCTGGCCGGCTTCATGGGCCAGGCACAGATCTCGATCTACTCCGCGGTCAAGGCGTTCTGCCGTGTCTTCGCCGAGGGCCTGTGGCTGGAGATGCGCGAGCACGACGTCGACGTCCTCGAGTTCGTCCTCGGCGTCACCCGCACCCCCGCGATGGCCCGCGCCGGGCTGTCGATGGACATCCCCGGCGTGCACGTCTCCGAGCCCGACGACGTGGCCCGCCAGGCGCTGGCCGCCCTCGGCGACGGACCGGTCCAGGTGGCGGCCGGCAACGAGCGCGCCGTCGAGATGCGCAGCGGCACCGACCGCAGCCGCCTGGTCCTCGGGGCGCACGAGGCCATGAAGAAGATGCTGCCGCCGGCCTCGGCATGAGCGCGTCCACCCCGGGCCTGCCGATCGGCATCGTCAGCCCCATCGTCACCGCGAACCCCGGCGCCCACAGCGGCTGGGAGGGCGGTGCCTCTGTCACCGAGCTGGCGGCGATCGCCCGGACCGCCGACCGGCTCGGCTTCCACCACCTCACCTGCAGCGAGCACGTCGCCGTCCCCACCGCGATCGCCGCCGAGCGCGGCGCGACGTACTGGGACCCCCTGGCGACACTCGGCTTCCTGGCCGCGCAGACCGAGCGGATCCGGCTGGCCACCCAGGTGCTCGTGCTCGGGTACCACCATCCCCTGCAGATCGCGAAGCGCTACGGCACGCTCGACCTCCTCAGCGGCGGCCGGGTCGTCCTCGGCCTCGGGGTCGGCTCCCTGCAGGAGGAGTTCGAGCTGCTCGGGGCGACGTTCGAGGGCCGCGGCGCCGTCGCCGACGACGCGCTCGCGGCGCTGCGGGCGGCCTGGGGCCGCCGGACGCCGTCGTACGACGGCCCGCACTTCTCCTTCGACGACCTCGTCGTGGAGCCGCACGCACCACGCACGGAGGTCCCGCTCTGGATCGGCGGGCGCACCCCCCGGTCGCTGCGCCGCGCGGTCGAGCTCGGGACGGGCTGGGTCCCGTTCGGGCTCGGGCTCACCGCGCTGACCGAGATGCTCGGCTCGGTGGAGACCCCCGACGGATTCGAGGTCGTGCTCTCGGCCGGGCGACCGCTCGACCCGCTGAGCGACGCCGCCGCCACCGCCGAGCGGATCCGCCGGGTGCTGGACGCCGGTGCGACCCTGGTCAGCACCGCGGTGCAGGCGGAGTCCGCCGCCCACTACGAGGAGCAGCTCGAGGCGCTGGCCGCCCTCGGGGAGGAGATCGGATGAGCATCCCTGCCGACCTGGACGAGCGTCTGCAGGTCCTCGAGCGGCGGCTGCGCCGGCTCGAGGACGAGCGCGAGATCGCCGACCTGATCGCCGCCTACGGCCCCCTCGTGGACGCCGGCGCGGCCGACGACGTCGCGGCGCTGTGGACCGAGGACGGCGTCTACGACGTCGACGAGGTCTACCTCGACGGTGGCGACGCCATCCGCAGGATGGTCGAGTCGCGTCATCACCAGGCCTGGATCGCGGGCGGCTGCGCGCACTTCCTCGGCCCGGTCCGGATCACGGTCCACGGCGACGAGGCGGTCGCGATCTGCCACTCGCTCATGGTCGTGCACGGCGAGGAGGGCTTCCAGGTCCGCCGGGCGACCGCGAACCACTGGCAGCTGCGGCGTACCCCGGACGGCTGGCGGGCCACCGTCCGCACCAGCCGGGTCCTGGACGGGCGGACGGAGTCGCCCGCGCTGCTGGCCGCCGGCGCGCGCGGGGAGCGTCCGTGACCGGCGGCTCGGCCGGCGGCCTGACCGGCCGGCTGGCCGGACGGGTCGCCGTCGTGACCGGCGCCGGCGACGGCATCGGGGCGGCTGTCGCGCGTGCGTACGCCGCCGAGGGGGCCCGCGTCGTCGTGGCCGAGCTGAACGAGGAGAAGGGTCGCGCGGTCGCCGCCGAGGTCGATGGCCTCTTCGTGCGCACCGACGTCAGCGCCCGCCCCCAGGTCGAGGCGATGGTCGCCGCCGCCGTGGACGCCTACGGGTCGGTCGACGTCCTGGTCAACAACGCGTGGGGCGCCTCGACGATGTGCCGGGTCGAGGACAAGACCGACGCGATGGTCGACTCGGCCCTCGCCGTCGGCTTCAAGGGTCCGCTGTGGGCGATGCAGGCGGCCTTCCCGCACATGAAGAAGCGCGGATGGGGAAGGGTCGTGAACATGACCAGCCTCAGCGGCGTCAACGCCCACGTCGGCAGCCTCGACTACAACGCCACCAAGGAGGCGCTGCGCACGCTGACGCGCACCGCCGCCCGCGAGTGGGCGCCGACGGGCGTCGTCGTCAACGCGATGTGCCCGGGCGCCAAGAGCGCCGCGTTCCGACGGGTGATGGGCGAGCACCCCGAGCTGGAGGCCGCCGCCGACCGGGGCAACCCGATGGGCCGGATCGGCGACCCGCTCACCGACATCGCGCCGGTCGCGGTGTTCCTCGCCAGCGACGACTGCCGCTACCTGACCGGCAACACCCTCTTCGTCGACGGCGGCGCCCACATCAACGGCGTGGCCTGGCAGCCGGAGCTGCCGTGAGCCCGGCTGTGAGCCCGGAGGTCCACCCGACCTTCGGCCGGCTGGTCGCGGCGCGCGCCGACGACGACGCCCCCGGGCTGTGGTTCGAGGACCGTTGCTGGACCTGGAGCGAGGTGGTGGCCGAGGCCCGGCTCCGCGCCGGTCTGCTCGAGGAGGTGCGCGTCGAAGGCCCCTGGCACGTCGGTCTGGCGCTGGAGAACACCGCCGAGCACCTGTTCTGGCTGTGCGCGGCAGCCCTGGCCGGGGCGACCGTCGTCGGCATCAACCCGACGCGGCGCGGCCCGGACCTGGCTCGCGACATCACGTTCACCGAGTGCCAGCTGCTCGTCGTCGACGACAGCCGCCGCTCGCTGCTGGAGGGGCTCGAGACCGGCGTGCCCGGCGAGCGCGTGCTGCGCGTCGACGACCCGTCGTACGCCGGCCGCCTGGCCGCCGTCAGCCCTCTCGACCTCGACCGGGTCGACGCGGTCGCCCCGAGCACGCCGTACTCGCTGGTCTTCACCAGCGGCACCACCTCGGCGCCCAAGGCGGTGATCTGCACCCAGGCGCGACTCGGCCGGATCGCCGCCCAGCAGGCGGAGCGCCGGTCGCTCACCGCCGCCGACGTCTTCTACGTCGTGATGCCGATGTTCCACTCCAACGCGATCATGGCCGGCATCGCGCCGGCGGTGCGCACCGGTGGCACGATCGTGCTGCGGCGCCGCTTCTCGGCGTCCGGCTGGCTCCCCGACGTGCGCCGCTACGGCGTCACGTTCTTCAACTACGTCGGCAAGCCGCTCAACTACGTACTGGCCACTCCCGAGCGACCCGACGACGCCGACAACCCGCTGCGGATCGCGTTCGGCAACGAGGCCTCCGAGCGCGACATCGCGGCGTTCTCCCGCCGCTTCGGCTGCGAGGTGATCGACTCCTTCGGGTCCAGCGAGGGCGAGATCCGGGTCAACCGCACCCCGGACACCCCGCCGGGGTCGCTGGGGGTCGCGCCGGAGGGCACGGTCGTGCTGGACCCGGAGACGCTCGAGGAGTGCCCCCGGGCCCGCTTCGACGAGGCGGGACTGCTCCTCAACGCCGACGAGGCGGTCGGCGAGATCGTCAACCTCACCGGCGCCTCGCTCTTCGAGGGCTACTGGAACAACCCCGAGGCCGAGGCCGCGCGGCTGCGCCACGGGTGGGTGTGGTCCGGCGACCTGGCCTACCGCGACGAGCAGGGGTTCTTCTACTTCGCCGGCCGCTCGGGCGACTGGCTGCGGGTGGACGGCGAGAACATCGCCACGGCGCCCGTCGAGCGGCTGCTGGCCCGCTTCCCGGCGTTCGCGGCGGTGGCCGTGCTCGCCGTCCCTGACGACGTCGTCGGCGACGCGGTGCTCGCGGTGGCCGAGCTGGTGCCCGGTGCGTCCTTCGACCCCGACGCGTTCACCGCGTTCCTGGCCGCCCAGCCCGACCTCGGCACCAAGTGGGTGCCGCGCCACCTGCGCGTGGTCGACGCCCTCCCCCGCACCGCCACGAGCAAGGTGGTCAAGCGCGACGTCGACACCGCGCTCGGCGCGGACGTGTGGCGCCGCGAGGGGACGTCGTACGGCTACCGGCTGCCGGACTGACGGGGCGCGCCTGGCGGTCGATCCACGCGGCGGCGTGGTCAGGCTGCGTGGGGGTGGTCGGGGTCGATGTGGATGTCGATGGGTGAGTGATAGAGCTCGATGACCATCGGCCGCAGCGGATCCTCTGGGTGCTGGGCGGTCCGGGGCGTGCTGGGGATCCGGCGGGTGCCGGTGTG
>NZ_JANINT010000111.1:6166-7475 GCF_024509035.1 Nocardioides sp. | reverse complement strand
ACAAACTAATTCGTCGACTATGACACACTGTTGAGTTCTCAAGAATCAGACGCACTCGCACCGGACCCTCGCGGGCCGGCTGCGGGGCAACCTGCAGAAACTTACCGGTTCCGCTTCGCCTGGTCAACTTGGCCGACCTGACTGCAACGGATCCGCACCCCGGACGCACCGCTCCCCTTCGGTGTGGCCTCTCGGCCCGAGGGGGAGCCGCTCTCCGCGGCGAGAAGGAACATTACCAGCGCCCCGCGGTCGTGCCAAACCGGGCGTCTCCCCCACCTGGATCCGCCCTCAGCAGCGCCTCAACGGCGCCTCAACGGCGCCGCCGGACGGTACGCCGACACGGTCGGCTCGCCGGTCAGCCAGAACCGCCACGGACGGTCGGGCGCGCCGCGCAGCCCCACGCGGGGACCGGTCGAGACGTCCGCGGCCGGTTCCCCGAGCGTCAGGGTCACCGGGCCGGCCACCAGGTCGGTGCCGTCGTGGTCCAGCTCGATGCCGAGGGCGCTGCACAGGCGCGCCGGGCCCCGCGCCAGGTCGCGGTCGCTCGCGCGTGGGCGGCGCTCGCGCGCCAGCTCGAGGCCGTCGACGATCTCCCCGGCTCGGACGAGCACCGCGCTCGAGGTGCCCTCGGGGCCACACACCACGTTGCAGCACACGTGCATGCCGTAGGTGAAGTAGCAGTACAGGTGACCCGGCGGCCCGAACATCACCGCGTTGCGCCGGGTCCGCCCTCGGTAGGCGTGCGAACCGGGATCGTTCGCGCCGTCGTACGCCTCGACCTCGGTGATCCGGACCACGACGTCACCGTGCCTGAGCACGGCACCGAGCAGCCGCGGAGCGACCTCAAGGACCGGTCCGGCGAGCAGCGCGGGGAGCTCAGGTGAGCCGGGCACGGTGTCCGGCGACGAGGGCGGTCAGGTCGTCGAGCTGCTCGCGCACCCGGGCCGGGGCGGTGCCGCCACGGCCGTCGCGGGAGGCGACCGAGCCCTCGACGGTGAGCACGTCGCGAACGCCCGGTGTGAGTGCGGGCGAGATCTCGGCGAACTGCTCGTCGGTCAGGTCCGCGAGCTCGATGCCGAGCTCCTCGCACCGGCGCACGCACGCGCCGGCGAGCTCGTGGGCCACCCGGAACGGCACGCCCTCGCGGACCAGCCACTCGGCGACGTCGGTCGCGAGCGAGAACCCCTGGGGCGCCAGCTCGGCCATCCGGTCGGTGTCGAAGACGAGCGTCGCGACCATCCCCGTGAACGCCGGCAGCAGCACCTCGAGGGTGTCGACGGAGTCGAAGACCGGCTCCTTGTCCTCCTGG
>NZ_JANINT010000111.1:0-6082 GCF_024509035.1 Nocardioides sp. | reverse complement strand
TCGGGGTTCTTCTTCTGCGGCATGATGCTGGACCCCGTCGACCAGGAGTCGTGGAGCGTCACGAAGCCGAACTCCCGCGTCGACCAGAGGATCACCTCCTCGGCGATCCGGCTGACGTCGACGCCGATCTGCGCGGCGACGAAGGCGAACTCCGCGACGAAGTCACGCGAGGCCGTCCCGTCGATGGAGTTGGCGCTGGAGCCGGTGAAGCCCAGCTCCGCCGCGACCCCCTCGGGGTCGAGGCCCAGGCTCGAGCCGGCCAACGCGCCCGAGCCGTACGGCGAGTCGGCGGCCACCCGGACGTCCCAGTCCTTCAGCCGGTCGACGTCGCGCAGCAGCGCCCAGCAGTGCGCCAGGAGGTGGTGCGCGAGGAGCACCGGCTGGGCGTGCTGCAGGTGCGTACGCCCCGGCATCACCGCGTCGCCCGCATCGCGCGCCTGGCCCGCGAGCGCCTCGACCAGGTCGAGGACCTGTCCCGCGAGCGTCGCGGCGTGGTCGCGCAAGAACACCTTGAACAGCGTGGCGATCTGGTCGTTGCGGCTGCGCCCGGCACGCAGACGACCGCCGACATCGGCGCCGACCTCCTCGACCAGCAGGCGCTCGAGCGCGCCGTGCACGTCCTCGTCGGTCGGGTCCGGGTGGAGGGCGCCGGTGGCGTACCGCTCCCCCAGCACGTCCAGGCCGCGCACCAGCTCGGCGTGGTCGTCGTCGGTGAGCAGACCCGCGCGGTGCAGCGCGTTGGCGTGCGCCCGGGACCCGGCCAGGTCGTAGGGCGTGAGCCGCCAGTCGAAGTGGGTCGAGCGGGACAGCGCGTCCAGCTCGGGCGAGGGGCCGCCCGCGAAGCGGCCGCCCCAGAGCTTGCCGACGTTGGTGGAGGGTTCAGCGGCGCCCATCAGTCGGTCCCGGACTCCATCGCGGCGGCGTCGAGGGCGTCCTCGTCGGGCTCGGTCCCGACCTCGGGGTTCTCGGTGATCTGGTCGAACCCACCGGCCGGCAGCGCGCCGAACAGCGTGCCGTTCTCGACCAGCACCTGGCCCTGGTCGAGCGGCTGGCCGGCGTACATCTCGAGCATCGCGCGGGAGTCGGCGATGTCGAGGTTGCGCATGGTGAGCTGGCCGATGCGGTCGGTGGGGCCGAAGGCGGCGTTGGTCGTGCGCTCCATCGAGAGCTTCTCGGGGTGGTAGGACAGCGCGGGACCGTTGGTGTCCACGACCGTGTAGTCCTCGCCGCGACGCAGCCGCACGGTCACCTCGCCCGTGACGACGGAGGCCACCCACCGCTGGATCGACTCGCGGAGCATCAGCGCCTGCGGGTCGAGCCAGCGGCCCTCGTACAGCAGCCGACCGAGCCGCCGACCGTTCGCGTGGTAGTTGGCCAGCGTGTCCTCGTTGTGGATCGCGTTCATCAGCCGCTCGTAGCACAACCACAGCAGCGCCATCCCGGGCGCCTCGTAGATCCCGCGGGACTTGGCCTCGATGATGCGGTTCTCGATCTGGTCGGACATGCCGAGGCCGTGCCGGCCGCCGATGGCGTTGGCCTCCAGGACGAGCTCGATCGAGCTGTCGAAGCGCCGACCGTTGATGGCGACGGGGCGGCCCTCCTCGAAGGTGACCGTGACGTCCTCGGTCGGGATCTCCACCGCGGGGTCCCAGAACTTCACGCCCATGATCGGCTCGACGACCTCCAGGGAGGTGTCGAGGTGCTCGAGGGTCTTGGCCTCGTGGGTGGCGCCCCAGATGTTGGCGTCGGTGGAGTAGGCCTTCTCCTGGGAGTCGCGGTACGGAAGACCGTGCTCGGTGAGCCACTGGCTCATCTCGGTGCGGCCACCGAGCTCGTGGACGAAGTCGGGGTCCAGCCACGGCTTGTAGATGCGCAGGGCGGGGTTGGCCAGCAGGCCGTAGCGGTAGAAGCGCTCGATGTCGTTGCCCTTGAACGTCGAGCCGTCGCCCCAGATGTCGACGCCGTCCTCGTGCATGGCGCGGACCAGGATCGTGCCGGTGACGGCACGGCCGAGCGGCGTGGTGTTGAAGTAGGCGCGGCCGCCGGAGCGGATGTGGAAGGCGCCGCACGCGAGCGCGGCCAGGCCCTCCTCGACCAGCTGCTGGCGGCAGTCGACCGCGCGGGCGATCTCGGCGCCGTACTCGACGGCGCGCGCGGGGACGCCGGAGACGTCGGGCTCGTCGTACTGGCCGATGTCGGCGGTGTAGGTGCACGGGATCGCTCCCTTGTCGCGCATCCACGCGACGGCCACCGAGGTGTCCAACCCTCCCGAGAACGCGATGCCGACCCGCTGGCCGATCGGGAGTGACGTCAGGACCTTGCTCACGAATTGTCTTCCTTCTGCTGGAGGTGATGCTCGGCGTGCGGGTGGGCGTCGGCCAGGGCCAGGAACCTGCGGGCGAGCTCGTCGCCGCTGTCGGGCCCCCGGCCGATCACCAGGACGGTGTCGTCACCCGCGATCGTGCCGAGGATCGCTGGGAGCTCGGCCTTGTCGAAGGCCGAGGCGAGGAACTGGGCCGCACCGGGAGGTGTGCGCAGGACGACCATGTTGGCGCTGGCGTCGGCGCTCACGAGGAGCTCGCCGCACAGCCGCGCCAGCCGGGCCGTCGCCGCCGCGGTCTCCCCCGGCGCGCTCGGTCGTCGGTCCCCGCCCTCCGCGGGGACGGCGTAGACCAGGGAGCCGTTGGGAGAGCGCACCTTGATCGCGTCGAGCTCGACGAGGTCGCGCGAGAGCGTCGCCTGGGTGACCCGCAGACCGCTCTCGGCCAGCAGCTCGGCGAGCTCGCCCTGGGAGTGCACCTCGCGCTGGGTGACCAGCTCGACGATGCGCTGGTGGCGGGCGCTCTTGGTCGTCGGACGCAGCGGCTCGCTCATCGCGCCTCCAGCAGGAACGTCAGGATGGCCTTCTGGGCGTGACGGCGGTTCTCCGCCTCGTCCCAGACCACGCTCTGGGGACCGTCGAGCACCTCGGCGTCGATCTCCTTGCCTCGGTAGGCCGGCAGGCAGTGCAGCACGATGGCGTCGTCGGCGGCGTGCGCGAGCAGCCGCGACGTGAGGGAGTACGGCGCGAACACCGCCGCCCGGGCGGCAGCCTCGTCCTCCTTGCCCATCGAGATCCAGGTGTCGGTGACGACGACGTCGGCGCCGGTCACGGCGGTGACCGGGTTGGGCTCGAGCGTCGCCGAGCCGCCGGTCTGCGCAGCTATCGCGGCGGCCCGCTCCACCATCTCCCGGTCGGGCGCGTAGCCCTCGGGCGAGCTGAGGCGCACGTGCATGCCCGCCGTGGCGCCGGCGAGCAGCCAGGAGTTGCCCATGTTGCACGCACCGTCGCCGACGAACGCGACGCTCAGGCCCGCCAGCCGCTGCTTGTGCTCGCGGATCGTGAGCAGGTCGGCCAGCAGCTGGCAGGGGTGGAAGTCGTCGGTGAGCGCGTTGACCACCGGCACGCCCGCGTGCTCGGCCATCTCCTCGAGCCGCGACTGCGCATAGGTGCGCCACACGATCATCGAGGCCTGCCGGCCCAGCACCTTCGCGACGTCGTGGACGGACTCGCGCACCCCGATGCCGGCCAGCGCGCCGTCGACGAGCATCGGGTGGCCGCCGAGCTCGGCGATGCCGGCGGCGAACGACGCCTGGGTGCGCAGCGTCTGCTTGTCGAAGATCATCGCGACCGTGCGGGGCCCGGCGAGCGGCTTGGCGTCGTACGGCGCCGCCTTGAGCTCGGCCGCCAGGTCCAGGACCTGCGCCTGCTCGGCGGGGCTGAGGTCGTCGTCCGCGAGGAAGTGCCTCATGACTCCGCCCCCACGAACGCCTCGTCGAGGATCGCCGGCCAGGCGGCGAGGAATGCGTTGGCGTCGTCGGTGGTGAGCACGAGCGGCGGAGCGAGCCGGATCCGGCGCGGGGTCGGGGCGTTGACGATGAAGCCCGCGCGCCGGGCGGCTGCCACGACCTCGCCCGAGACCTCCGCGGCCAGGTCGAGCCCGATGAGCAGGCCCTCGCCGCGCACCTCGGTGACGCGCGGGTCGGCGGCCAGACCGTCACGGAGCTTCTGGCCGAGGACCGTGACGTGCTCGAGCAACCCCTCGGACTCGATGGTGCCGATCACGGCGAGCGCGGCCGCGCACGCGACCGGGTTGCCGCCGAAGGTCGTGCCGTGGTTGCCGGGCTGGAGCAGCGTGCCGGCGTCGCCGACGCCGATGCAGGCCCCGATCGGGAAGCCGCCACCGAGGCCCTTCGCGAGCGTGACGACGTCGGGCCGCACTCCGCTGGCGAGGTGGGCGAACCACGCGCCGGTGCGGCCCATGCCCGACTGCACCTCGTCGAACCACAGCAGCGCACCGTGCTCGTCGGCGACCGCGCGGGCGGCCGCCAGGTAGCCCTCGGGCGGTACGACGACGCCGGCCTCTCCCTGGATCGGCTCGAGCAGGATGGCGGCGGTCGTGTCGGTCACCGCCGCGGCCAGGGCGTCCGCGTCGCCGTAGGGGACGAACGTCACGTCGCCCGGCAGCGGCTCGAACGGCGTCCGGTAGGCCTCCTTGGAGGTCAGCGCGAGTGCGCCCATGGTGCGGCCGTGGAAGGCGCCCTCCGCGACGACGATGTGGGTGCGGCCCGTGCGCCGGGTCAGCTTGAACGCCGCCTCGTTGGCCTCGGTGCCGGAGTTGGTGAAGAAGACCTTGCCGCCCCCGGCGCCGACGCCGAGCAGCTCGAGCAGCTTCTCGGCCAGCTCGACCTGTGGCGCGCTGGTGAAGAAGTTGGAGACGTGACCCAGCGTCTGCAGCTGGGTCGTCACCGCCTCGACGAGTGCGGGGTGGCCGTGGCCGAGCGCGTTGACGGCGATGCCGCCGAGCAGGTCGACGTACTCCTTGCCGTCGGCGTCCCAGACGTGGGCACCCTCGCCGCGCTCGAGGACCAGCAACGGCTGCCCGAAGGTGTTCATCAACGATGCGGCGTACCGCTCCTGGTAGTCGCTCACTCGGCGTCCCTCGCCTTCCGCGTCTTGGTCTCGACGCCCGGCAGCACCTGCGTGCCGACGCCCTCGTTGGTGAACAGCTCGAGCAGCACCGCGTGCGGCTCGCGACCGTCGACCACCGTCGCGCGCGGCACGCCGCCCTTCACCGCCTGCAGGCACGCGCCCATCTTGGGCACCATGCCGGACGCCAGCGTCGGGAGGATCTCCTCGAGCGCCTCGGGGCTGATCTCACCGATGACGTCCTGCGAGCTGGGCCAGTCGAGGAACAACCCCTCGACGTCGGTGAGCACGAGCAGCTTCTCCGCGTGGAGCGCGATCGCGAGCGCCGCCGCGGCGGAGTCGGCGTTGACGTTGTGGACCTGGCCGTCGACGTCGGGCGCGACGCTCGAGACGACCGGGATGCGGCCCGCCTCGATGAGGTCGAGCACCGACTCGGGGCGGACCCGGGCCACCTCCCCCACGAGCCCGAGGTCGACCTCCTCGCCGTCAACGACGGTGTTGGCGGGCTCGGCGGTGAACAGGCCGGCGTCCTCGCCCGAGCAGCCGACCGCGAGCGGGCCGTGCTCGTTGATCAGCCCGACGAGCTCGCGCTGGACCTGTCCGACCAGCACCATGCGGACGACGTCCATGGCCTCGGGCGTGGTCACGCGCAGGCCGCCGCGGAACTCCGACTCGATGCCGAGGCGGTCGAGCATCGTGGAGATCTGGGGGCCGCCGCCGTGGACGACGACGGGCTTGAAGCCTGCGAACCGGAGGAACGCGATGTCCTCGGCGAACGCCCGCTTCAGCGTCTCGTCCGTCATGGCGTTGCCGCCGTACTTCACCACCACGATCTTGCCGTGGTAGCGCTTGAGCCAGGGCAACGCGGCCGCGAGCGTGCGCGCCTTGGCCGGGTCGGGCTTGCTCGGGTCGTGCTCGGTGTAGGCGATGTCGCTCATGCACGTACTCGCTTCGCTCCGTGCGCGCATGAGGCACGCGGGCTGTCTTGAATGATTCGCTCGCTCCGCTCGCTCATGAGGAGTACGCGCTGTTCTCGTGGACGTAGGCGTGCGTGAGGTCGTTGGTCCAGACGGTCGCCCGCGCGGACCCGGCCTTGAGGTCGATGGTCACGCT
>NZ_JANINT010000110.1:7025-40245 GCF_024509035.1 Nocardioides sp. | reverse complement strand
TACTCCGCCATGCCGACCTGCTCGAGCGCGTGCATCACCCGTCGGTCGAGCTCGGTGCCGCGCAGGCCGAGGTTGGCCGGCCCGAACGCCACGTCGGCGCGCACCGTGCCCATGAAGAGCTGGTCGTCGGGGTCCTGGAAGACCACGCCGACCCGTCGACGTATCTCCTGGAGGTTGGCCTTCTCGACCGGCAGTCCGCTGACGGCGACGGAGCCCGCTCCGGCCGTCAGGATACCGTTGAGGTGCAGCACGAGCGTGGTCTTGCCCGCCCCGTTGGGGCCGAGCAGCGCGACCCGTTCGCCGCGGTGCACGTGCAGGTCGACCCCGAACAGCGCCTGGTGGCCGTCGGGGTAGGCGTAGGCCAGGCCGCGGACGTCGAGGACGGGGGTGCTCACCTCGGAAGTCTCCCCGTGTAGCCGCGCGACAGCATCGCCAGGTGGACCCGCTCGCCGCGCTCGTAGGAGCGGATGAACAGCGCTCCCGCCGACTTCGCGAGCACCGGCCAGTGGCGGGGGTCGCGCGCCGAGAAGCCCCGGGACTCACGGGCGATCCGCATCCGGTGCATCTCGTCGGTGACGACGTCGAGGTAGCGCACCATGAACGCCATGATCTGCACGAGCTGCTGGGGCACCCGCAGCCGCTCGAGGCCCAGGAGCAGGTCCTGCGGCTCGGTGGTCGCAGCCAGCGTGAGGCTCGCGAGCACGCCGAGGGTGCCCTTGACGAGCAGCGCGATGCCGGCCTCGAGGCCGTGCTCGCTGACGGCCACGCCGAGCACCTCGGTGCGCGGCCCGGTCGCGACGAACGGCAGCAGCACCGCGAACACCACGAACGGCAGCTCGACGACCGTCCGCTTGAGGAGGTACGTCGGGGGCACCCGGCTCACGCCGATCACGACAGCCAGCACGACGGCGTACGCCACGAAGAGCGGGTGGGCGTCGCGCGGCGTCGCGACCACGACGATCGCGAACGCCAGCAGGGCCAGCACCTTCAGGTGCGCCGGCGCCCGGTGGATCGGTGAGTGCCCGTGGAAGTGCAGCTTGTGGCCGTGTCCCGCACCCACCTCAGGCCTGCTCGTCCCGCGGGCCGCGGCGGCGGACGGCGTACGTCACCCCGCCGGCGACGCCCAGCACGACCAGCACGCCCACGACACCGGTCACGCTGCCGTAGTCGCCGACGAGGCCGTCGCGGGACTTCTCGGTGTGGGCGAAGCCATGGTCCTCGGAGACCTTGGTCAGGCCGTCGGGGTCGCTGTCGGCGAACCGGCTCACCACACCCGCCAGCACCAGCGCGACGACCGCGATGCCGAGGACGACCCACGTGGTCGAGACGCGCTTCACGACCCGGCCCCCCTGATGACCAGCTCACGCGACTCGAGGAGGGGCCGTGCGCCGCGGACGAGATCGGGGCGGACCGCCACGATCGCACCGACGGCCAGGCCGGTGATGACGCCCTCGCCGACGCCGATCAGCGTGTGGACGCCGAACATCGCGGTCAGCAGGGTGTCGAGCGGGATGTCCGCGGTGCCACCGACGGCGTAGAGCAGCACGAACACCGAGGCCGCCACGGGCACGGATGCGAACGCCGCGACGCCCGCCTGGGCCGGGGTCAGCGACATGCGCTTGGGCAGCACGAGCTGGAGCACCCGGAAGACGAGCCAGCCGACCAGGACGGTCGTGAGGGCCATCAGGACGATGTTGGTGCCGAGCGCGGTGATGCCGCCGTCGGCGAAGAGCAGCGACTGGACCAGCAGCACCACGCTGACGCACAGGACGGCTGTCCAGGGTCCGACCAGGACCGCCGCGAGCGCTCCGCCCATGAGGTGGCCGCTCGTGCCGGCGCCGACGGGGAAGTTCAGCATCTGCACGGCGAAGATGAACGCCGCGACGAGACCCGCCATCGGCGCCGTCTTGTCGTCGAGCTCGTCGCGAGCCTTGACCAGCGCGAGGCCTACGGCACCGACGGCCACAGCGCCGGTCAGGGCGGACGTCGGGGCGTCGAGGAACCCGTCAGGTACGTGCATGGCTCTCCTGCTCGGCTGGTGGGTCGCGGCCAGTAGGTTGGGTGCGGGCCCGAGACGTGCCCACCCTACGCTCTTGCACATCGTTCGCAACAAGGAGACCGACCCGTGACCGAGCGCCTCTCCCCCGGCGACACCGCCCCCGAGTTCACCCTCACCGACGACACCGGCACCGAGGTCGCCCTGTCCGACTTCCTCGGACGCAAGGTGATCGTCTACTTCTACCCCGCTGCGATGACGCCGGGCTGCACCAAGCAGGCCTGTGACTTCACCGACACCCTCGACTCGTTCAAGGCCGAGGGCTACGAGGTCCTCGGGATCTCGCCGGACAAGCCGGAGAAGCTCGCGAAGTTCCGTGAGCGCGACCACCTGACGATCACGCTGCTCTCCGACCCCGACAAGCAGGTGATGCAGGACTACGGCGCGTTCGGGGAGAAGAAGCTCTACGGCAAGACCGTCGAGGGCGTGATCCGCTCCACCGTCGTGGTCGACGAGGACGGCAAGGTCTTCCTCGCCCAGTACAACGTCAAGGCCACCGGCCACGTCGCCAAGCTCCGCAAGGACCTCAAGCTCAACCACGCCGACGAGGACCCCCACAACGGCGCCTGATCATGTGGTCGCGCTCGCCTGTGCACCTGGACCTGGGGCCGACCACGGCTGCCTGCGGCTGGTGGGTGGGACGACGTCCGCCCGGTGGCGCCGTGCGCCGGGAGGTCATACGTTCCGGGTGCTAGGACCCCCAGAACGTATGACCTCCCAAAGAACCCCCGCGGAGGTCATCCGAGGTGGCTGCCCCGGCGACCAGGACGTATGACCTCCCGGCGACCAGACCTCGACAACCCGCGTCGGGCACCGACGCGCGACAGGCGAGCCCGAGTCGGCGCGCCTGCAGGCCGATGACCTTCAGTTGCGCCGACGCGGCGTCGTTCGCACCGGCAGCTGCACCGACTCGGCGCCTGGAGGCGGTCTCCCTAGACTGAGCGCCTCGCCGAAGTGGTGGAACTGGCAGACACGCGGGTTTTAGGTACCCGTGCCTTCGGGCGTGGGGGTTCGAGTCCCCCCTTCGGCACCCACTCGGGCCCCGGGCTCAGTCCTCCTCGCGGAGGCGGGGCACGGTGGCACCCTCGGGCTTGATGCCCCGCTTGTCGGCGTAGAACGCACGGATCCGGTCCATGTCGGCCGAGACGTCACCGGTGAGCTCGAACGTCGGGCCCCAACCGACCGTGCGGGTGGGGGCGTCGACGAACGCGAGCGTGACGGGCAGACCGGTCTGCTGGGAGATCCGGTAGAAGCCCGACTTCCAGTACTCCCCCTTGCTGCGGGTGCCCTCGGCGGCGATGCCGAGCAGGAAGGTCTCGTCGGTCGCCGCGTCGGCGATCAGGGCCCGGATCGTGGCGCCCGGGTTGGACCGGTCGAGCTCGACGGCCCCGCTGGCGCGCATGATCGGCGCGAGCGGACCCTTGAAGAACGCGTCCTTGACCAGCAGCCGGATCTGCACGTCGTTGTCCCAGGCGAGGAGCATCGTCAGCACCCAGTCCCAGTTGGACGTGTGCGGAGCACCGACGAGGATGCCCTTGCGCGGCACCTGGCCGACGGTCTTCCAGCGCGCGAGCTTGAGGATCAGCCGCGCGAGGTTGCGACGGACGAAGAAGTGCCTCCTCATCCGAGGACCCGGCCCACGATCGGCGCCATCCGGCGCAGCGCCCACCCACGGTGGGAGATCGCGTCCTTGTCCTCGACGCTGAGCTCGGCGGTGGTCAGGCCCGGGCGGTCGTCGGCCTCGAACAGCACGTCGTAGCCGAAGCCGCCGGTCCCCCGGACCTCGTGGATGACCCGGCCCGGCATCACCCCGCTGGTGAGCTCCTCGCCGCCGTCGTGGCAGAACGCGACCGCGCACTGGAAGTGGGCGCCCCGGCGCTCGTCGGGCACGTCGGCGAGCTGGGCGAGCAGGAGCTCGTTGTTGCGGGCATCGCTCTTGGGCGGACCGGCCCAGCGAGCCGACAGGACGCCCGGCATCCCGTTGAGCGCGTCGACGCACAGCCCGCTGTCGTCGGCCAGCGACGGCAGCCCGGTGGCGGCCCGGCCGGCCCGCGCCTTGAGCAGCGCGTTGCCCTCGAACGTGGGCTGGTCCTCGACCGGCTCGTCGTAGTGGTCGGCCTCCGAGAGGTCGTCGATGCCGACGACCACGAGACCCGGCACGTGCTCGCGCAGGATCCGCTCCATCTCCTGGATCTTCTTGCGGTTGCGCGACGCCAGGAAGACCCGGGGGCCCGCCGCCGGTCCGCTCATCGAGCCAACGCCTCGTGCTGCAACCGCGTCAGGTCGGAGCAGCCCTTCTCGGCGAGCGCGAGCAGCGCGTCGAGCTCCGCTCGGTCGAACGCCGCGCCCTCCGCCGTGCCCTGCACCTCGACGAACTTGCCGTCGCCGGTCATCACGACGTTCATGTCCGTCTCGGCCCGCACGTCCTCGACGTAGGGCAGGTCGAGGCGGGGTACGCCGTCGATGATCCCCACGCTGACCGCGGCCACCGAGCCGGTGAGCGGCTCGCCGGTGAGCGCGCCGGTCGAGCGCAGGTGGGCCACCGCGTCCGCGAGCGCGACGTACGCGCCCGTGATCGAGGCCGTGCGCGTGCCGCCGTCGGCCTGGAGCACGTCGCAGTCGAGCTGGATGGTGTTCTCGCCGAGCGCCTGGTAGTCGATGACCGCACGCAGCGACCGGCCGATGAGCCGGCTGATCTCATGGGTGCGCCCGCCGATCCGCCCCTTGACCGACTCGCGGTCCGAGCGGGTGTTGGTCGACGCCGGCAGCATGGCGTACTCGGCGGTCACCCAGCCCAGCCCCGACCCCTTGCGCCACCGCGGCACCCCCTCGGAGGCGGAGGCGGCGCACAGCACCTTCGTCCTGCCGAACTCCACCAGCACCGAACCGGCGGCGTGGTCGAGCCAGTGCCGGGTGATGGTGATCGGGCGGAGCTCGTCGTCGGCGCGGCCGTCCTCGCGTGCGGTCATGCGCCGACTGTAACGGCGGGCTACTTCACCTCGGCGCGGAGCACCCGCCAGATGCCCCACACGAGCGGGACCCCGAGCCACAGGAACCCGGAGACCACGAGCTCACCCCAGTCCCCCGCGGAGTGCGACCAGTCCCAGATCGCGTTCTGCGCCATCTGGAAGTCGATCCACGGACGCAGGTCGCCGAACCAGCCGATCAGCTGGGCGCCGACCTCGAAGAGCCCGGGCAACACCCACTTGTAGACGAAGAACACCACGATCGCCGCCGGCGTGTTGAGCAGCAGCGCCGCCAAGGCGAAGCCACCGAGCATCGCGAGCACCTGGGTGATCGTGAACGCCGCGAAGTCGCTCCAGCCGAACGTCCAGTCGACGTGTCCCTCGATCGCTCCGTAGAGGGCGTTGCAGACGGCACCGATCACGGTGGAGACCACCACGGTGGCCAGCGTCAGCACGACGCCGACCATCGCCTTGGCGGCGATGACCAGGGGCCGGCGCGGCTCGAGGGCGAAGGTCACCATCGCGGTGCGCTGGGTCCACTCGGTGGTGAGCACCATGATGCCGAGCACCGGCAGCAGGAACGAGGTGAGGAACGCAGCGGTGCCGACGAAGTCACCGAACTGCATCGCCTCGTCCTGCACCGTCGTCACCGCCAGGGCGATCGTCTCGGCGGCCAGCACCAGCAGCCCGATGGAGATGAGCAGCCACCGCCCTGCCCGGGTGTCGTAGGACTTCCGCAGCTCGACGCGCAGGAGCCGTCCGAACGGGGTCGGCTCGGTCCCGCTGAGGTCGAGCGTCATGGCCGTCATCTCACTTCACCTCGGCGCGCAGCACACGCCACAGCCCGATGGCCAGGGGGATCACCAGCCAGATGAACCCCGAGACGGCGAACTGCGCCCAGTCCTCGCCGGTCATCGTGGCGTCGATGAGCGGCGTCTGGGCATCGTTGAAGTCGATCCACGGCTGCAGGTCCTCGAACCAGCCGATGAGGGCCGCTCCGATGCCGAAGATCGACGGCAGGACGAAGGAGTAGACCATGTAGAGCACGATCGCCGCGGGCGAGCTGAGCAGCAGCGCGGCGAACGCGAACCCGGTGAGCATGCCGATCACCTGGAGCAGCACGAACGACAACGTCTGCAGCACGCTGAGGTCCCACTCGACCTCGGAGCCCGACATCGCGCCGTAGAGCAGGTTGCACACGGTCGCCAGCACGAGCGCGATCACGACCGCGGCGACCGCCAGCGCGATCCCGACGACCAGCTTGGCCGCGATCACCAGCGGCCGACGAGGCTCGAGCGAGAAGGTGACCATCGCGGTGCGTTGGCTCCACTCGCTGGTCAGCAGCAGGATGCCGATGACCGGCAGCAGGAGCGCGATGGAGAAGTTCGTCGAGGTCAGGAAGTCGTTGTAGCTGACCTCGAGGTCCTGGACGAGCACCACCCACAGCTGGATGACCATGACCAGGCCGGTGAGGATCGCGGTCGACAGCAGCAGCCAGAAGCCGGCTCGCGTGTCCCAGGTCTTGCGCAGCTCGGTGCGGACCAGACGCAGGAACGGCGTGGGCTGGGTGCTCGAGATGTCGAGGGAGTGGCCCAGGGCGGGCGTTGCACCCGAGCTGATGCTCATCAGACGGCCTCTCGCTGGGTCTCGGCCGTCAGCTCGAGGAAGAGGTCCTCGAGGCGTCCCTCGGCCGAGCGCAGGTCGGTCAGGACAGCGCCGCTCTCGAGGGCGGTGCGACCCACCTCGACGGTCTCGGCCTCGACCCGCAGGCCCTCTCCGGCCTTCGCGACCGTGATGCCCTTGGCCTGGAGGGCCTGGGCGAGCCGCTCGTTGTCGAGCGCGGTGACGAACGACGCGGCGACGGAGTCACCGGCGTTGGCGAGCAGCGACTTCTTGTCGCCCTGGGCGACGATCCGGCCGTTGCCGATCAGGATCATCTCGTCGGCGATCTGCTCCACCTCGTGGAGCAGGTGGCTCGAGAGCAGGACCGTGCCGCCGCGCTCGGCGTAGCCCTTCAGCAGCCCTCGCATCCAGCGGATGCCCGCAGGGTCCAAGCCGTTGGCGGGCTCGTCCAGGATCAGCACCGACGGATCGCCCAGGAGGGCGTGCGCGATGCCGAGGCGCTGCTTCATGCCGAGGGAGTAGTTGCGCAGCCGCCGCTTGGCCTCGACCGGCGTCAACGAGACGAGCTCGAGCATCTCGTCCACGCGGGAGGACGGCAGACCCATCGTGCGCGCGCCCAGCTCGAGGATCTCGCGGCCGGTGCGACCGGCGTGCTGGGCGGAGGCGTCGAGCAGCACGCCGACGTGGCGGCCGGGGTTGGGGATGTCGCTGTAGAGGTGCCCACCGATCGTCACTCGCCCCGCTGTGGGCGGCGTCAGCCCGACCATCACGCGCATCGTGGTCGTCTTGCCGGCGCCGTTCGGACCGAGGAAGCCGGTCACCCGGCCCGGCTGGCAGACGAAGCTCACGTTGTCCACCGCAGTGAACGAGCCGTACTTCCTGGTGAGTCCTTCGACCGTGATCATGGGGTCCACCCTGCCCGACCCTGGCGCGGGATCGCATCGGCCACGCGGATCGGGCCGCCAGACCAAAGTAGGGGGCGCCGCCGACCCCGGCAGCGTCCCGGCCGAGGCTGCGGCACCCTAGCCTGGCGGCGTGGACCGTCCGACGCCCGAGGAGTACCAGCCCCGTCTGCGGGCCTGGGGCCATACCTGGCGAACGGTCCTCATGCTCGCGATCAGTGCCCTGACCTGGCTGCCGGCCTGGGAGGCGGAGGCCGACACCGGCGACCTGTGGTGGATCGCCGACGTCGTGCTCGGCGTCGGCGCCTACGTGCTGGTCTTCTACCGGCGCCGGTTCCCGATGCTGGTGGCCGTCACCCTCTCGCTCGTGGGCGCGGTGTCCGGCATCGCCTCCGGACCGGCCGTCCTGGCGTCGGTGTCGGTCGCCACCCACCGCCGGTGGAAGCAGCTCGTCGTGGTCGGCCTGCTCGGCTTCGCGTGCGCTCAGGTCTACAGCACGCTCACCGCGACCACCGACGATCCGCTGTGGATCATCCTGGTCGCGAACGGGGTCGCCACGGCCGGCATCCTCGGCTGGGGCATGTACATCGGCTCCCGGCGCGAGCTGATCTGGACGCTGCGCAGCCGCGCCGAGCGGGCCGAGGCCGAGCAGGAGCTGCGCGTCGCGCGTGCCCGGAGCAACGAGCAGGCCCGGATCGCCCGCGAGATGCACGACGTCCTCGCCCACCGGATCTCGCAGATCTCGATGCACGCCGGGGCGCTGGCGTTCCGCGAGGACCTCGGCGCCGACGAGATGCGGGCGAGCGCCGCAGTCATCCAGGAGAAGGCCCACGAGGCGCTCACCGACCTGCGCAGCGTGCTCGGCGTCCTGCGCGACGGCACGACGGGCGAGCGGCTGCGCGGACCCCAGCCGACGTACGCCGACCTGGCCGGCCTGATCGAGGAGGCGCGCGGGTCCGGGCTGCACGTGGAGCTCGTCGACCTCGTCGAGGGCGAGCCGCCCGACGCCGTCGGTCGCACGGTCTACCGGATCGTGCAGGAGGGTCTCACCAACGCTCGCAAGCACGCGCCGGGTGCACTGGTGAGCGTGCGGGTCAGCGGATCCGCCGACGACGGGGTCGACGTGCTGCTGCGCAACCCGATCGGCTTCGCCAGGACCACCACGCCGGGCGCCGGCCTCGGCCTCGTCGGGCTCTCCGAACGGGCCGAGCTGCGCGGCGGACGGCTCGAGGCCGGGAGGGACGGGTCGATGTTCGTGCTCCACGGATGGATACCGTGGGCGGCATGACCGCGGCCACCACCGTGCTGCTCGTCGACGACGACCCCCTGGTCCGCTCGGCACTCGCCCTGATGCTCGGCGGCCAGTCCGACATCGAGGTCGTCGGTGAGGCATCCGACGGTCACGAAGGCGTGCGCCTGGCCGGCCAGCTGCGCCCCGACGTCGTGCTCATGGACATCCGGATGCCGCGGCTCGACGGCCTCGGCGCCACCCGCGAGCTGCACGCCCACCCCGACCCGCCCCGGGTCATCGTGCTCACGACCTTCGACGCCGACGAGCACGTCGTCGAAGCCCTCGCCTCGGGCGCCGACGGCTTCCTGCTCAAGGACACCCCACCGCCCCAGATCATCGACGCGATCCGCAAGGTCGTCGACGACGAGCCGATGCTCTCCCCCTCCGTCACCCGCACGCTGATCCGCCGGCTCCGCGACGAGCCGGACGCGGCCGAGGACCTCGCCGCGGCCCGCACCGCCGATGCCCTGGCCCGCATGGACCTGCTGACCGACCGGGAGCGCGACGTCGCCCTCGCCGTCGGTCGCGGCCTCAGCAACGCCGAGATCGCCCGCGACCTCTATCTCTCGGTGCCGACCGTCAAGGCACACGTGTCACGGCTCTTCGACAAGCTCCAGGTCACCAATCGGGTCCAGATCGCGATCTGTGTTCACGACGCTGGACTGAGCTGACCTACAGCTCGTACGTCGCCCCCGGGCGCGCCAGCTCCACCGGCCCGGCGTACGCCGCCACCGCCTCGTCCAGCGCGTCCTGGGGGTCGTGCCACGGGGGGACGTGGGTGAGCACCAGGCGGCGGGCACCCGCGCGGGCCGCCACCTCGCCGCAGTCGGTGCCGGTCAGGTGGAGGTCGGGCGGGTTGTCGTCGACCGCGCGGAAGGACGCCTCCGCGAGGAACAGGTCCACGTCCCTCGCCAGGTCGTCGAGCGAGGCGCAGGGGCCGGTGTCACCGGTGTAGGCCAGCGTGACCCCGTCGGCGCTGACCCGCAGTCCGTACGCCGGGACGGGGTGGTTGACCGCCACCGGCTCGACGGTGAACGGCCCGATCTGCTCGACGCCGTCCCACTCGCGGAACTCGAACTCCTCGTGCATGCCGGGCTCGTCGGGCAGGTCGTAGGCGCGGGCCATCCGATCGGCGGTGCCGACCGGTCCCCAGACAGGGATGCGGGGCTGCGCGCCGCGCGGGTGGTACTTGCGCAGCACGTAGTAGCCGGTGAGGTCGAGGCAGTGGTCGGCGTGCAGGTGGCTGAGCAGGACGGCGTCCACCGCCAGCGGGTCGGCGTGCTGGTGGAGGGTGCCGAGCGACCCGCTGCCGAGGTCGAGCAGCACCCGCCAGGTGCGCCCGTCGACGTCCTCGGCCTCGAGCAGGTAGCAGCTGGCCGGCGACTCGGGGCCCGGGTAGGAACCCGAGCACCCCACGATCGTGAGCCTCATCCGGTGACCACCGCTACACCACCAGCCCGCCGACGAACTGCGACGCGGCGACCATCTCCGGGCCGAGGAACCGGCGGCCGATCGTCTCGAACTCGCCCGGAGCGCCCGTGGTCAGGAACGAGTACGTCGGCTCGCCGGACGGGCGGACCAGCCCGGTGCGCACGAGCATCTTGTAGACGTCCTTGCCGCACTCCTCGGCGCTGCTGACCAGGGTCACGTTGTCCCCCATCACCATCGAGATCACGCCGGTGAGCAGCGGGTAGTGCGTGCACCCGAGGATCAGCGTGTCGACCCCCTCGGAGACCAGCGGGTCGAGGTACTCGTGGGCGACGGAGATCAGCTCCTCGCCCGAGGTGACCCCGGCCTCGACGAAGTCGACGAACCGCGGGCAGGGCTGGGTGAACAGCTGCACGTGCGGGGCGGCGGCGAAGGCGTCGTCGTAGGCCATCGACTCCGCCGTGGCGCGGGTGCAGATCACGCCGATCCGGCCGGTCCGGCTCGCGGCGACCGCGCGCCGGGTGGCGGGGTAGATCACCTCGACGACGGGCACGTCGTAGCGCTCCCGGGCGTCGCGCAGCATCGCCGCGCTCGCGGAGTTGCACGCGATGACCAGCGCCTTCACGCCCTGGGCGACGAGGTGGTCGAGGCACTCGAGGGCGTACTCGCGGACCTCACCGATCGGCTTGGGCCCGTAGGGCTGGCGTGCGGTGTCCCCGACGTACACGATCGACTCGTGCGGCAGCTGGTCGATGACCGAGCGCGCCACCGTCAGCCCCCCGAAGCCGGAGTCGAAGATGCCGATCGGGGCGTCGGTCAGGTCGGCCGACGTCTCGACGATCGTTGCAGGGCGCACAGCAGGCAAGGCTAGGACGTCCCGACCGCGTGCGCATGGCCACGCGACGGAGGTCACGGGAGATCAGCGTCACGGTAGGTACCGTCGAGGGGTGCCCCTTCCCCGCTCGCTCGCCTCCGCCGCGCTCGCGCTGGCCGTCCTGGCGCCCACCGTCGCCGCCTGCAGCGAGGGTTCGGACCGCCCGCCGGCGTCGGCGCGTCCTGCCGCAGCGACCACGCGCACCGGCGCGGCGACCGCTCCGCCGGGCCACGTCCTGGCGATCTCGGTCGACGGGCTCGGCAGCGCCGCCATCGAGCAACTCGGCCCCGACCGCTCGCCCACGCTGCACCGGCTGCTGGCCCGGGGCGCGGGCACGCTCAACGCCCGGACCGAGGTCGAGCAGACCGTGACGCTGCCCAACCACGCGAGCATGATGACCGGACGCCGCATCGACGCCGCTCGCGGCGGCCACGGTGTCACCTGGGACGACGACCGGCGCGGCACCACCGTCGAGGAGGCCGCGGGCCACGAGGTCGACTCGATCTTCACCACCGTGCACGCCGCCGGCGGCAGCACGGCGCTCTACACGACCAAGGCGAAGTTCGGCCTCTACGACCGGTCCTGGCCGACAGCCGTGGACCTGTTCCGGGTGCGGGAGAACCAGCGCCGGCTGACCGCCATGGCCCGCGCCGACCTCGCCGACGGCGCACCCACGTTCACGTTCCTGCACGTCTCGCTGCCCGATCGCTTCGGACACCAGTACGGCGGGCTGTCCGCGGAGTACCTCGGCGCCGTCGAGCGCACCGACGCCCAGCTCGCCTCCGTCGTCCGTGCGGCGAGGCGCGCCGGCGCGGTCGTGGTGCTCACCGCCGACCACGGCTTCGCCTCCGGCGTCACGGACCACTCGGGACGGCGGGACATCGAGAACTACCGCATCCCGTTCCTGGTCTGGGGCGCGGGCGTCGACGCCGGCGACCTCTACGCGATGAACCCGGACTTCGCCGACCCGGGCACGACACGGCCGTCGTACGCCGGGCGGCAGCCGGTGCGCAACGGCGACGTCGCCAACCTCGCCGCCAGCCTGCTCGGGCTGGACGCGGTGCCGGGCAGCGGGATCGACGCCGACCAGCACCTGACCGTCGAGAACTGATCAGTCGAACAACCTGGGCTGCGGCGGGCCGAGGGAGGGGTCGACGCCGTCGAAGAGGCTGCTCACCGACTCACCGGCGTGGATGCGCTCGATCGCCTGCGCGAACAGGTCGGCGATCGTGCGGACGCCGAGCTCGGGCCAGCCCGCCGGCGGTGGCACCGTGTCGGTGGTGACCACCTCGGTGATCATCGGGTGCTCGCGCAGCCGCTCGATGGCCTTGCCGACGAACAGTCCGTGGGTGCAGGCGACCGCCGCCTCGGTGCACCCCTGCTCGGCCAGCCGGTCGAGCAGCTCCACGATGGACCCACCGGTCGCGATCTCGTCGTCCAGCACGATCGCCTTGCGGCCGGCGACGTCGCCCACGATCGCGTCGATCACGACCTGGTCGTCGGCGAGCCGCTTCTTGCTGCCGGCGGCCACCGGCACGCCGAGGAGCCGGGCGAACTGGCTGGCGGTCTTGGCGTTGCCGAAGTCGGGCGAGACCACGACCGTGGTCGCCGGGTCCGCGCCCTGGAAGTGGTCGGCGAGGACCCCGAGCGCCGTCAGGTGGTCGACCGGCACCGAGAAGAACGCGTGCACCTGCGGCGCGTGCAGGGTCATCGTGATCACCCGGTCGACCCCGGCCGCGACCAGCAGATCGGCGACGAGACGCCCGCCGATCGAGAGGCGCGAGGCGTCCTTCTTGTCCGAGCGCGCGTAGGCGTAGTACGGGATCACCGCGGTGATCTGCGCCGCCGACGCGCCTCGGGCGGCATCGACCATCAGCAGCAGCTCCATGAGGTGCTCCTGGGTCGGCGGCGAGAGCGGCTGCACGATGTAGACGTCGCGCTGGCGACAGTTCTCCTGCAGCTGGGCCTGGAGGCAGTCGTTGCTGAAGCGGGTCAGCTCGACCGACGAGAGCGGCACGCCGAGGCCCTGACAGATGGCGGTCGCGAGCGACCGGTGGGCGCTGCCGCTGAACACGACGATCTCGCGCAAGGTGCTGCTCCTCAGCCTGGGCCGTCGCGCACACCGTAGCCCCTCGCACGCCCCGCCGGGAGACCGATCCCCGAATCGCGCCCCCTGCCCCCTCGCCCTGCCCCGCTCACGGGGTCACAATCGGTCCATGGACGCCGAGGAGGAGCTCCGGCTGCTGCAGCAGCGCATGGACAACGCCCAGGCGCTGGCGAACATGGGCGACTACGACTGGCACATCCCCACCGACACCAACCGGTGGTCCGACCAGCTCTACCGCATCTACGGGCACGAGCCGCAGTCGTTCAACGCGACCTACGAGCGGTTCTTGTCCTTCATCCACCCCGACGACCGCGAGCGCATCCAGGCCATCCACCAGCACGCCTACACGACCGGTGAGCCGTACGAGATGATCGAGCGGGTCGTGCGACCCGACGGCGAGGTGCGCTACCTGCACTCCAACGGCCAGGTGATCATGGGCGCCGACGGCTCACCCGAGCGGATGCGCGGCACCTGCGTGGACGTGACCGACCAGGTGCTCGCCGAGCGCGAGCGCGAGGCCGCGGCCGCGCGCCTGGGCGAGGTGCGGCTGCGCCGGCGCCAGGCCGCCGAGATCAACGACAACGTCGTGCAGGGCGTCACCGCGGCGATGTACGCCCTCGAGCTCGACGACGCCGAGAGCGCCCTGACCTACCTCACGCGCACCCTGGAGTCGGCGCGGACGATGATGAACGACCTGATCGAGCCGCTGGGCGAGGACGAGCTCGAGGCCGGCGACCTGGTGCGGGCCCAGCCGGCGACGCTGGACGGGGCGTGAGTGGGTCCCGCCAGCTCCGCCGGCGGGCTCTGGGCGGCATCAGTCGTTCAATTGTTGGGTTGAGCACCGGTGACCGACGAGTAACCGGTGCCGAACTCAACAATTGAACGGAACGACCCGCCCGCTAGGCCCAGAGCTGGCCCTCGAGCCGGCCCTCGGCCTCGTCGACGGTGCCCTCGTAGGCGCCGGTGGAGAGGTACTTCCAGCCGCCGTCACACACGACGAACGCGATGTCGGCCCTCTCCCCGGCCTTGACCGCCTTGGCGGCCTGTCCGAGCGCGGCGTGCAGGATCGCACCGGTCGAGATGCCCGCGAAGATGCCCTCGAGCTCGAGCAGCTCGCGCACCCGGCGTACGGCGTCGCGCGGACCGACCGAGAAGCGGCTGTCGATCAGGTCGGCGTCGTACAGCTCGGGCACGAAGCCCTCGTCGAGGTTGCGCAGCCCGTAGACGAGCTCGCCGTAGCGCGGCTCGGCGGCGACGATCCGCACGTCGGGCTTGGCCGCGCGGAAGAACCGCGAGACGCCCATGAGCGTGCCGGTGGTGCCGAGCCCTGCCACGAAGTGGGTGATCGAGGGCAGGTCGGCGAGCAGCTCGGGTCCGGTGCCCTGCTCGTGCGCGAGCGCGTTGGCGGCGTTGCCGTACTGGTAGAGCATCACCCAGTCGGGGTGCTCGTCGGCGACCCGCTTGGCGACCCGCACGGCCTCGTTCGACCCACCCGCGGCCGGGGAGGAGATGATCTCCGCACCCCACGTGCGCAGCAGCTGGCGGCGCTCCTCGGAGGTGTTCTCGGGCATCACGCACACGATGCGGTAGCCCTTGAGCTTGGCCGCCATCGCCAGCGAGATGCCGGTGTTGCCCGACGTCGGCTCGAGGATCGTGCAGCCGGGACGGAGCGTGCCGTCCTTCTCGGCCTCCTCGATCATCTTCAGGGCCGGGCGGTCCTTGATCGAGCCGGTCGGGTTGCGGTCCTCGAGCTTGGCCCAGAGGCGTACGTCGGCGCCTCCCCGGTCGAACTGGGCGGACAGCCGGGGCAGCCCGACGAGCGGCGTACCGCCGACCGACGCGAGGAGGTTGTCGTAGCGGGTCATGAGAGGAAGCGCTCCGGGTCGAAGTCGGCGAGCGGGATGATCCGGACCCGGGGCAGCGGCTGGGTGAACGCGCGGACGTCGTCCTCCAGGTCGTAGAGCGGCAGGCCGAGCGCCGTCAGCTGGGTGCTCATGAACTCGCGGAACCCGATCAGACCAACCCGGCGATGGCCGTCGATCAGCCCGGCGAGACTCTGGACGAAGTCCGCGTCGTGGCTGACCAGGAGGACGTCGGCATCGTCGTGGTCGACCAGGGCGTCGAGCGTGCGCTGGATGCCGATGTCGACGACCTTCTCGTCCGCCGAGCCGGCCAGCGGCACCGGCCGGTAGTCCATCGCCAGCAGCGCCTGGACGAAGGGGTGCGGGAAGTGGCCGCCCGAGGCGTTGAGGAAGAACAGGCCGGTCGCGCGCTGGTCGAGGACCTGCTCGGCGAAGGCCGTCACCCGCTCCCAGCGCGGCCGCTCCTCAGGCGCCGGGCGGCGGCCGAGGACGGAGTTGCCGAGGGTCGCGTCGACGTTCTCACCGTCGACGAGGACGAAGGTGCGACGCTCGGGCATCAGCTCTTCCGGTTCAGGCTCGGCTCAGCGGGCGCCGCCGGCGACCGCCGGCAGCACGACGACCTGGTCGCCGTCGCTGAGCTCGGCGTCCAGACCACCGATGAACCGGACGTCCTCGTCGTTGACGTAGACGTTCACGAACCGGCGCAGGTCGCCGTTCTCGACGAGACGGTCCTTGATGCCGGGGTGGTTGGTCTCCAGGTCGTCGATCAGCGCGGTCAGGCTGGCGCCCTCGGCGGTGACGGCCTTCTCGCCGCCGGTGTAGGTGCGCAGGATGGTCGGGATCCGGACCTCGATGGCCATGGGTAGTGCTCCTCAGTTGCTCGGGGGCAGTTCGTCGACCACGGTGACCTCTTCCTCGGTCACCTCGCCGTCGACGATCCTGTAGGACCTGAACTCCACGGGGCCGTCGTTATTCCCCCCGTCGGTGAAGCTGTCGCGGGTGCTGACCAGCACGTAGTGCGCGTTGGGCTCGCTCGCCAGGCCGATGTCGGTGCGGCTCGGGTAGGCCTCGGTGGCGGTGTGCGAGTGGTAGACGACGACCGGCTCCTCGCCGTTGGCGTCCATCTCCTTGTAGAGCTGGAACAGGTCGGTGGAGTCGAACTCGTAGAACGTCGGCGACCCAGCGGCGTTGACCATCTCGACGAACCGCTCCGGACGGTCGCTCCCCTCGGGGCCCGCAACGACGCCGCAGGCCTCGTCCGGGTGGTCGCGCAGGGCGTGCGCGACGATGGCGTCGTACGTCGCTCGGGCGATGGTCAGCACCGCTCCAGCGTAGGTGCTCAGCGTCGGAACCTCGCCGCGGTCTCACCGGCGAGGACGTCGTCGATCCGCTCGCGCAGCCAGTCGCTCATCGGAGGCAGCCCGGGGACGGGCCACCACCGCACGTCGGTGTTCTCGTCGTCGGCGACCCGCGCCTCGCCCGACACCCACGTGCAGGCGAAGGTGAGGTCCAGGTAGACCCCCAGGTCGCCGTTGCCGTGCACCACCTGGGGGCTCGCGCCGACCGAGGCCAGCCGGTCGACGCTCACCACGACGCCGGTCTCCTCCAACGCCTCGCGAGCCGCACCGATCGCCGGCTCCTCCCCCGGGTCGAGGATCCCGGTCACCGGGGCCCACTCGTCGTTGTCGGCACGGCGGGTCAGCAGCACCTCGGGTCCGGCCGGCCCCTCGCGCAGCACGACGGCGGTCACGGCCGGCAGCCACAGCTCGGTGGTGCCGACCAGCCGGCGCAGCTCGGCGACGAACGGTGGGATGGGCATGGGGGCGTGCTCCTCGGCTGGTGGGACGGTCGAGTGGTCAGGCGCTGAGCGCGTGGACGAGGGTCTCCTGCAGGTAGCCGACCCACTCGTAGATGTCGTGCGCCTGGGCCCGCGGGTCCTCGTCGGGCAGCGACTGCCAGTAGCCCTCGTCGCCCTCCTCGACACCCAGGCGGGTGGCGAGCGCCAGCCGCAGGTCGGTGAAGGAGCGCATCCAGGTCTCGGCCGTCGGCTCGTCCAGCTCGACGTCGATCATCAGGCCGTCCCCGGTGAGCTCCGGCGGCAGCCCGGCGTCCTCGAGCCCGTCGATGATCGCGACCGCGGCCGCCGCCTTCCCGTCGCGCAGGGTCCCCTCGGTGAACCGGCGGAACTCCGAGGCAGCCTCCTCGTCGTCCGGGTAGGCGGTCGGGAACAGCCGCGCCAGCACCGGGTCCTCGGGCGGCTGCGTCGGGCCCGAGAAGTCCATCATCGCCTCGAACGGGTCGAGGTCGTCGCGCGGGACCGCGGCCTCGTTGCGCAGCAGCTCGACGAGCTGGCCGGCCAGCGAGCGCAGCAGGTCGGCCTCGAAACCGGTGAAGTTCGCGATGATCAGCCTGCTGCGGCGGTGGCGGTGGAAGCCGCTCACGGTCGTCTCACCAGGGTCATGTCGGGGCGCTCACTCCTGCTTGTCCATCGTGGCCCACAGGCCGTACTCGTGCATCGCCTGCACGTCGCGCTCCATCTCCTCGCGAGTGCCCGAGCTGACCACCGACTTGCCGTCCTCGTGGACCTCCATCATCAGCTTCTCCGCCACCTTGCGTGAGTAGCCGAAGTACTTCTGGAACACGTAGGTCACGTAGGACATCAGGTTGACCGGGTCGTTCCACACGATGGTCACCCAGGGCTTGGCGGTCTGGGTGATCTCGTCGGGCGTGAGAGTCGGCTCGACCTCGACCGGGGCTGACACGCCCCCATGTTGGCACACTGGGGTTCGTGTCCCTCGCACCCTCGACCGCCCTCCTGACCGACCACTACGAGCTGACGATGCTCCAGGCCGCCCTGCGATCCGGCACCGCGCACCGGCGCTCGGTGTTCGAGCTGTTCGCGCGGCGGCTGCCCGAGGGCCGGCGGTACGGCGTGGTGGCCGGCGTCGGGCGTGCCCTGGACGCGTTGGAGCGGTTCCGGTTCGGCGAGGCCGAGCTGGCCGTGCTCGAGGACGTCGTGGACGCACCGACGCTGGAGTGGCTGGCGTCGTACCGCTTCTCCGGTGACATCTGGGGCTACGCGGAGGGCGACGCGTACTTCCCCTACTCCCCCGTCGTGATCGTCGAGTCGACGTTCGCCGAGGCGGTGCTGCTCGAGACGCTGCTCCTCTCGATCTACAACCACGACTCCGCGATCGCCTCGGCCGCGTCGCGGATGACGATGGTCGCGCGCGGCCGCCCGTGCATCGAGATGGGCTCGCGCCGCACCCACGAGGAGGCGGCCGTCGCGGCCGCGCGCGCGGCGTACGTCGCGGGGTTCGCGACCACCTCCAACCTCGCCGCACGGCAGCGGTACGGCGTGCCGAGCGCGGGCACGAGCGCCCACAGCTTCACGCTGCTGCACGACTCCGAGGCCGACGCCTTTCGCGCCCAGGTGACGTCGCTGGGCACCGGCACGACGCTCCTGGTCGACACCTACGACGTCACCGAGGCCGTGCGCCTGGGCGTCGAGATCGCCGGGACCGGGCTCGGGGCGGTCCGCCTCGACTCGGGCGACCTCGGCGCGCTCGCCCACGAGGTCCGCGCCCAGCTCGACGGGCTCGGCGCCACCGAGACCCGGATCATCGTGACCAGCGACCTCGACGAGTACGCGATCGCCGCCCTGGCGTCGGCCCCCGTCGACGGCTACGGCGTCGGCACCGAGCTGGTCACCGGCAGCGGCCACCCGACCTCGAGCTTCGTCTACAAGCTCGTGGCCCACGCCGACGGTGCCGACGGGGCGGGCGAGATGGTGTCGGTGGCCAAGCGGAGCGTCGACAAGGCGTCCGTGGGCGGCCGCAAGTACGCCCTGCGACGCCGCTCCGCCGGCGGCGTCGCGCAGGCCGAGGTCGTCGGCATCGGGACCGCCCCCACTGACGACGGCGACGACCGTCCGCTGCTGGTGCCGCTCGTGCGCGGCGGCGAGGTGGTCGGTCGCGAGTCGCTCGAGGACGCCCGCGCCCGGCACGAGGCCGCGCGCGGCGAGCTGCCCCTGGCCGCTCAGCAGATGTCGCGCGGCGAGCCGGTCATCCCGACCCTGCACCTCTGAGCACCGCGAGCTGGCCGGCGAGCGACGGCGCCGTCGGCAGGACGCTCAGCAGCGTGGCCTGGTAGGCGTGGTAGACGTCCGGCTTGCCCGACCAGACGCCGGCGGTCGGCCGGTTGGCCGGGTCCAGCTCGTGGTGCCAGCTCCCGGCCCGGGGGACGTGGTCGACGAAGTGTCGGTCCGCGAAGTCCCACCAGTCGCGCTCGAGGTCGGCGTACCGCCGCTCGCCCGTACGCCGGGCCAGGGTCGCCGCGGCCGCGATCGCCTCGGCCTGCACCCAGTGCATGCGGTCGCGCACCACCGGACGGTCGTGCCAGTCGGTCGTGTAGACGAACCCGGGCGCTCCGTCGGCGGCCCAGCCGATCTCGACCGCGCGGTCGAAGAGCGCCCGGGCGTCGTCGAGGAGCCAGGCGGGCGCGTCGTCGAGAGCGACCTCGATCTGCAGCAGCAGGCGTGACCACTCCAGCAGGTGGCCGGGTGTGACGCCGTAGGGCCGGAACTGGTCGTCCGGCCGGTCGACGTTGTAGTCCGGCAGCGGCGTCCAGCGCTCGTCGAAGTGCTCGGGGAGCCGATGCCCGTGGGCGCCGGCGACCTCGTGGACCAGGTGCTCCGCGATCCCCAGCCCGACCCGGTGCCAGCGCGGCTCTCGCAGCACGTCGCCGAGCGCCAGGACGGCCTCGACCGTGTGCATGCTGCTGTTGGCGCCGCGGTAGGCCTCCGGCACGGCGAGGTCGCGGGGATAGCCGTCGACGACCCGCCCGGCCTCGTCGAGGAAGGAGCGCTCGAACACCTCGACCGCGTCCTCGAGCAGCTCCGGGGCGCCCGGGACCCCGGCGGCCACGGCGCTGCTGGCGGCCAGGGCGACGAAGGCGTGGTCGTACGCCAGCTTGCCCGTGCCCTCCGGCGCTCCCGAGCGGCTGACCGATCCGAGCCATCCGGGATGCTCCGGGTCGCGGAGCGGTCCGGCGGCGAGCGACCGGGTGCCGATCTCTGCCAGCTCCAGGGCGTCGGGCTCCCCGCGGAGCGCGGCGAGCGCGAAGACGTGGGTCATCCGCGCGGTGATCCAGGTGTGGACGGGGAGCCGGGGGTCCACGGCGCCGTCGTCGTCGAGCCAGCCGAAGCCCAGGCCCGGCAGTGCGCTGTGACGGGCGAAGGCCAGCAGCCTCCGCCCCTCGGCCTCGGTGTCCATCAGAGGTCCATCACGATCCATCAGAGGTCCATCACAGCCCGCGAGCGCGGGACGGAGTACGCACGGCCCCACGCTATCCGGCGCGGGCCGTCCGCCCCTGCCCACCTGGCACCGCTCGGTGACAGACTCGCGGGCATGAGCGATACCACGCGGGCCCTGATCGTCGTCGACGTCCAGAACGACTTCTGCGAGGGCGGCTCCCTGCCCGTCGAGGGCGGCGCCCGGGTGGCCGCGGACATCTCCGACCTCGTGCACACCTGGACCGCCGGCGGCCCCGAGGCACCCGACTTCGCCCACGTCGTCGCGACCAAGGATCACCACGTCGATCCCGGATCCCACTGGGCGCGCGAGCCCGACTACCGCGACTCGTGGCCGGTGCACTGCCGGGTGGGGACCGACGGAGAGGCCTTCCACCCCAACCTGGACCCGCAGCCCTTCCACGCGATCTTCCTCAAGGGGGAGCACGAGGCGGCGTACTCCGGCTTCCAGGGGCGCACGCTCGACGGCGTGGGGCTGGCCGACTGGCTGCGTGAGCACCACGTGACCGCGGTGGACGTCTGCGGCATCGCCACCGACTACTGCGTGCGGCAGACGGCGCTCGACGCCGCGCGCGAGGGGTTCGCCACGCGCGTCCTCACCGACCTGTGCGCAGGTGTCGCGCCGGAGACCACGGCCGCCGCCCTCGACGAGCTGCGGGCCGCCGGGGTGGACGTTGCCTGACCTCCGCGTCGAGGCCGCCGACGGGGTGCTGCGGCTGACGTTCGACCGCCCCGCGATGCTCAACGCCCTCACCGGCGAGATGGCCGACGAGCTCGCGTCGGCGGTCGAGTCCGCGACCGGCCGCGACGACGTCCGCGCGATCGTCGTCGCCGGTGAGGGCGCGGCGTTCTGCGCCGGCGCGGACATCTCCGGCGCCGACGCTCACGAGAACTTCGACGTCACCGCCCTCGACCGGGCCAACCGGATCGTGCGGGCGATCACGACCTCCCCCGTCCCGGTCGTGGCGTCCGTCGGCGGGGTCGCCGCCGGGGTGGGCTGCTCCATCGCCCTCGCCGCCGACCTCACGGTCGCCACGCACTCCGCGTCGTTCCTGCTCGCGTTCTCGCGGATCGGCCTGATGCCCGACGGCGGCGCCTCCGCGACCGTCGCCGCCGCGGTCGGCCGGGCCCGCGCGATGCGGATGGCGCTGCTCGGCGAGCCGCTCTCCGGCACCGACGCGTACGACGCCGGGCTGGTCACCCACCTGGTGCCGGACGACGAGCTGACGACGTACGTCGACTCGCTCGCCAGCCGGCTCGCCGCCGGTCCCCCGCTCGCGCTGGCCGCCACCAAGAAGGCCGTCAACGCGGCCACCCTCCCTCACCTCGACGCCGCCCTCGAGCGCGAGCGCAGCGGACAGGCGGTGCTCCTGCGCACCTCGGACGCCGCCGAGGGCATGCGTGCCTTCTCCGAGCGCCGGCGACCGGTGTTCCGCGGCGACTAGCGCCGTCCGCGGTCCTTCCGGGCCGGGGCGTGCCGGTGCCTGCGGATGGGTACGGGCCCACCCGCACGCTTGACGACCGCCGAGGACCACGGAGGGATCAGCATGGCGCCGCAGACGATCGCCGGCCGCTACGAGGTCGAGCGACCCGTCGGTCACGGTGGCATGGGCACGGTGTGGCTGTGCCGCGACACCCGGCTGAACCGTGAGGTCGCCGTCAAGCAGGTCGGCACGCTCCCCGGCGAGACCACACCCGACCTCGCGCGGGCGCTGCGCGAGGCGCGGTCCTCGGCCGCGCTCAACCACCCGCACGTGGTCTCGATCTACGACGTCATCGAGGACGACGACCAGCTCTGGCTGGTGATGGAGTACGTGCCCTCGCGCACCCTCGCGGAGATCATCGCGGCCGAGGGTGCGCTCACGCCCGAGCGAGCGGCCCGGATCGGGGCCCAGGTCGCCGAGGGCCTCGCCGCGGCCCACGCCCTGGGCACCATGCACCGCGACGTCAAGCCGGGCAACGTCCTGGTCACCGATGACGACACCGCCAAGATCAGCGACTTCGGCATCGCGCGCGCCCACGGCGAGGACCAGCTGACCCGCACCGGGCTGGTGACCGGCACCCCGGCGTACTTCGCCCCGGAGCTGGCTCGCGGCGAGGACCCGACTCCGGCCGCGGACACCTGGGCCCTCGGGGCGACGCTGTTCGCCGCCGTCGAAGGCCACCCGCCCTACCCCGACGAGCGCAACGCGATCCTCCTGCTCTCCACGATCGCCTCGACACCGCCACCGGTGCCCCAGCGCGCGGGCGCCCTCACCGAGCCGATCGCGCGGATGCTGGACCCCGACCCCTCCGCGCGCTGGACCATGGCCGACGCCGCCCACGTCCTGCGGCGCCTGGAGGGCGCCGGGGCCGCGGCGCCGACCCGCGAGGCGACGACCGCCTTCGCCGGCACGGTGGCTCCCACCGCGCCGGTCGCGGACGCCGGGCGCGCCGACACCGACACCCATGCCGACACCGAGGCCGACGGCGTGATCGTCGTACCGCCGCCACGGGAGCGGCGCCGCCGACGCGGTGGGCTGCTGGCCGCCGGGCTCGTCGCGCTGCTCGTGCTGGTCCTCGCCGTGGGCTACCAGCTCCTGCGCGACCCGGCGACCGACGAACCGGCCGCCGGCCGCAGCTCCGACGGCTCCGCGGCGAGGTCCGGGAGCGACCGGGGCTCCGACCCGGGCGCGGAGGACAAGGCGCCGGAGAGCACGCGGCCATCGAGCTCGGGCTCCGACCCCGCCGCGTCGCCGTCCGAGCCGGCACCGGTGTCCGGCACCGACGCCGAGCAGTTCGTCCGCGGCTACTACGCGGCGTTGCCGGAGGACACGCAGGCGGGCTGGGACTCGCTGTCGCCCGCGTTCCAGGACCGGATCGGCAGCTATGGGGACTACGACGGCTTCTGGTCGACGGTCTCGAGCGTCGAGGTGGGCGAGACGACCGCGGCCGGTCGCGACGCCGTCGACGTCGCCTTGACCTACACCAACCAGGACGGCCAGGTCGACGAGGAGGTGCGTCGGCTCTTCCTCACCCGCGACGGCGACCGGTACCTCGTCGACGACGACGAGGTCGTGGGCTGAGGCAGCACCGCGCGGGGCCGCCACCACTGGCGACCCCGCGCGGCGGGCGTTCAGGGACTCAGCTCACCGTGATCGGCTGACCACCGGAGACCAGCCGCCAGTCGACGGAGGCGAACGCGGCCGGGTCGATGGTGCCGTGGGCGGTGACCCAGTCGATGAGGAGCTGACGGATCTCGTTCTGGCGGTTGTAGACGACCGGAGCGGTGGAGACGGCCGGGAAGCCGCCGCCGCCGGACTGCCGGTAGTTGTTGACCGCCATCGCGAACTGGTCGGTGTCCTTGACCGGCTTGCCGTCGTAGGCGAGGCCGACGATCCGCGAGCCGACCGGCTGGGAGATGTCGATGTCGTAGGTCAGGGGCGCGTCGAGACCGGCGATCGCGTCGTAGTTGTAGTCGGGCGTGCCGTTCGGCGCGGTCGGGGTCACCGCGTTGGTGACCTGGGCCATCGTGAACGGGCCGGTGCCGGTGACCTGCTTGAAGTAGCGGGCGGACCACTCGAGGTACGCCTTCACGTCGGCACCCGACACCTGCACGCCGAGCAGCGTGTTGTCGTAGATGTAGAGGCCCGCGACGTCGCGCACCGAGACCTCCCCCGAGGGGAAGGACGCCGAGCGGTTGAACGGCGCGGCGATCGACAGCACCGGGAGCGAAGCGGCCGCACCGGTGATCCCGGCCTTGACCGCGTCGGCCTGGACGTAGTTGACGAAGTCGATGATCGGGACGTCCTCGACGACGGCGCGCGCCGCGGACAGCGCGGCCTTCGAGGTGCCGACCGGGCTGTTGACGTAGTCCACGACGGTGTCGTGCTGCTCCTGGACCGCCGCGGCGACGGCCGGGTGGGCGTCGACGGTGTTGGAGTTCAGCAGCTGCGAGCCCGAGCCGACCAGCTCCCACTTCTGCCTGCCCTGCTTGGTGTAGGACTCGCGCACGACGAAGTCCATGACCGCGAGCCGCATGCCCCAGTAGTAGGGCTCGCACAGCAGCACCTGCTTGCCGGTGTGGATGTTGCGCACGAAGCGCTGGTCGATCTCCTTGTGCGCGTGGCCGACGAGGATCGCGTCGATGCCGGGCACGTTCGCGGCCACCAGCGAGGCGGCGTTCTCGGGGAACGGCAGCGCGTCGCCGTACGAGGAGGAGGTGTCGGCACCGGAGTGTGCCGAGACGATCACGATGTCGCAGCCCTTGCGCCGCATCTCGGGCACGTACTTCCGGGCCTGCTGCACCAGGCCCGGGAACTCCATCTTGCCCTCGACGTTGGCCTTGTCCCAGATCGCGATGCCCGGGTTGGTCAGGCCGAGCACGCCCACCGTCAGCATGCGGCCGCGGCCGACCTTGTAGCGCTTGATGAGGTACGGCGGGAACGCCGGGAGCCCCGTCGCGGGGTCGACGGCGTTGGCGCCCAGCAGCGGGAAGTCCAGCTGGCCCTCGAAGGTGCGCAGCAGGTCGAGCCCGTAGTTGAACTCGTGGTTGCCCAGGGCGGCCGCGTCGTACCCGACGAGGTTCATCGCCTTGGCCATCGGGTGCACGGAACCCTCGGTGATCGGCTTGATCCGCGCGTAGTAGTAGGCGAGCGGGGTGCCCTGGATGGTGTCGCCGGCGTCGAGCGTCAGGATCGGCTCGCCCTTGCGCTCAGCGCGCATGGCCTCGATGAGCGTCGCCACCTTCGCGATGCCGATGTCGTCGTGGGCGGAGTTGTCGAACTCCTTGTTCTTGAAGTAGTCCCAGTTGTAGACGTTGCCGTGCAGGTCGGTCGTGCCCAGCACGGTCAGGCGCACGCGTCTGCCGGGCTTGCTGGGGTTGTACTCCACGGCCTCGGCGGGAGAGACGAATCCGGAAGCCGCGAGGGCGGCACCTCCGGTGACTCCACCTGCGATGACGGCACGACGTGACGGCATGGGTTGTGACACGAAATCCTCCTGTGAAAGGGGTGCTCCTCAGGAGGTTCTACCACCGGCGGACGTCAGCCGCCCCACCGTTCGGCCAACGCCTCGATCACAGTCAGGTTGCGGTTGGTGGCGACGCCCAGGTGCCTCTCGATGACGGCGTTCGTCAGCCTCGCCTCGTGGTAGTTCTCGCCCAGCAGCAGGTGGACCGCCCGCCCGGACACCTTCGCCACCTCGCCGGCGGCGCCGAGCCCCTCGACCCGGGCCACGGCCTCTGCCGACGGCTCCTCCTTGAGCAACGAGACGTAGTGCCGACCGTCGTGGCCGAAGGCGGCGGCGCGCTGCGCGATCTGGGTCAGCTCCGCGGGGGTGAACACGATCGTGGGCACCTCGAAACCCCGGTCGGCGAGGAACGCCGTCTCCAACGCCGACTCGATTCGCCGCCGCGAGCGGAGGATCGTGGCGAACCGGACGTTGCCGGTGTTGATGTAGGTCTCGACGTCGCTGCACCCGGCGCGCTCGACCGCGGCCACGATGTCGTCCTTGGGGAACTTCCGCTTCGCGCCCAGGTTGATGGCACGGAGGAAGCCGACGTAGGTCCGAGTCGATGCCGCCACCCGCCGCATGATGCCGGGGTGAGGCGGCTCACGTCGAGATATATAGGTTTCCTATGTAAAGTCGCGCGATGTGTCCCCTGACCTCCACGGGCCCGACGTGCAGGACCTGGCCAGCGACCTGGTCGTGCACGCCGCCCGCCTCGTCCGCGCCGTGCGCCGGGAGCTGGAGCTGCCCGCCGGCACCCGCGTGATCTCGCTGCTCGACGAGCACGGCCCGCTCGGCATCGGCCAGCTGGCCGCGGCCGACCGCTGCTCCCAGCCGACGATGTCGGCGTCCGTCGCGCAGCTCGTCGAGCGCGGCTGGGTGACCAAGGCACCGCACCCCGACGACGCCCGCAGCAGCCTCGTCTCGCTGACCGACGCCGGCCGCGCCGAGCTGGCCGTCGTACGCCGTCGCCACGGCGAGCGCATCGCCGCCCTCGTCGCGGAGCACCCCACCCTGACCCCGGAGGACCTCGCCACGGCCGTCGCCGTGCTGCGCGGCGTCCTCGAGAAAGGCAACGCCTCGTGAACTCCCCTTCCCAGCAGAGCTTCCTCAAGCAACCTCGGGCCGTCTGGGCGGTCGCCTTCGCCTGCGTGATCGCGTTCATGGGGATCGGGCTGGTCGACCCGATCCTCAAGGAGATCGCGGCCAAGCTCGACGCCACGCCGAGCCAGGTCTCGCTGCTGTTCACCAGCTACATGGCGATCATGGGCATCTCGATGCTCGTGACCGGGGTCGTCTCCAGCCGGATCGGCCCCAAGCGCACCCTGCTCGCCGGGCTGGTGCTCATCATCGTCTTCGCCGGCCTGGCCGGCGGCTCGGGCTCGGTGGGCGCGGTCATCGGGTTCCGCGCCGGCTGGGGCCTGGGCAACGCGCTGTTCGTCGCGACCGCGCTGTCCACGATCGTCAGCGCCTCGAAGGGCTCGGTGGCGCAGGCCATCATCTTGTTCGAGGCCGCCCTCGGTCTCGGCATCGCGTCGGGTCCGCTCCTCGGCGGCCTCCTCGGCGAACGGTCCTGGCGCGGGCCGTTCTTCGGCGTCTCGGCGCTGATGACGATCGCGCTGGTCGCGACCGCGCTCTTCCTTCCCGCGACACCACCGGCCGGCCGGCGTACGTCGCTGGCCGACCCGTTCCGCGCCCTGCGGCACCCGGCACTGCTCCTGCTCGGCATCGTCGCGATCTTCTACAACCTCGGGTTCTTCACCCTGCTGGCCGCGGGCCCGTTCGCCCTGCCGGGCTTCGACATCATGGAGATCGGCTGGACGTTCTTCGGCTGGGGCCTGCTGCTCGCGCTCACCTCGGTGTGGGGCGCGCCGGTGCTCCAGCGCCGCTTCGGCACGATGCCGACCCTGACCTCGGTCCTGGCGCTGTTCGCGGCCGACCTCGCCGTGATGGCGGTGCTGGCCGAGCACCAGGCGGTCGTGGCGACCGGCATCGTGCTCGCCGGGGCGTTCATCGGCGTGAACAACACACTGGTGACCGAGGCCGTGATGGGCGCGGCGCCGGTGGAGAGACCGGTCGCGTCCGCGGCGTACTCGTTCCTCCGCTTCACCGGCGGCGCCGTGGGACCGTACGTCGCGCTCAAGCTCGCCGAGCACGTCGACGTCCACGCGCCGTTCTGGTTCGGCGCCGCGGCGGTGACGATCGGGGTCGTGGTGGTGACCCTCGGCACGCCGACCATCCGGCGCGCGCTCGGCACCGAGGCACCCGCCGCCGAGGCGGAGGCTCAGGCCGAGCTGCTGGGCGACCTGACCTGAGGACCGCGGCTACCGATGGGTCGTGTGCCTGAGCACGCGCCATGGCGCGTGCTCAGGCACACGAGTCGATCACAGATTGCCGCGGCGCTCCTGCTCGCGCTCGATCGCCTCGAAGAGCGCCTTGAAGTTGCCCTTGCCGAAGCCCAGCGAGCCGTGCCGCTCGATCAGCTCGAAGAACACCGTCGGCCGGTCGCCGAGCGGCTTGGTGAAGATCTGCAGCAGGTAGCCGTCCTCGTCGCGGTCCACGAGGATCCCCCGCCTCTGCAGCTCCTCGATCGGCACCCGCACGTTGCCGATGCGCGCCCGCAGCTCGGGGTCCTCGTAGTAGGAGTCGGGCGTCGAGAGGAACTCCACGCCGTTGGCGCGCAGCGCGTCGACGGAGGCCAGGATGTCGTTGGTCGCGACCGCCAGGTGCTGGGCGCCGGCGCCGCGGTAGAACTCGAGGTACTCGTCGATCTGCGACTTCCTCTTGGCGATCGCCGGCTCGTTCAGCGGGAACTTCACGCGGTGGTTGCCCGACGCGACGACCTTCGACATCAGCGCCGAGTAGTCGGTCGCGATGTCGTCGCCGATGAACTCGGCCATGTTCGTGAAGCCCATGACCCGGTTGTAGAAGTCGACCCACTCGTCCATGTGCCCGAGCTCGACGTTGCCGACGATGTGGTCGAGCGCCTGGAACAGCCGCTTCGGCTGGCCGGGACGCTTCTCCCAGGTGCTCTCCTTGGCCACGTAGCCCGGCAGGTAGGGGCCCTCGTAGCGGCTGCGGTCGACGAGGGTGTGGATGGTCTCGCCGTACGTCGCGATCGCGGCGATCCGGACCGTGCCGTGCTCGTCGCTCAGGTCCTCGGGCTCGCGGACGACGGTGGCGCCGGCGCTGCGGGCCTGGGCGATGCACCGGTCGACGTCGGGCACCTCCAGGGCGATGTCGACGACGCCGTCGCCGTGCCGGCGGTGGTGGTCGGCCAGGGCGCTGTCGGGGTCGACGGCTCCGTTGACGACGAACTTGATCGAGCCCAAGCGCAGGACGAAGGACTTGTGGTCGCGGTTGCCGTTCTCGGGACCCGAGTAGGCGACCAGGTCCATCCCCCACGCCGACTGGTAGTAGTGCGCGGCCTGCGTGGCGTTGCCGACGACGAAGACGATCGCGTCCCAGCCGGTCACCGGGAAGACGTCGCCCTCCGCGTCGTACTCCACGAGTCCGACCAGCTCCTTGAGCTGCTCGAGGGTCAGGTCGGCCTTGAGCTCGTCGGGTGTCAGCGTCATGGGCGCAGCGTGGTCGGCATCACACAGGATGTGCAAGGCTAAGCCGACACGCTGGACAATATGCACACTCGGAGGCGACACCATGGATCGGCTCGACAGCAGATTGATCGACCTGTTCTCCGAGCAGCCCCGCGTCGGCGTCCTCGAGGCCTCGCGCCGGCTCGGCGTCGCCCGCGGCACCGTGCAGGCCCGGCTGGACAAGCTCGCCGCCGCCGGGGTGATCACCGGGTGGGGGCCTGAGCTCTCCCCCGAGGCGCTGGGGTTCCCGGTGACGGCCTTCTTGACGCTGGAGATCCGGCAGGGCACCCGGACCGGCGGGCACGACGCGGTGGGCGAGCACCTCGCCTCGATCGCGGAGGTGCTCGAGGTGCACACCATCACCGGCGCCGGCGACCTGTGGGCACGGGTGGTCGCGCGGTCCAACGCGGACCTGCAGCGCGTCATCGACCGGGTGCTGGAGTCGCCCACGATCGTGCGCTCCTCCACGGTGATCGCGCTGGCGACCCAGGTCCCCTACCGGGTCCTTCCCCTCGCCCGAACTCTCAAGTAACAACGTGCGCGGCCGATCAGTCAGGGGAGGACTGGCGACGTCCACCGTCGGTCCCATCTCCCCCGAGACCGAGGACCCGACCCATGAAGAAGCTCGTGCACCGCATCGACGACCTGCGGATCGGCGTGCGCCTCGCCGCCGTCTTCGCCGTCTGCGGACTGTTGATCGCTGCGGCGTTCGCACTGGACATCAAGACCCGGCACGACGCCGCCGACCTGCAGGACCAGCTCGACCGGGCGTACGCCGGTCAGCAGATCGGTGACGAACTCCTGATCGCCATCAACGACATCACCGGCTGGCAGGGCCTCTACCTCGCCGATGCGGCGGCCTACGGCCTGAAGGCGGACTTCTGGGAGAAGGACTACAACATCCAGGGCTTCGCCGACTCCGAGGCCGGGATCAAGGACCTCTTCGCGACCATGGACCGCTCGATGCTGACGGCCGAGGAGGCCGCGGTCATCGCCGAGGCCGAGGGCAACTTCGACCAGTTCTTCGCCGAGGACGTCAAGCTGCGCGACCAGCTGCACACTCGGGGGCTCGCCGCACTGCCGGCCGTGATGGACAGCATCAACGGCGGGGCCGCCGGGGAGTCGTGGTCGGCGACGTACGACGCGTACAGCCGCTTCCACGACCTCATCGACAAGCGCGTGGAGAAGCTGCAGAAGGACCAGGACGCCCGACTCGCCGCCGGGGAGCGGCTCGCCTACATCACCCTCGCGCTCGCCGCGCTCGCCGCCGTGGTGCTGCTGGTCGCGGTCACCCGGTCCACGGTGGTCCCGCTGCGCACGATGGTCGACCAGCTGCGCAAGGTCGCGGCCGGCCGGCTCGACGTGCGCTCGGCCCTCGACCGCGGCGACGAGGTGGGGCAGATGTCGGCCGCCCTCGACGGCGCACTGGACGCCATCACGGACTCGCTGCGCCAGATGGGTGCCAACGCCGACGACCTCACCGCCGCATCCGCCCGCCTCACCGCGGTCTCCACCCAGATGTCCGGCACCGCCACCGACGCCGCCACCCAGACCCAGCTCGTCGCCACCGCCGCCGACCAGGTCTCCCACAACGTCCAGACCGTCGCCGCCGGCACCGAGCAGATGTCCGCCTCCATCCGCGAGATCGCCCACAACGCCACCGACGCCGCCTCCGTCGCCGGCCGCGCCGTCGAAGCCGCCGAAGCCACCACCGCCACCGTCGCCAAGCTCGGCGAGTCCTCCTCCGAGGTCGGCAACGTCATCAAGGTCATCAACTCCATCGCCGAGCAGACCAACCTCCTCGCCCTCAACGCCACCATCGAGGCCGCCCGCGCCGGCGAGGCCGGCAAGGGCTTCGCCGTGGTCGCCAACGAGGTCAAGGAGCTCGCTCAAGAGACCGCCCGCGCCACCGAGGACATCAGCCGCCGCATCGAAGCCATCCAGACCGACACCGGCGCCGCCGTCGAGGCCATCAGCGAGATCTCCACCATCATCGCCCAGATCAGCGACACCCAGACCACCATCGCCTCCGCCGTCGAGGAACAGACCGCCACCACCAACGAGATGTCCCGCAACGTCACCGAAGCCGCCACCGGCTCCACCGACATCGCCCACACCATCACCGGCGTCGCCCAAGCCGTCGCCGAGACCACCACCGCCGCCGCCACCACCAGCCAAGCCGCCGAAGACCTCGCCGGCATGGCCACCGACATGCAGACCCTCGTCAACAGGTTCACCTACTAGGGCCTGCAGGCCGCCACGGAACGGCCACCGGCCCGGTGGGGGGAGAGCGGCCCGGCTCAGGTGAGCCGGGCCGCGACCTCGGCAGCGGCGCGGCAGACGAGCGGCCCGATGGCCTCGGCGTCCACGTCGCCACCGAGGGTCACGATGCCGACGCTCGCCTCGAGCCCGTCCACGCCACGCACCGGCGCGGCCAGCCCACGAGCACCCGCCTGGAGCTCCCCCACCGTGACGGCGTACGGCGCCGGGTCGTTGCTCCGGCCGAGCAGGATGGCCTTGCCGGCGGCCCCCTGGGCGAGCGGGTGGCGCGAGCCGACCCGGTAGCTCACGTGGAAGTCGGTCCACGAAGGTTCGACGACCGCGAGCGCGAGCGCCTCCTCGCCGTCGGCCACCGTCAGGTGGGCGGTGCAACCGACGGCCTCGGCGAGCTCACGCAGCACGGGCACGGCGAGGTCGCGCAGCACCGGCTGCACTGCAGAGGCCAGGTGCAGCACGCCCAGGCCGACGTGCAGCCGGCCGCGCTGGTCACGACGCACGAGTGCGTGCTGCTCGAGCGTGCTGACGAGCCGGTAGACGACCGTGCGGTTGACCTCGAGCCGGCCCGCGAGCTCGGTCACCGTGAGACCGTCGGTCGAGCTCGCGAGGACGTCGAGGACGCGGAGACCACGGTCGAGCGTCTGCGAGGTCTCGGCGGCCACGCTCTGAGTCTAGGGACGTCAGGACGTCTTGCGCAGCGCCCACTCGCGCAGCTTGTCGATGCGCGCGTGGAGCTGGTCGGCGGTGGCGACCGCGGCGGCGGGGCCGCCGCACTCCTTGCGGAGCGCGGCATGGGTGATGCCATGGGCCTGGCCGGTGCGGTGGTGCCAGGCGGCCACGAGACCGTTGAGCTCTCGACGCAGCGTGGCCAGGTGCTCGTGCGTGGAGACCTCCGCCACGGAGTCGCCCCGGTCGGGCTCGGGCGTCGACGCCTTCTGCTTGCGCGCCCGCTCGCTCTGCCGGGTCTGGAGCAGCTCGCGCACCTGGTGGGGCTCGAGGAGCCCCGGGATGCCGAGGAAGTCCATCTCCTCCTCGGAGCCGACATGCACCTCGCCGGAATGGCCGAACTCGCCACCGTCGAAGAGCACCCGGTCGAACCGGGCCTCGGACCCCAGGGCCTCCCACGACCCCTCGAGGTCGTCGGACGCGCCCTCCCCGGCGTTCGCCTGCGCGAGCAGGTCGTTCTCCGCCGCGAAGATGTCGCCCTCGTCGGTGATCCGCCGACCCAGCACGTGGTCGCGCTCGACCTCCATCTCGGAGGCGAACCCCAGCAGGCTCGGCACCGACGGCAGGAACACCGAGGCCGTCTCGCCACGGCTGCGGGCACGGACGAAGCGGCCCACGGCCTGGGCGAAGAACAGCGGGGTGGACGTGGTGGTGGCGTAGACCCCGACGGCGAGCCGTGGCACGTCGACGCCCTCGGACACCATCCGCACCGCGACCATCCAGCGCCGGTCGCTCTCGGTGAACTGCGCGATCTTCTTCGACGCCAGCTTCTCGTCGGAGAGCACGACCGTGGCCGACTCGCCGCTGATCTGCTTGAGCAGCTTGGCGTAGGCGCGCGCCGAGTCCTGGTCGGTGGCGATGACCAGGCCACCGGCGTCGGGGACGTGCCGGCGTACCTCCGTCAGGCGGCTGTCGGCCGCCTGGAGGACCGAGGGCATCCAGGACCCGCTCGGGTCGAGAGCCGTGCGCAGCGCCTGCGCGGTGAGGTCCTTGGTCAGCGGCTCGCCGAGCCGCGCGGCGATCTCGTCGCCGGCCCGCGTGCGCCACTGCATCTCGCCGGAGTAGGCCATGAACAGCACCGGCCGCACGACGTGGTCGGCCAGGGCGTGGGCGTAGCCGTAGGTGAAGTCGGCCACCGAGCGCGGCACGCCGTCGGGCCCGGGCGCGTAGGTGACGAACGGGATCGGGTTGATGTCGGAGCGGAACGGCGTG
>NZ_JANINT010000110.1:0-7015 GCF_024509035.1 Nocardioides sp. | reverse complement strand
AACGCCTCGCGCACGCCCTCGCCCCAGCTCAGCGCGTCACCGGCGTGGTGCACCTCGTCGAGGATCACCAGCGTCTTGAAGCGCTCGGTGCGGATCCGCATCGCGAGCGGGTTGACCGCGACCCCGGCGTACGTCACGGCGATGCCGACGAAGTCCTGGGAGGTCTTGCCCTTGCCTGCGGCGTACGTCGGGTCGATCGGGATGCCGGCTCGCGCAGCGGCCTCGGCCCACTGGAGCTTGAGGTGCTCGGTGGGCGCGACGATCGTGATCCGGTCGACGAGCCGGCGACCGAGCAGCTCGGCGGCGACCGAGAGGGCGAACGTCGTCTTGCCGGCGCCGGGGGTCGCGACGGCGAGGAAGTCGCGCGGGTGCTCGTCGAAGTACTGCCGCATCGCCGCCGACTGCCACGCGCGCAGCGACGTCGCGGTCCCCCAGGCAGCGCGCTCCGGCCAGGCCGGTGTCAGCGCGTTGGGCTGGAGGTCGGCCTCGTGCCGACCCGTCACGCGTTCTTGCCCGAGTCGTCGCGCAGGGACTCCCAGACCTCTTTGCACTCCGGGCACACCGGGAACTTCTCCGGAGCCCGGCTCGGCACCCACACCTTGCCGCACAACGCCACGACGGGGGTCCCCATCACCATCGCCTCGGTGAGCTTGTCCTTGTCGACGTAGTGCGAGAAGCGCTCGTGGTCACCCTCGTCGGTCGGGACGGTACGGCGGTCCTCGCGGACGTCCGTGTCTGTCGAGAAGCCGATGGTGGTCACGGCCCCCACTGTAATCGGATGGCTGCGGGGTTCGGCTGCTGGCAGCCGATCCCCGCACGACACGCCGGTGCGCATCGGCGTGTCGTGCGGGCTTGGGCTGTCAGCCGTCGAAACCCGCACGCTCGCGCTCAGTTGAGGTCGGGGTCGAAGGGGCGGGTGGAGTTCCAGGCCATCTCGCCGGGCTGACGGCGCAGGACGTCGCGCCACAGGTCGGCGCTGTCGGCCCGGAAGGCGTCCCCGGGCTCGCCGGGGACGACGAACCAGCTGCCCTCCTCGATCTCGGCGCGCAGCTGGTCGGCGCCCCACCCGGCGTAGCCGGCGAAGATCCGCAGCCGGTGCAGGCCCCCGCGGAGCAGCTCGAGCGGCGTGTCCAGATCGACCAGCCCGAGCAGCCCGTCGACGACGCGGAAGCCCACCGGCACGTCGTAGGGGCGCTCCAGCGTGGCGACCGCGAGGGCGCCCTGGGGACCCACGGGTCCGCCCTGGAAGAGCACCTCCGGCTCGGCGACCACGTCGCCCCAGCCGTCGAGCACCTCGTCGACCGGCACCGCGGAGGGCCGGTTGAGCACGACGCCGAGGGCGCCCTGTTCGTCGACGTCGAGCAGCAGCACGACGGTGTCGGCGAAGTTCGGGTCGAGCAGGGCAGGGGTGGCCACCAGCAGCATCCCCGCCCGTGGCTCGGTCATGCCCCCATCATGGCCCGCCCGCCCCTCGTGCACGACCGGACACACGACGGCCCCGGCCCGACGCGGTGGGAGTTCGCGGGTGGGAGTCCGCTGGGAGGGAGGTGCGTCGGGTCGGGGCCGTCGAGATCGGGGCCGGTTGAGATCAGGCCGCGAGGGCGGCCTTGATCCGGGCGAGCAGCCGCGGCTGGTGGGCGCGCCGCGAGGTCGCGGCGCGGGCCGGGCGGACCGGGCGGTACGTCGCCCGGGCCTGCGCCTCGATCGCCGCTCCGACACGGGCAGCCGTCTCGTCGGGGGCGCTCACGCGGCCGGCCATCATCGCCAGCATGATCCGCTCCTTGGCGGCCGACTTCGTCATCGCCTCGGCCATCGCCGCGTCCAGCGGCTCGGACCGGTAGCGGTCGACGATCGCGAGGACACCCGGCAGCTCGTCCGCCGTGGCGTGCCACGCGGTCACGACAGCCGTCTCGAGGTCCATGGGCTGCTGCATGAGCTCGCGGTCGATCCGACCGGCGAGCCGGGTGTGCCACCGCAGCTGCAGCGCTCCGAGGAGCGTCAGCTCGTCACCGAAGGTCTCGGCGACGCCCTCGACGTCCATCGGGAGGAGGCCGTCGAGACGGCCGTTGGCGGTGGTGATCACCTCGCGGAGGATCTCTCCGCGAGAGTGGAAGGACTTCCAGGTCATGGGGTCTGCTCCTTCGGGGGCACGGCCTACATACCGTCAGTACGTACCCACGGTACGTATCCGTACTCGCGGTATGCAAACAATTGCCCGGTGATCGTGGTCACCCATACCGACGGTCGGTATTAGGCTCCCGGAACTATGACCAAGCCCTCGGTGTCCAAGCTCGTGCCGCGGGTGCCCGGCGTCCCGGTCCCCGGAGGCAGCCGGCGCCAGCAGTACTCCGCCTCCACCAAGCGCGCCCTGGTCGACGTCGCCGAGGAGCTCTTCACCGAGAACGGGTACGCCGCGACCTCGCTCGACGCGATCGTCGCCGGGGCGCGGGTCACCAAGGGCGCGCTCTACCACCACTTCAGCGGCAAGCAGGCGTTGTTCGAGGCGGTCTTCGAGCGGGTCGAGAACGACGCATCGCGCGCCATCCAGAAGGCGCTCAAGGGCCATCGCGACCCGTGGGAGAAGGCACAGGCCGGCCTGCGGGCGTTCCTCGAGGTGGTCCGCGAGGCGCGCTACCGCCGCATCGTGATCCAGGAGGGCCCCTCGGTCCTCGGCTACGAGCGCTACCGCGAGCAGGAGGAGCGCTCGACGTTCGCCAACGTCCTCGAGATCGTCGAGTCGGTGCTGGCCGCGGGCAGGTGGGAGCTCGACGAGGCGCTGCAGCAGACGTTCGCCCGGATCTTCTTCGGCGCGATGTCCTCGGCGGGCGAGTCGGTCTCGAGCGCTCCCGACCCCGTGCAGGCCGCAGCCAACGTCGAGACCGCGATCGGATTCATCCTCGCGGGCTTCCAGGCGCTGGCCGAGAGCGGCGTCGAGCTGCCCTCGGGCGAGATCGTCGACACCGTCGACTGACCTCGCCCGCGACGCTACTTCTTGGCGAAGGTGACGTTGCCGTTCGCGGCGGGCACCAGCTCGATCCAGGTGTGCCCGGCGGGAACCGTGAGCTTGCCGGCCTTGGTCGACAGCGTGATCGGGGAGTCCAGCCCGGTCTTCTGCCAGGTGCCGCGCACCAGACGGCCGCCATGGAAGATCATCGCCTCGCCCTTGCCCTCGAGCTTCGTCTCGGGCACCGGGTTGCCCGCCGGGTCGCGGTAGCCCGCGTCGCCGACCTCGACCCGGAGCACCAGGATCGTGTCGGCGGGGAACTCGTCGCCGTCGGCGGCGTAGCTGTTCTCGTTGACGTAGCTCGTGCCGTCGTAGGTCCAGTTCGTGGTGTGGCCGCCGCCGAACACCGCGGCGATCTTCTTCGCCGGCTGCCCCTTCGGGAAGTCCTCCTCCGAGCCCCAGGGCAAGTAGTCGGACGGACGCGCGGCGTCCGTCTCGGCCTCGGTCGCGACCTCGGACAGGTGGGCGAACAGGTTGTACGGCGCGCTGCGGGAGCTGTCGCGCTCGAAGCCCTTCGACCCCTCCTGGAAGAACGGGATGCCCGCCTTCTTGATGCGACCGATCGTCACGGCGGCGGCACCGCTGGTGACCACCGTGGCGTCGACCGGCGAGACGATGCCGATGTCGCTGGCCCGCATCGAGCGCACCGGACCGACGAGGTCGGGGACCTGGGAGTAGTAGAACGCCGCGAGCCGGGTGAGGCCGCCCTCGACGAGCTCCTCGACGACCAGGTCGGCCGAGCCGAGCCCGATCTGCGGGGCGCTGGAGTAGGTGTTGTCCATCTTCGCCACGAGCACCGGGTGGTCCTGCTCGACGTCCTCGTCGCCCGAGGCCGCCAACCCGGTGAGCGGCCAGGTCGAGGCGACCTCGTCGGCGCCCTCGACCTGCTGCGAGGCGGGGGTCTCGTCGCCGCTGGGCTTCTCCTCGCCCCCGCCGCACCCGGCGAGGACCAGGCTGGCGGCGACCGCGAGGGCCGTGAGGGTGGAGGCGGTGGTCAGGCGGGCACGGCGCACGGGACGCTCCGTTTCAAACTCGTGTGAACTGATCGACTTCCAGTGTGCAGCGGGGCGCCCGCCCGCGCGGGGAGGCGCGCCCGGCGATCCCCTCCGTTCGGAGGGGATGCCCTATCCGAGCTTGGCGCCGCCGTCGACGTACAGCGTCTGACCGGTGATGTACGACGCCTCGTCGCTGCACAGGAACGCGGCCGCGGCCGCGATGTCCTCGGGATAGCCGACGCGGCGGACCGGGTTGGCCTCGGCGTTGAGCTTGCGGAACTCCTCGACGTCCATCTTCAGGCGGGCAGCGGTGGCGTCGGTCATCTCGGTGGCGATGAAGCCGGGAGCGATGGCGTTGGCGTTGATGCCGAACGGGCCCAGCTCGATGCCGAGGGTGCGGGTGAAGCCCTGGATGCCCATCTTGGCGGCCGAGTAGTTGGCCTGGCCGCGGTTGCCGAGCGCGGAGACGCTGGAGAGGTTGAGGACCTTGCCGTACTTCTGGGCCACGAAGTGCTTCTGGGCCGCCCGGGTCATGAGGAACGCACCGCGCAGGTGGACGTTCATGACGAGGTCCCAGTCGTCGTCGGTCATCTTGAACAGCAGGTTGTCGCGGGTGATGCCGGCGTTGTTGACCAGGACGTGGATGCCGCCGAGCTCGGCGACGACCCGCTCGACGGCCGCCTCGGCCGCGGCGCTGTCGCTCACGTCGCAGCCGATGCCGACGGCCTTGGCGCCCTCGGTGAGCGGCAGCTTCGCGGCCGACTCGGCGGCCGAGGCCTCGTCGAGGTCGAGGACGGCGACCGAGGCGCCCTCCTCGGCGAAGCGGGTGGCGGTCCCGAAGCCGATGCCGCGCGCGGCTCCGGTGACGACGACGACACGTCCGTCAAAACGGCCCATGGGTGTGGCTCCTCGAGGTCCGTCGGGCCCGGCGGTCGGACCCGTCGGCACCACACCCTAGGTGACCACCGACTCGTCAGTAACCGAGGGCTCGCGGGCCGGTCAGCCGAGCGCGGCGCGCAGGCGCTCGGCGTACGCCGCCGCCTCGTCGTCGGCGTAGGTCGTGCGCGGCCAGAAGAACCCGCGCAGCCCGTCACCCTTGGTGCGCGGGACCACGTGCAGGTGCAGGTGGGCGACCGACTGGCTGACGACGTTGTTCATCGCGACGAAGCTGCCCTGCGCGCCGAGGCCCTCGACCATCGCGGTGGCGAGCCGTTGCGCCGCCTCGAGGAACCCGTCGCGCAGGTGCGCGGGCAGGTCCGGGAGGGTCACCACGTGCTCGCGCGGCACCAGCAGGGTATGGCCCTTGAACAGCGGGCGCCGGTCGAGGAAGGCGACGAGGTCCGGCTCGTCCAGCACCACGTCCGCCGCGGTCTCCCCCGCCACGATGGCGCAGAAGACGCAGCCGTCGGGGGCGCTCACGTCCGCTTCCGCCCGACGCCGCCCTGGAGCAGGCCGAGCAGCACGAACGCGAGGAGGCACGCCGCGGTGAAGCTCCAGGCGTTGAGGTCGGCGAGCGGGTCGCCGAGCACGACGTTCATCCCCGCGCCACCGATCACGGCGCCGACGACGCCGAGCACCAGGGTGATCACGAGGCCGGGGTCGGCGGGCTCGTGGCGCAGGCCGCGGGCGAGCACCCCGAGGATCGCGCCGGCGACGAGGAAGGCGACCATGAGCGGAGGCTAGTCGCTGGGCGCCGGGTCGGTCGCCGGCTCGGGCGCGGTCGGCCCGGTCGGCTGGGCGTCGCACAACCGGTCGCACGGCCTCGGCGCGACCGCGGCGCGCGCCCGGCTGCCGACGTAGTCGAAGTGCTGGGTGTCACCCAGGCCGTAGGTCCAGCGGAACCCGTGGCGAGCCATCAGCGCCACCACCGGGTGGGATCGCGAGCGCCAGGCGACGCGGGGATGGGACTGCGACTGCCACCAGGTGTTCGGCACGGTCCCCCGCGCGGAGCGGTAGGGGTTCTCCCAGGTGTTGACGTCGAGCGAGCGGCCGTAGCTGTGCGGCGAGCGCACCCCGGGCCTCCCGGTGACGTCGCGACAGTTGAACGCCGAGGTGTTGCCGGCGGCCATCGAGGCGTAGTCGTTGCCGCCGCGTGAGCGCTTCCCCCACCCGAAGCGGTCCACGCGGTACATCGCGCGCACCGGCAGCTCGCGGCGGAACATCTCGGCGAACGCCGCGCCCATCGCCGGAGCCGCGGACCCCACCGTGACGAGCTCGCCGCGGCGCGGGTAGCCGCCGTAGTCCCAGTAGTTGACCCGCACCAGCCGCAGCGCGGACCGGCCGACCGGGCACCCGCGGTGCCAGGAGGCCCCGGTCATCTGCCGCCAGACCCGGGCGGGGATCGGGGTGATCACGACGTTCGCTCCCGCGCCGGTCGCCCGCGGCTGCGACGGCAGGTGGTGACGGGGCCGGGGGGCCGCCTTGGGCAGCCGGACCGGCTTGCCCGGGGGCAGGTTGTCGACACGGTGCGCGGGGCTGCGATCGCCCTCCACCCACGGCTGACGCACCGCCCGGGCTCGCCAGCGGGAGTCCACGCGCGGGGTGGTCGTCAGCCGGCCCCGGCCGTCGTCGCCCGTGGTGACCGTCCGGGCCAGTCGCCAGCGGGCGCCGTCGAGCGACCGATAGATCTTGACCCGGCCGGGGACCGGGGCACCCGCACCGGTCGTCCACCGCACGGTGATGGCCACCGAGCGCCCGTCGACCACCGTGTCCGGCCCGCCGAGCGTCACCCGGCTCGACCGCCGGGTCAGCTCGACCTGGACCTGCCGGGCCGCGGCGTCGTGGGTCTCGTCTCCGGCGTACGTCGCGCGGACGACGTTGTCGGCAGGGACCCGGCTCAGCCGGACCGGCTGGCTCGCGGTGCCGTCCGGGCTCGTCGTGACGGTGGCGACCGGGGACCAGCCGTCCCCCGTGCTGCGCTCCAGGGTGACCGGCGCGCCCGCGACCGGCGCCCCTCCTCCGTCGGCGAGCTGGAGCCGCACCGTGGTGTCGGTGTCGGCGGACGCCGGCTCGGCGC
>NZ_JANINT010000109.1 GCF_024509035.1 Nocardioides sp. | reverse complement strand
ACCCACTCGACCCGGTCGGGGTGGTCGACCAGGCACGAGTCCAGCCCGCCCGGACCACCCACGCCCGACGAGCCGGCCACCGGCTCGAGGTCAGCCGTCGCCGCGGACCGCATCAGGTCGGGCCGCAGCACCTCCACGCCGTGCCGGCGGGCGTCGTGGACCAGCGACTGGGGTGCGTAGAACCCCATCGGCTGGGCCCGCAGCAACGCGGCGAGGAACGCCCCGGGGTAGTGCAGCTTGCACCACGAGCTGGCGTAGACGAGCTTGGCGAAGGAGAGCGAATGGCTCTCGGCGAACCCGAAGTTCGCGAACGACAGGATCTTCAGGTAGATCGCGTCGGCCTCCTCGCCGACCAGCCCCTTGGCCGCCATCCCGGCGTACAGCTTGTCCTTGATGCTCTCGATCCGCTCGACGCCGCGCTTGGAGCCCATCGCCCGGCGCAGCAGGTCGGCCTCGTCGCGGCTGCAGTCGCCGAGCACCCGCGCCATGTCCATCAGCTGCTCCTGGAACAGCGGCACGCCCTTGGTGCGCTCGAGCACCGGCACCAGCGAGGGGTGGGCGTACTCGACCTGCTCGCGCCCGGTGGCCCGCCGGATGTAGGGGTGCACCGCGCCGCCCTGGATCGGGCCGGGCCGGATCAGCGCGATCTCGATCGCCAGGTCGTAGAACTCCCGTGGTCGCAGCCGCGGCAGCGTGCCGATCTGGGCCCGGCTCTCGACCTGGAAGACCCCGACGGAGTCGGCGCGGCAGAGCATGTCGTAGACCGCCGGCTCCTCCTTGGGGATCGTGCTCAGCTCCCAGTGCTCGCCGAGGTGTTGCTCGACGATGCGCATCATGTGGTCGAGCGCGCTGAGCATCCCCAGCCCGAGCAGGTCGAACTTCACCAGCCCCATGAACTCGCAGCCGTCCTTGTCCCACTGCAAGACGGTGCGCTTGTCCATCCGCGCCCGCTCGATCGGCACCACCTCGCCGATCGGCCGCTCGGTGAGCACCATCCCGCCGGAGTGGATGCCGAGGTGGCGCGGTGCGCCGAGGAAGCCGTTGGCCAGCGCCACCACAGGGGCGGGTACGTCGTGCTCGCCGCCGTCGCGCGAGGCGACGGTCGTCCACGAGGTGACCTGCTTGGACCAGGCGTCCTGCTGACCGGGCGAGTGGCCCAGCGCCTTGGCCGCGTCGCGGACCGCCATCTTGGGGCGGTAGCCGACGACGTTCGCGACCTGCGCGGCGTTGTGGCGCCCGTAGCGCTCGTAGACCCACTGGATCACCTCCTCGCGCCTGCCTGCGTCGAAGTCGACGTCGATGTCGGGCTCCTCGTCGCGAGCTTTCGAGATGAAGCGCTCGAACGGCAGCCGGTAGAAGACCGGGTCGATCGCGGTGATGCCGAGCGCGTAGCAGACCGCCGAGCTCGCCGCCGATCCCCGGCCCTGGCAGAGGATCCCCTGCGAGCGCGCGAACGCCACGATGTCGTGGACGATCACGAAGTAGCCGGCGAAGTCCTTCTCGTCGATGATCTTCAGCTCGTGCTCGACGGTCTGGCGGGCCTGCTCCTCGAGCGGGCCGCCGGCGTAGCGCAGCGCGAACCCCTCCTCGGTCAGCTCGCGCAGCCAGCTCGACGGCGTGTGACCGGCGGGGATGCCGTTCTTGGGCAGCCGGGGGGTGGCCTTCTGCAGGTCGAAGGCGATCTCGTCGGCGATCGCGACGCTGCGCGCCACCGCGCCCGGGTAGCGAGCGAACCGGCGCGCCATCTCCTCCCCCGAGCGCAGGCAGGCCATCCCGGACGCCGGCAGCCAGCCGTCCATCTCCGCGAGGCTGCGCCGCGCCCGCACGGCGGCCATCGCGGCGGCGATGCGGTGCTGCTCGGGCCGCGCGTGGTGGACGTTGTTGGTCGCGACGACCGGCAGCCCGTGGTCGGCGGCCAGCCGCGCGAGCAGGTCGTTGTGGGTCGAGTCGGTGGGATAGCCGTGGTCGGTCAGCTCGACCACGACGTTCGCGTGGCCGAACAGCGCGGTGAGCCGGTCGAGCTCGGCCGCCGCGGCGACGGGTCCGTGCCGCAGCAGCGCCCGGCGTACGCCGCCCTTGCGGCAGCCGGTCAGCACCAGCCAGTGCCCGTCGCGCGGTCCACCCGCGCGCTCGGCCAGCTCTCCCGGGTCGTAGACGGGCCGACCCTTCTCGTCGCCGCGCAGCTGGGCGTCGGTGATCGCGGCCGCCAGCCGGTGGTAGCCCTCCACCCCGCGGGCCAGCACCAGCAGGTGGCTGCCCTCGGGGTCGGCGACCCCGTTCTGCGGCTTGGTCAGGCCCAGGGAGAGCTCGGCCCCGTAGATCGTCTGCAGCCCCGTGCTCGCGTGCAGCTGTGCGGTCTCTGCGAACAGCGGAGCGCCGTAGAAGCCGTCGTGGTCGGTGATCGCGAGCCCGTGCAGCCCCAGCCGGATCGCCTCGAGCACGAGGTGGTCGGGGCCGCTGGCGCCGTCGAGGAAGCTGAAGTTGGAGTGGCAGTGCAGCTCGGCGTACGGCGTCACCGGGCCGTCGGGCCGCTCCACGTCGACCCGCGTGCGCTTGCGCTTGCGCGTCGAGATCGGCGCCTCGGGGTCCTGGGGCGTGTTGACCCGCCCGGAGAGCCGCTTCTCCAGCTCGCCCCAGGAGATCGGCGGGTTGCTCCAGCCCATCTAGATCACCATCAGTCGTACACCGCTTCGGTCCACCACACGCCCTCGTCGCAGGTCAGCAGCCAGGCCCGGCCGTCGACGCCGACGACCTGGAAGCGCGCCACCTTGCGGCCTCCCGACGCCTCCCACCACAGCTCCTCGATCGGCCACGGACCGGCCCAGGCGGCGACCGACTGCCAGCCGCCCGACGGCTCGGCGCGGAACCGCTCGGGTGGACAGGTGACCGCACCCCGGTCGTCGACCGCGACGGGACGGCCGGCCGGACCGACCACCTCGGCGGCCCACGGGTCGGCCAGCACCCGCGACGGCGCGGGCGGCGGGATGGTGCCCGGCCAGGGCGGGCCGCCATCGATCGACCGGGGCCGCAACCCGGCCGGCCGCTCCCCCCACGCCACGAACGCCTGCCGGTCGCGCGGCGACCGCCCGCCCTGGAGCACCGGCCGGACGACGGCCTCGTGGCCGAGCATCCCCTGCACGCGGGCGATGCCCCGCTCGACCCGCTCCTCGGTGCCGCCCCACAGCCCGTCGGCGTGCACCGCCTCGGGCACCACGGTCACCGGCTCGAAGACCACCCGGTCGACCGGAGCGCGCACCGCACCGGTGCGCCCCGGCGTCGGCCCCGACGCACCCTGCAGCTGCCAGAGCAGCCGGTCGACGAGGTCGGCGGCACCGAACCACCGTGGGTGCAGCCAGACCCGCGAGCACGCGACCTCGCCGTCGCTCTCGCCCTCGGCCCGGGCCTCGATGCGGACCTCGGTGCAGACCAGGCGCTGCTGGGCGAGCCCGGCGACGAACCGGTCCGCCGTGCGCCGGGCACTGAAGCTGATCGTCTCGGCGGAGTCGAGCGGCGGCTCGAAGTCGACGTGACAGGCCAGCTCGGGGGGCGGGGTGCGGGTCGCGAGCAGCACCGCCCCGTCACCGCCCAGCACGCGGTGCACCCAGGCCACCTGCGGGCCGAACCGGTCGCGCACGTCGCTGGCACGCAGGTCGGCCACGTCGCCGAGCGTGCGCAGGCCCAGCCGGCGCATCAGGCTGACCGCGTCGCGGCCGTCGGGGAGGTCCTCGATGGCCTCGACGGGCAGGCCACGCAGGAACGGCGCCGACGCCCCCGGCTCGATCACGTGGCAGTCCTGGGGCTCCGCCCGCCGGGCGGCCTGCTCGGCGGTGAACAGCTCGTCGGCGACCCCGACCCGGCAGTCCCACACCCCGAGCCCGACCAACCGCTCGGCGACCAGCGCCGCGGCTGCGGGCTCCCCGCCGTAGAACCGGCCCGGCGCCCGCAGCGCCAGCAGTCCCGGACGCAGCGGCGCCACCCCCGGACGCAGCTCCTCGACGGCGGCCAGCACCGGCTCGAACGCGCGGGCGTCACGGTCGGGCACCGCGGCGTGCACCTTCAGCTCCGGGCAGCGCGACTGCGCGTCGCGGCGGCGCATGCCACGGCGTACGCCGAACCTCCGCGCGCCGTCGTTGCATGCCGAGACGTTGTTGGCGCTGAACACCGCCGCCGGCAGGTGGGTGGGCAGCCCCTCGTCGGCCAGGGCGGCGACCACCGGCCAGTCCGGGCACCACACGACCATCACGCGCGACACGACTAGCTCGCCTCCTCCACGACCCGGGCGGGCGCGGCGGCCGGCTCGGCGCGGCGGTAGGTCTGGTCCTCGGCGGGGAACCACAGCGCCCCGCGGCGCGGCGGCGCCGAGCCGCGCTGGGCCTCGACCAGCAACCGCCGCGAGCGCAGGTGGCCCTCGCCCTGACCGGCCCCCGACCAGGCGGGGGCGCGGGTGGTCAGGCGCACTTCGCAGCGCGGCCAGTCCCCCGGCCTCGTCTCCAGCGCGACCAGGGCGGCGGAGCGCTTGCGCAGTCGTGCGGCCAGCTTGCCCGCGACCTGCTCGGGGACCCGACCCGGCGGACGGACCACCACGAGCGTGACGACGTCGACGAGCGCGGCGGTGACCTCCAGCCACTGGTCACCGGGGTCGGGCACGAGCACGGTGCGGTCGAGGTCGACGCCGAGGGCGTACGCCGCCTCCGCCCCGGAGTCGCCGACCCCCACGACCGCGCACCAGCTGCCCGTCCGCGACGGGCCGGCCATCAGCGCGAGCGCCAGGCTCGCGCTGTCGACGGCGTAGCTGCTGCCGGCCCGCAGCTGGACCAGCCCGGCCAGCGCCGGGTGGGTCTCCAGGGCCAGCTGCGGGACGCCGTCGTGCATGCGCGCCATCCGGCTGCGCAGCTGCGCGATCGTGTCAGCGGTGCTGGTCGGGGTGCCCACACCCCATCATCGAACATGTGTTCGAGCGAGTCAATCGGGGTGCTCCGGTGGTTGAGGTGCGAGCGAAGCGAGCCTCGACATCACCGTCGCCTGACGATGATGTCGAGGCTCAGGCCTGGCGGCCTTCGCACCTCAACCAGCGTCAGCCCTCGTAGAGCGAGTCGATGAGCTCCTGGTTGTTCTTCTCCACCACGTTGCGCTTGACCTTCATCGACGGGGTCAGCTCGCCGGACTCGATGGTCAGGTCGTGGTCGAGCAGCCGCCACTTCTTGATGGTCTCCCAGCGGTTGAGGCGGGAGTTGAGCTCGTCGACGTACTCCCCGACCATCTTGTGCACGGCGTCGGAGTTGACGACCTCGGTGTACGACGCCCCCACCATGCCGTTCTCCTCCGCCCAGCCGGCCATCGCGTCGGGGTCGAGGGTGATCAGGGCGACCACGTAGTTGCGCTCGTTGCCGAACACCAGGAACTGGCTGGCGTAGGGGCAGATCGCCTTGAACTTCGACTCGATCGCGGACGGCGCGACGTACTTGCCACCCGAGGTCTTGAAGAGGTCCTTGATGCGGCCGGTGATCGTGAGGAAGCCGTCGGCGTCGATGCTGCCCTTGTCGCCGGTGTGCAGCCAGCCGTCCTCGGTGAGCGTCTTCGCCGTCTCCTCGGGGAGGTTGTGGTAGCCGGCCATGATGTGCGGCCCGCGGAGCAGGACCTCGTCACCCTCGCCGATCTTGACCTCGGCGCCCGGGAGCGCGGGGCCGACGGTGCCGATCTTGTAGCGGCTGGGGTGGTTGACCGTCGCGCCCGCGGCGTTCTCGGTCATGCCGTAGCCCTCGAGGATGAGGATGCCGGCGGCGTGGAAGAACTCCGCGATCTCGGCGTTCAGCGCCGCGGAGCCCGAGATGAAGAACCGGACCCGGCCACCGAAGCGCTCGCGGACCTTGCTGAACACCAGCTTGTCGAACAGCCCGTGCTGGAGGTTGAGCAGGAACGGCACCGACTTGCCCGCGAGCTTGAGCTGGTCGACCTTGATGCCGACCTCGAAGGCCTTGTGGAAGATCTTCTCCTTGGCCCCGCCCTCGGCGGCCTGCATGGTGATGATCCGGCTGTGCGCCTTCTCGAAGATGCGCGGCGCCGCGCCCATGAACGTCGGCTTCACGGTCGCGCAGTTGTCCACGATCTTCTCGACCCGCCCGTCGATGGCGGTCGCGAACCCGCAGGCCAGCTGGGCCGAGAGCAGCACCTTGCCGAACGAGTGCGCCATCGGCAGCCACAGGAACTGCAGGTCGTCCTCGTGGAGGATGTCCTGCACCTGGATCGCGGTCCCCTCGTAGACCCACGACTTGTGCAGCAGCCGCACGCCCTTGGGCCGGCCGGTGGTGCCGGAGGTGTAGATCAGCGTGGCGAGCTGGTCGGGCGCGATCGCGCGGACCGTCTCCTCGACGATGCCGGGGTGCTCGGCGAGGCGGGCCTCGCCCAGCTTCGCCAGGTCGTCGAGCCCGATGATCCAGTCGCCGTCGGTCGTGCCGTCGAAGGTCACGATCTTGGCGAGGTGCGGCAGGTCGTTGCGGTGCTCCTTGAGCTTGGCGATCTGCTCGTCGTCCTCGGCGAAGACCACACGGCACTCGGAGTCGCCGAGGATGTACGCCGTGTCCTCGGCGTTGGTCGACGGGTAGACGGTGGTCGTGGCGCCGGCGGCGCACATGATGGCCAGGTCGGCGAGGATCCACTCGTAGCGGGTGCCGGAGACGATGCCCACCCGCTGCTCGGACTGGATGCCGAGCGAGAGCAGGCCTGCGGCGAGCTTCTCGACCAGGTCACCGGCCTGCTTCCAGGTCACCGACTCCCACGCCTCGCCCCGCGGGTAGCGGAACGCCTCGCGCTCGCCGGAGGCGGCGACACGGTCGAGGAACTGGAGGGCGAAGTTCTGGGTGAGCTCGTCGACGAATCCGGCGTCGTAGTGGGGGGCGCTGCTGGCCTGGGCGGTCATGGACACTCCTGCGGTACGGCCGAGGGAACGGGGTTGCGGAGTAACCTAGATCACTTGTCGAACTGGCGGGTAGCAAACCCCCCACTGTGGACGCCCGGGAGCGCCTCAGGCGCGTGCGCCGACGTACTTCTCCGCCGCCCGCCGGGCGTCAGCGACCAGGCCCTCGACCCGCAGCAGCTCGGGGAGCAGGGCCGCCTCGGTGGTGAGCGCGCGGTACATCATCGAGACGGTCACGCCGTGGCCGGGACGGTGGACGACGTCGATCTCGTCCCCCGCGCCGATCTCGCCCTCGACGAGGACCCGCAGGTAGGGGCCGGGCCGGCCGATCGCCCCGAAGCGCTTCACCCAGGCGCGGTTGTCGAAGCCGGTCGCGCCCATCCAGCCCTTGAAGTCGTTGCACGGGATCCGCACGGTCGCGACCTCGAGCTCGGCGGTCCCGATGCGCCAGCGCTCCCCCACCTCGGCCTCGTTGACGTCGATGCCTCGGGTCGTGAGGTTCTCGGCGAACATCCCGTCGCGGATCTCCCGGCCGAGCTCGCCGGCCCACCAGTCGAGGTCCTCGCGGGCGAACACGTAGACCGCCTGGTCGACGCCGCCGTGGTGCTTGGTGTCCCCCACCTGGTCACCGTCGA
>NZ_JANINT010000108.1 GCF_024509035.1 Nocardioides sp. | reverse complement strand
GTGCCCTTGGAGAGCTTGTAGCCGGCGTACTCCGGCTGGGAGCTGAACACCACGCAGGAGTTCAGCATGATGATCGAGCCCTTGGCCTCGGCGAGCGCGTCGGCGAACAGCGCCGAGAGCCGCAGCGGCGCGAAGACGTTGGTCTCGTTGACCTTCGCGAGCTTGCGCGGCTCGATCTGGGTGATCGGGTCCATCGGCGGGATCGTGAACGCGTTGTTGATGACGCAGTCGACCCGGCCGAACGCCTCGAGCGTCTTGTCGCGCAGGTTGACCCGCGAGTCCTCGTCGGTGACGTCGGCGACGACGCTGACGACCTTGCCGCCGTAGCCCTCCAGGTCGGCCTGGAGCTCCAGCAGCCGCGACTCGGTGCGGCTGGCGATCACCAGGTCCGCGCCCATCTTCGCGGCCTCCTCGGCCAGCGCCCGGCCCAGGCCGGGGCCGATGCCGGAGATCACGATGACCTTGCCCCGCAGCAGCGGCGCCGGCTCGTAGCGCTCCTCGATCGAGGTGTCGTGGGCCTCGGCGTATCCCAGGTCGGTCATCAGCTCAGCATCCTTCGGGCGACGGAGCGCTGCCGAGCGGCGATCCGCTCGGCGTACTGCTCGGTGGTGAGGGGGGTGAAGTGCGGCAGCCGGCTCGGTACGTCGGCGGTCTTGACGACCTCGACGACCGGGCCGTCCTCCGGGCCCAGGTCGCGCTCGAGGCGCTGCCAGCGCAGCATGATCGAGCCGGTGCGGTGGCCGGTGGTCTCGAGCCAGTTCGCGATGGGGGCGCCGCCCGGGGGCGTCTCGGAGATCACGAACCGCATCAGCCCGTCGGGGTCGGTGACCGCCTGGGCCTTGGTCAACGAGGTCTGGTGGGTCTCGTAGTCGGTGGAGATGTACCAGTCCGAGCCGATCTGGATCGCCTGGTAGGCGCAGTCGGTGCACTCGGGCACCGTCACGATCAGCGCCTCGTCGTCGGCGAGGTCGTAGTGGCCGATGGAGGAGCGCTGGGAGGACAGACCGCCCGGGGTCGACTGCGGCGCGGTCGGCTGGTTGGCCGGCTCCTTGCGCTCGAAGAACTGCGGGAACGCCAGCCAGGTCTGGATCGAGCCGGTCAACAGCTTGGCGGCGACCTCGTACTTCCGCTCCAGCCGGTGGCGGGTCAGCGGGGCGGCCGGGAGGCCGACGGTGTCGGTGCGCTCGATCCAGATCCGGCCGCGCTCCTCGGTGTCCCAGTCGTTGAAGACCTCGCGCACGATCATCGTCTTCGCGCCCGGCTCGGCGACGTAGGTGAACTCGAACGACCCGTCCTCGGCGATGTCGAGCTCGCGGTCGTCGAACGCGAGCATCGACGTCGCCGCGGAGTCGGCCGTGTAGGCGCCGCCCATCACCTGGAAGGACAGGTCGGCGCTGGTGCCGCGCACCCCGCGCACGACGTACTCCACGCCCTCCTTGAGGTAGGCGTTGAAGTAGATCGCGTCGGGGTTGTCCAGGCCCTGCCGGGAGAACTGGTGGGTGGGGTTGATGAACAGCGGCCGCTCGAGGTCGTGGTCGAAGGCCATCTGCATCGCCATCCGGATCCGGCCGGCGAGGTAGTCGTAGCCCTCGAGCAGGTCCTGCTCGGTGCGGATGAACGGCGCGCTCTCGATGAGCTTCTCCGCCTCCGCGATCGCGTCCTGGAGGGGGCGGGTGAGGTCGCCCATCAGCCTGCCTTCGCGATGATGTTCTCGGCGTACCGCTCGAGGTGCTCGATCTTCTTCTCGAGCGGCTCGGTGTCGGGGCCCTTGATGTAGGGCACCCGGAACCCGACGATGCAGTCGGTGACGCCCTTGTCCTCCAGGCGCTTGATGCCGTCGAGGTCGTAGGCGTCGTAGGAGATGACGTGCACCTCGAAGTCGTCGCGGGTGTCGCCCTCCTCGGCGCGGATCTCCGCGAGCCGGGTGAGCAGCCGGTCGAGCTCCTCGCCGTCGCCGCCGGCGTGCATCCAGCCGTCGCCCTTGCGTACGGCGCGGCGCAGCGCGGCGTCGGCGTGCCCGCCGACCAGCAGCGGGATCTTCTCCGAGGCGCCGGGGCACTGCTTGAGCTCGTCGACCTCGTAGAACTCCCCGGAGTAGGAGAAGAACTCGCCGGTCGTGAGCCCGCGCAGGATGTCCATGCACTCGTCCATCCGCTTGCCGCGCTTCTCCCACGGGACGCCGAGGTTGGCGAAGTCCTCGGGCCACGGCGAGATGCCGACCCCCAGGCCGAGCCGGTTGTTCGACAAGAACGCCAGCGAGGAGGCCTGCTTGGCGACGAGCACCGGCGGGCGCACCGGCAGCTTCAGGACGAACGGCGTCAGCCGCAGGGTCGTGGTGTGCGCGAACAGGTGCGCGCAGAGCACCATCGTCTCGATGAACTCCTTGCCCTCGAGGAACTCCCGGTCGCCGGTGTCGGTGTAGGGGTACTTCGAGTCGGAGTCCTTGGGGTAGATCAGGCTGTCGGCCACCGTCATCGACGTGTAGCCCGCCTTCTCGGCCGCCTGGGCGAGCGGCGCGTAGTACGTCGCCTGGGTCATCGCCTCGGCGTAGGTGAATCGCATGGGCACACAGTAGAACGTGTTCCAGTTCTGTGCCAGAGTTCGGGGGTGGACCTCCAGGAGATCAGCGACCGCCTCGAGATCGAGGGCGTGATCGTGCGCTACACCCGCGCGATCGACACCGGCGACTGGGATGCGCTCGACACCGTCTTCACCCCCGACGCCGAGATCGACTACACCGAGTCCGGCGGCGTCGCGGACACGTACGCGACCGTGAAGCCGTGGCTGGCCGAGGTGCTCCCGGCGTTCTTCCCGAAGCGGATGCACTCCCTCGCGCAGGTCGACATCCGGTTCGAGGGCGGGGACGAGGCGCTCGCCACGGCGTACTTCCACAACCCGATGCCGATGGACGATGGCGCGGGCGGGACCAAGGTCGTCGAGTTCGGCGGTCTCTACCACCACACGATGGTGCGCACCCCCGACGGCTGGCGCAGCCGCAGGCTCCACGAGGAGATCGTCTGGAAGCGTGGGATCTGAGCCGTGGCGCTGCCCAAGGAGAAGCCGCAGGGGCTGGACTCCCCGCTGACCGCGAAGATCATCAAGTACGGCGCCCGCGCGCAGGTCCGGGCGTTCCGACTCACCAACGGGCGCGTCGGATCGAAGTGGCGGATCGGCGCGGGGTTCCGCAAGCCCGTCCCGACGCTGCTGCTCAACCATGTCGGTCGCAAGTCCGGCCGGACGTTCACCACACCGCTGCTCTACCTCGAGGACGGCGGCGACCTGGTCATCGTGGCCTCGCAGGGCGGACTCCCCAAGAACCCGCAGTGGTACCCCAACCTGATGGCGCAGCCCGACGTGACCGTCGAGCTGCGCGGCGAGGGCGTGCGCACCGTCCGTGCCCGGACGGCTGATCCTCGGGAGCGCGCCGAGCTGTGGCCGCGCCTCGTGGCGCTGTACGCCGACTTCGCCACCTACGCGGCGTGGACCGATCGCGAGATCCCCGTGGTGGTGCTCGAGCCCCGCTGACCCCGCGGGCCGGGCGTCGACGGGACGACGTTTGGTCGGCCTTGCCCGAGCGATGACAATGGGGAGGACGTACCGTCACGAACCGGGGGAGATCGCCGCGTGTCCGAACAGCTGCCCGATGGTCCCGACGAGGGACACCCGATCGCCGCAGGGCTGGTGGCCCTGGTCGGGGTCGGTCTGGCAGTGGGCCTGATCCTCGGCGTTGTCGTGCTCGCCGGCACCAAGGTGCTCGGCTTCGGCGGCGGTGACGGGAGCGGCGGGTCGACCTCCGAGCGGTCGATGTACCTGCCGAAGCCCGAGAAGACCCCGATGGAGTCCGGTCCCCAGATCACGCTCGCGCCCGGTGCCTCGAGCACGCCGGGCTCCGGTGATCCCTCGGCCGATGCCACCAAGTCGTCCAAGCCCGCGAAGCCGCGCAAGCAGATCTCGCTGTCGGCCGGCGCGACGTCGGCCGGCCCGATGGAGTCCTTCAACCTGACGGGTGTCTATCCCGGCGGTGAGGGCGCGATCTTGCAGGTGCAGCGCTTCGAGGGCGGGGCGTGGACCGACTTCAACGCCACCGGGTCGGTCAGTGACGAGACCTTCCAGATCCCGATCCAGACCAGTCAGCCAGGGGTCAACCGGTTCCGCGTCGTCGACACCGACGGCGGGTTGGAGTCCAACGAGGTCAGGATCACGATCGGCTGAGGCTGCGGCTCGTACCGGGGGCGACGCAGCCGCAGCCGCAGACGCCCGGCGATCGCGGGCTGTCCGGCCATGATGCCGACGAGCACCATCGCCATGCCGAGCGCCTGAGTGGGACCGAACGCCTCGCCCGCGAGCGCGATCCCGACGATCGTGCCGGCGACCGGGTTGAGCAGGCCCACCAGCGACACCGCCGCGGCGGGGAGCTGGCGCAGGCCCTGGAACCACAGCGCGTTGGCGACGACGGTCGCGATCAGGCCGAGGTAGACGAACCCGCCCACGGCGCGCAGGTCCAGCGGCGGCGGAGCGCCCTCGACGACGAGGGCGACCGGCAGCAGCACGAGCCCGCCGGCGACCAGCTGCCAGGCGGTGAACGTCAGCATGTCCACCGGCGGCGTCCAGCGCTTGATCAGGATGTAGCCCAGCGACGACATCGCGACGGCGGCGAACGACGCCAGCACGCCGAGCGGGTCGACGACCGCGCCACCGCGCAGCACGAGCAGGGCCACGCCGGCGAACCCGACGGCCGCGCCGAGGAGCGACCCGACCTGCGGGCGCTCGCGGACCAGGCCCCACGCCAGCAGCATCATCATCACCGGCGCGGTGGCGGTGAGGGTGGCGGCGAGGCCCCCGGGGAGGCGGTAGGCCGCCACGAAGATCAGCACGAAGAACGCGCCGACGTTCAGCGTGCCGAGCAGCAGGGCCCGCCACCACCACTCGCCGCGCGGCAGCGTGGGCCGGAAGGCGAGCAGCAGCAGCCCGAACGGCAGTGCCCGCACCATCGCGCCGAACAGCGGCCGGTCCGGCGGCAGGTAGGTCTCGGTCACGTAGTAGCCCGAGCCCCAGGTGATCGGGGCGATCGCAGTGAGGCTCAGCACGCGCCAGTTAGTTTCCACGGAAAGGATAATAGTTTCCGTGGCAGATATATTCCAGCCATGGCTGGAGACCTCGATCACGTCGGCTGGATCATGGCGCAGTGGCGCACCGAGCGCCCCGACCTCGATGTCTCGCCGCAGGGGATCATCGGCCGTCTGCACCGGCTCGCCGCGCATCTCGACGAGGAGCTGGAGACCGTCTACCGCAAGTACGACCTCGGCCACGGCGAGTTCGACGTGCTTGCGACGCTGCGCCGCTCGGGGGCGCCGTACGAGCTGGCGCCGAGCGACCTCGCGGCGCAGACGATGGTCTCCTCGGGTGCGGTCACCAAGCGGGTCGACCGCTGCGTCGAGCACGGCTGGGTCACCCGCCGGGTCGGCGACTCCGACGCCCGCAGCCGCGTCGTCGCGCTGACGCCCAGCGGCCTCGACCTCATCGACCGCGCCTTCGAGGCCCACATGGCCAACGAGCACCGCCTCGTCGGCCTCCTCGACGACCTCGAGCGCACCCGCCTCGCCGGCCTCCTCGAGAAGTGGGGCCGCGCCCTCGGCGCCTGATCGACTCGGCTCCCTCAGCTCAGCTGGGGATCCAGTCGAAGGTGTCCGGGTTGGGGCCGGTGCGACCGGCCTCGCCCTTGTCGAGGCCCGAGATCGCGGCGACCTCGTCGGGGGTGAGGGAGAAGTCGAAGATCTCGAAGTTCTCGCGCATCCGCTCCTCGCGCATCGACTTGGGGAACACGATGTCCCCGCGCTCGATGTGCCAGCGCAGCGTCACCTGCGCCGGCGTCTTGCCGTGCGCCTCGGCGATCTCGCCGATCACCGGGTCGCCGAGCACGCCGCCCTGGGCGATCGGCGACCAGGCCTCGACGGCCACCTGGTGCCGATGCGAGGCCGCGCGCGCGTCCTCGTTGGTGAAGTAGGGGTGCACCTCGATCTGGTTGACCACCGGCAGCACGCCGGTCTCCTCCACGATCCGGTCGAGGTGGGCCGGCTGGAAGTTCGAGACCCCGACCGACGCCGCGCGCCCGTCCTCGACGAACGACGCGAGCGTCTTCCAGGTCGAGACGTAGTCGCCGTCGTACTGCGTCGGCAGCGGCCAGTGGATGAGGAACAGGTCGATGCGGTCGAGCCCGAGCTTCTCCAGCGTCTCGTCGAACGCGCGGCGCGCGTCGTCGGGCCGGTGGAAGCCGTTGTTGAGCTTGCTGGTGATGTAGAGCTCCTCGCGCGCGATGCCGGAGGAGCGGATCGCCTCGCCGACGCCGGCCTCGTTGCCGTACATCTCGGCGGTGTCGATGTGCCGGTAGCCGACCTGCAGCGCGGTGGCGGTCACCTCGGCGGTCTGCTCCGGCGGCACCTGGAAGACCCCGAAGCCGAGCTGCGGGATGGAGGTGCCGTTGTTCAGGGCGATGGACGGAACAGTGATGTCTGGCATGTCTGGCCTCAACCTCTCTCGGGCGGAATCATTCCCCCGGTGACCGATCCTGCTCCTGCCTACACCGACTACGACACCCGGCTCGGTGCCTACGCGATCGTCGTCGACGACCGGCGGCGGCTGTTGCTGGCCTACTGGCGTGAGGCGGCCCGATGGACGTTGCCGGGCGGCGGTGTGGAGCTCCACGAGTCGATCGAGGAGGCCGCGGTGCGCGAGGTGGCCGAGGAGACGGGGTACGCCGTGGGGCTGACGCGGCTGCTGGGCGTGGACAGCCTGGTGGTGCAGCCCGACCGTCGGGTCTCCGACACCGATCGCGTGCTGCGCATGGTCGGGGTGATCTACGAGGCCCGGGTCGTGGGCGGCGAGCTCACCCACGAGGTCGACGGGTCGACCGACGAGGCGCGGTGGGTCCCGGTCGACCAGGTGTCGGAGCTGGACCGGGTGGAGCTCGTCGACGTGGCGCTGCGCCTGTGGCGAGATCAAGCCTGAGCGACAGCCTCCGGGGCCAGTGCCAGGTCGACCAGCAGGTCGGCGTGCGCGGTGGCCGAGTCGATCGTCGGCAGCGGCGCCTGGTCGGGCCCGACGAGCAGGCCGATCTCGGTGCAGGCCAGCGCGACGGCGTCGGCGCCCCAGTCGGCGAGGTCCTGCATGGCCTCGACGTAGCTCTGGCGCGATGCGTCGAGGAACCGGCCCTGGGTGATCTCCTCGAAGATCACCCGGTCGATCTCGGCGCGGTCGTCCGGACCCGGGATGACCGCCTCGATGTCGTGGGTCCGGAGCCGGTCGCGGTACCACGACTCCTCCATCACCCACGACGCCCCGAGCAGGCCCATCCGCGTCCACCCCGAGCGCCGCGCGACCGCGGCCACCGCGTCGGCGATGTGCACGGCCGGCACCGAGACCGCGGCCTCGACGGCCGGGAACACCTTGTGCATGAGGTTGGTGGCGATCGCGACCAGGTCGGCGCCGCTCTGCTCGCAGCGGCGGCCGGCCTCGGCGAGCAGCTCGCCGGCTCCCGTCCAGTCCTCGCGCAGCTGGTGGTCGCGGACCTCGGCGAAGTCCAGGGACTGCAGCACGATGCGCGCGGACGCGTGGCCGCCGAGGCGGTCGGCGACCTGCTCGTTGATGCGGCGGTAGTAGGCCTCGGTCGAGTGCCAGGACATGCCTCCGATGAGGCCGATGGTCAGCATGCGTCCAC